>NZ_FQTR01000427.1 GCF_900128535.1 bacterium endosymbiont of Bathymodiolus sp. 5 South | reverse complement strand
TGGCATCGCACCGCCTGATAAGCCTGTACCCGCACCACGCGTAACCACAGGTGTGTTGTGCGCTTTACAAATTTTTAACACTTGTTTAATCTGCTCAACACTCTGGGGTAATACCACTGCTAAAGGTTTTTGCCGATACACACTCAAACCGTCACATTCAAATGGGCGTGTGTTTTCCTCGCCTGTAAGAACATTACCCTTAGGCAGAGTGCGAGATAATTCGTGAATAACTGACATGCAAGCCATTATAATGACTTTTTATTTTCTAACCTTTATAAAACTATGAAATCATTCAATCCACCAATAAGAACACTAATGGGTCCAGGTCCAAGTGATGTGCATCCTCGCATCCTATCAGCTATGGCGCGTCCAACGATTGGACACCTTGATCCTGCTTTTGTTGGCATGATGAATGAGACCAAAGAAGGCTTAAAGTCCATTTTCAAAACTGAAAATGAATTAACCATGCCGGTATCAGCACCGGGTTCTGCGGGTATGGAAACTTGCTTTGCCAACTTAGTTGAACCAGGCGATAAGGTTGTGGTTTGTATTAATGGTGTATTTGGTATGCGTATGCAAGAAAACATCACCCGTTTTGGTGGTGTGGCTGTTGTGGTAGAAGATGATTGGGGTACGGCGGTTTCTTTGGATAAAGTTGAACAAGCCTTAAAAGACAATACAGATGCAAAAATCTTAGCTTTTGTACACGCAGAAACTTCAACAGGTGCACGCTCAGATGCAAAAGCACTGTGTAAGATTGCACATGATAATGACTGCATTACTATTGTTGATGCCGTAACTTCA
>NZ_FQTR01000426.1 GCF_900128535.1 bacterium endosymbiont of Bathymodiolus sp. 5 South | reverse complement strand
CTTTTCTTTTTGAAAATCATTGTTTAATGCACTTGAGGCAAAAATATTGCTATACGACCCTTCGATTGTATTGATGTCTGCACTTGATTTTTTATAACGCCAAGCAGGAGAAAGTTTAAGACCATAATGTTGAGCCAAATACTCAACTGCTAATAATTTATTGCTAAACGCATGCCCGTCATGTGACGATGGTGGCGTGGACATATGGATGTTTTTTAAATCGGTTACATGATTGACAATTGAAAATATATTGCCTTGGTCAGACAAGGAGTCTCCAAAGACGACTATAGATTTTGGCACTTTATCATTTTTTACACAACTAGCCAATATTAGCATTAGCAAAAACCACACACTTTGTTTTATTATCTTGGTTAACATAATTTAGTTTCCTTTAAATAAGTAAATTGAGACCTTTGCATAAATAGGAACAATCATCAGAAACCCACTTTTCACCCACTTGGTGATTTTTTAAACCCAGCCTTAGCCCTGCTAGGACAAGATTTAAATAAATCACCAATTGGGTAAAAATTGGATTTTGCTAATCATTCCTATTTATGCAAAGGTCTTAAATTATATCAAATTTCTATTGTATAAAGCTTTGTACTTATTCATAATGATAAAAATTCACTGATGTTAAAGCAATAACACAGTCTTTTAATCTTAGCTTTTGTAAAATATTAAAAAGTAAAGATGTTAATTAGTCGCCCCTTAAAAACCACTCCAAACAAACCAAAACCACCCATTTTTCCAACCATCTAAATCAACAAAACTGCTTTTTATCCAGTACCGCAAAAAACCTTAGGTATTTTACAAAAAATA
>NZ_FQTR01000425.1 GCF_900128535.1 bacterium endosymbiont of Bathymodiolus sp. 5 South | reverse complement strand
GTAATAATCTGATTTTGTTGCCAAATGCTTTTTCCATGTCAGATTTTTGACCCATAACCAAGAACGGGTCATTCATTGACTCGTCTTGGCTTTTGACCCATACTGCGTATTCGGGGGCGGCATTTGTGTTTTTACGATTCATGAATTTAAGATTTTTAATTATTTGCTCTGGCACCAAAGCAATGCTTCTGTTTGGATTAGGGTATTGATAAGCAGGATATGCGTTTGCATTGTGTATTGAATGCGAGTCCCTAACTTCATGTCGCAAGGTATGTGCAGCCCCAACTAAAAAAACTGACGGCCCCTTTAATTGCATTCTTTCACGCTCTTGAACTTGATCTCTCCAATCGTTCCTAGCAAAAAAGGCAAGGTTTGTCTTTTGCACTAACCTAGCTGTGATTGAGGTTGCTTGTGCCAATTCTTCCAAACCTTGTCTATCTAAATCTGGATATATATTCCTATAATACATTCTTAAATATCCCACATTAGTAGCAGGAGTAGAAGATTCACCGAATGTAATTTTTGATACATTTTCAAAAACAGCATTAGAAATCTCATTAACATTAGTCAGTATATCTATGAGCAACTTCTTTCCTTTTGCGGTGTCATGTTTCTCACTCACCCAGAGATTTTCTAATTCTCCGTTACGCATACCTCTCCTTATCCCGTACACTCCTTGCTTCCAAGAGATTGTTTTAACTTTTTGTGGTGTTTGTGGTATTCCAGAGGTGCTAGGCTTCTCAAACCCCCATGCGTCTGCTGTTTCTTCTTGATCAGACTCGTTTTTGCTTTTCTTTTGCCCTTTCTTTAGTGTTTGTGGTATTCC
>NZ_FQTR01000424.1 GCF_900128535.1 bacterium endosymbiont of Bathymodiolus sp. 5 South | reverse complement strand
AGTATTAGTTTAGGTCAATCAGCAATTTGCATCGCTAGGGAGAGAAAATATGAACAATAATAAAGCATTATCAGACTTATACCCTTTTTTAAATGAAAACAAGAAGGGTGTCAATACAGAATTGTTACTGGCTTCAATTCAAGAGAAAGTGGCAGATAGCATCAACGCCAAGCAGGCTTTCTTTCAAAAAAATGAACATAAAATTCTACGCTCCGCACAAATTATTGCTCAATGTTATCAACAAAATGGACATTTATTCGCCATGGGAAATGGTGGCTCATCTTGCGATGCAGCACATATTACCACCGAATTTATGCACCCAGTAACCACGGGTAGAAAAGCCCTAAGTTTTACTAATCTCACCGCTGATATTGCCACTATGACTGCTGTTGCAAATGATGTAGGCAATGCACATATTTTCTTACGACAATTACTTTGTTTGGCAAGAAAAAACGATGTTTTGATTGGATTCTCCACTAGCGGAAATTCAAAGAGTTTAATCAAGGCCTTTGCGCAAGCTAAAGAAATGGGGTTATCCACCATTGGATTCTCTGGGCAAACAGGCGGTGAAATGGCAAAATCCAACAATGTGGATATATGTCTAACAGTAGAAACAGATAGCATCCACAGAGTGCAAGAGTCTCATTTAACCACCTATCATATTCTTTGGGATTTAGTGCATAGTTTACTTTGAAGTGGAGTTTGCAATGCTGGGTCGATAATTATGTGATCAACTCACCAGACGCTTGTAAATCTGCATGATACGATGAACGCACCATGGGGCCACTGGCAACCTGAGAAAAGCCCATTTGGGTTGCAATCACCCTG
>NZ_FQTR01000423.1 GCF_900128535.1 bacterium endosymbiont of Bathymodiolus sp. 5 South | reverse complement strand
GCCTTTGTGAGAGGCTATGTTGTAGATGTTTACTTCTGTGTCTTTGATGTCTCTGTTGAGGAGTTTGGTGCTGGATTTGGATTTAGACTTGGATTTAGAATTGGATTTAGAATTGGATTTGGATTTGGAATTGGAATTGTTTTGGTCGATGTCGGCTATTTGGATATTGCCACTGCCTAGGGTGGCTAGGACTTTGGTTTTAGAATTGTGTTTGTTGTTGGTGTAATCAAGGCTGACACGGTTGAGTTTGGCTGAGTTGGTATTGGCGTTGCCACCTGCGTTAAGTCCTATTGAGTTGGATTTATTGTTGCTGGTGGTGTTGAGGCTACTGGCACTTAGGCTGTTGGTGGTGAGATTGAGTTGTCCATTGTCGTTACCGTCTTTGTCGCCTGTGTCGGTGGCAGCGATTAAACTGCCGGTAAGCTGGGTGTGTGCTTGGGTGTTGATGTTGACTTGTTTGGCTGTCATGCTGGTGAGTAGTACTGTTTTGCTGTTTTCATCAGCTTTGGATTGATTGAAGCCTACTGAGTTAACGCCACTGCTGCCGATGCCTAGGCTGGCGCCTTGAGAGCGGGTTTTGGCTTTGTGTTTGTTTTGTACGCTGGATACTTCTAGGTTTTTGGTGTCAATGTTGAGTTGGTTGGTGGCTTGTAGATTGGCGCCTTTGATTTTGGTGTCTTGGGTGGTGTTAAGGTTGATGTTGGTGGCAGTTAGGTTGGTGTTGTTGTGGGTGGTTTGTTGGCTGGTGCTGGTGCTGGAATCTCGGGAGATGCTGCCGCTCAGATTACTTGAATTAGTGCCATATAGCGTGTAAGAGACATTCAAGTTTTTATGCTGGGTG
>NZ_FQTR01000422.1 GCF_900128535.1 bacterium endosymbiont of Bathymodiolus sp. 5 South | reverse complement strand
TTCCGATTTTTCTACCAAGCCGACCAATTTTTACAATCTTGATGTCATTATTTCAGTAGGTTACCGAGTAAAATCCCACAGAGGGGTACATTTTAGAAAATGGGCAACCGCACTTATCAAAGAGTATCTGATAAAGGGCTTTGCCATGAACGATGACCTGCTAAAAGAAGCAGGCGGTGGAAACTACTTTGATGAACTTTTGGCGCGTATTCGTGATATTCGTTCATCGGAAAAGGTGTTTTGGCGTAAGGTGCTAGATGTTTATGCCACCAGTATCGACTACGACCCTCAAACTGAACAATCGCTTATGGTTTTTAAAACCATCCAAAATAAAATGCACTGGGCAAGCCATGGAGAAACCGCCGCCGAAACTATTTACAGGCGAGTAAATTCAAAAAAAGAACATATCGGCTTAACCAGCTTTAAAGGTGAAATACCGACAAAAAAAGAGGTAGAAATCGCTAAAAATTATCTTGCCGAAGATGAATTGAATATTTTGAATAGAATGGTCACCGCATTTTTAGAAATTGCAGAAATTCAAGCGTTAGACCGAACGCCCATGTATATGGCAGATTGGATTAAGCAGTTAGATAGTTTTTTGAAAATGACGAATAAAGATATTTTGCAACACTCAGGAGCAGTCAGTCATCAAAAAGCCATTGAAAAAGCACACAGCGAATATAAAACTTATAAAGAGAAAATAAAAAATCGAATTACACAGGTTGAGAAAGATTTTATCAAGCAAATTGAAAGTAAAACCAAAGGCTTGAAACAATGAAGTTTACCGAAGCAAAATTAGAACAGGCTTTTATTGAGCTATTAGAAATTGAAGGTTTTCCGCATT
>NZ_FQTR01000421.1 GCF_900128535.1 bacterium endosymbiont of Bathymodiolus sp. 5 South | reverse complement strand
TTGCAGGCTTTTTAAAGGTTTGAAGGTATAGGACTTGCTGCTTTGTACCATGCGTTTAGTGTTCATAATGCTAATACTTTTGGCATTGTTTGTGCTTAACACAGAATACCCTGCAATTTTACTAATCGCAGGAAATACAACCTTGTCACTATCTGCATTTAAAGTTAGGACAATGGTTTCTCCTGGATAAAACCAGGTTTGATTAACACTGGCTGAGCTGAGTGCAAAGATTGGCACACTGAGTAGTAAAAATAAACTACCAAAGATTTTTTTTATTATCGTCATTGTTTTTATTGTTTTGTTGATTGAGTGGAATAAGTAAAGTTCTGAGATTTTTATTAAGAGATTTTTCCCATCGCCGTTGTTTAATAGCATCCAATTTTTTCTTTTGTTGCTGCTGTTCTTTTTTACCGTCTTTTTTATCTTTGTTTTTGCCTTGTTTAGCATTTTTCTTGTCTTTGTTTTTACCTTGCTTAGCATTTTTCTTATCTTTGTTTTTTCCTTGTTTAGCATTTTTCTTGTCTTGATCTTTGCGTTTCTTGCCATTTTTCTTACTGTCCTGCTTTTTTTGTTCTTTGTCTTTTTGCTGTTTTTTATCTTTACCCTTCTTGGTTTGTTCGTTCTTTTTTTGTTTGGCTTTTTGTCGTTTTAGCATTGCCAAATTAAACAAAGCATCTTCATCTTGTTTTACTTTTAATGCTTCTTTGTAACTGTCAATTGCCTCATCAATTTTTTGCAATTTAGCGTAAGTATTACCCATATTATACAAACGATTAAAGTCCAATTCTTTGTCTTTAACGCTTTGATATTGTTCCAATGCTTGCTCGTATAAACCTTGCTTATAAA
>NZ_FQTR01000420.1 GCF_900128535.1 bacterium endosymbiont of Bathymodiolus sp. 5 South | reverse complement strand
GTTTATGATATTGAAAATAGATAACGAAGAGTTTATTAACAATATCTCAAAAAATCAAACTGTTGAATTATTTAATGAATATAAAACACTGCCCAATATAAAAATTAAGGATATAAAAGTATTAGAACAAGTTAATTTGATGACCCCAGAAAATATCCATCTTAATTCTTTTATGTATGAGCCAATATTGGATATGAACTCTGATGAGTTGATAAAGTTATATAAAATAATTAAAAGGATGTTGGAGGGTTCTGAATGACTCCTGCATCTAGCAGTTCCGAAATCGTCCTCTACACCACCCCAGATGGCACAGTCAAAATAGATACCGTTTTTCAAGACGAAATCATCTGGATGACCCAGAAAAAAATGGCAGAACTCTTTGATGTAAAAAACGCCCAGCCATCACAAAGCACCTGAAAAATATCTTTGAAAGCAGAGAATTAGACGAAAAAGTGGTTGGTTCCATTTTGGAACATACCACTCAACATGGCGCAATTGAAGGTAAAACCCAGACTAAAGCAGTTAAATATTATAATTTGGTATTAGAAAGCTACAACCTTAAATCGTTTGAGGCGATGCGTATGCGTGCGACTTTCCAGCAAATTTATCAAGCCCCTGATATGCAAACCTTTAGGCACTTGCTACAAAAATGGTATCACTGGGTTAGTCAGTGTAGTTTGTTGCCAATGGTTGAAACAGCAAAGATGGTTAAACGCCATTGGCAAGGTATTTTAGAGTGTAAATTAAGCAGTATTAATAACGGTATTTTAGAAGGTTTAAATTCAGTGATTCAAGCGGCAAAGAGAAAGGCAAGAGGGTATGGAAAGAAGCATTTTAAAACAATGGCT
>NZ_FQTR01000419.1 GCF_900128535.1 bacterium endosymbiont of Bathymodiolus sp. 5 South | reverse complement strand
TTGCAGGCTTTTTAAAGGTTTAAAGGTATAGGACTTGCTACTTTGTACCATGCGTTTAGTGTTCATAATGCTAATACTTTTGGCATTGTTTGTGCTTAACACAGAATACCCTGCAATTTTACTAATCACAGGAAAGACAACCTTATCACTATCCGCATTTAAGGTTAAGACAACGACTTCTCCTGGATAAAACCAAGTTTGATTAACATTGGCTGAGCTGAATGCAAAAATTGGCATGCTGAGCAGTAAAAATAAACTACCAAAGATTTTTTTTATTATCGTCATTGTTTTTATTGTTTTGTTGATTGAGTGGAATAAGTAAAGTTCTGAGATTTTTATTAAGAGATTTTTCCCATCGCTGTTGTTTAATGGCATCCAATTTTTTCTTTTGTTGCCGCTGTTCTTTTTTACCGTCTTTTTTACGTTTCTTACCATCTTTCTTATCTTTGAGTTTCTTGCCGTCTTTCTTATTTTTGAGTTTCTTGCCATTTTTCTTATCTTTGAGTTTCTTGCCGTCTTTCTTATTTTTGAGTTTCTTACCATTTTTCTTATTGTTCTTATTGTTCTGTTGTTGCCGCTTCTTTTTTCCGTTTTTTTTCTGTTTTTTATCTGTATCCTTTTTAGTTTTCCTGTTCTTTTTTCGTTTGGCTTTTTGCTGTTTTAACATTGCCAAATTAAATGCGGCATCTTCATCTTGTTTTAATTTTAAGGCTGCTTTGTAACTGTCAATCGCCTCATCAATTTTTTGCAATTTAGCGTAAGTATTACCCATATTATACAAACGATTAAAGTCCAATTCTTTGTCTTTAACGCTTTGATATTGTTCCAATGCTTGCTCGTATAAACCTTGCTTATAAA
>NZ_FQTR01000418.1 GCF_900128535.1 bacterium endosymbiont of Bathymodiolus sp. 5 South | reverse complement strand
GACTAATTTATTGCTAGAAAAAGTTAACAGTAAAGACTACCAAGAAAGAAAAATAATGGTTGGCAATCCTGCTTCATTTCAAGGTGATGAGCGAGATATTATCTTTTTGAGTTTAGTAACAGCCCATAATCACTCTAGGAGGAGGGCACTGACAAGACCTGAAGATAAGAGGCGTTTTAATGTTGCCGCAAGTCGGGCTAAAGATCAATTATGGCTTTTCCATTCAGTGCGATTAGAGGATTTAAACAATAATGATTTTCGTTATCGACTTTTAAAACATATTGTTAATGACAATACGAGAGAATCTGAACAGCGTCAGTCAATCTCCGTACCTAATCCAAAACCGATGTATGGTGAAGAGCCTCAACCACCTAGACCTTTTAGAAGCTGGTTTGAGGTGGAGGTTTATAATAATATTATCAATAAAGGTCACAAAGTAGAACCTGCATATAAAGTAGCAGGTTATGAAATCGATTTAGTCGTGTTTGGTGCAGATGGCACAAAAATTGCTATTGAGTGTGATGGTGATTATTGGCATGGTGACGATCAATTTGAGCAAGATATGCAGCGTCAAGAAATATTAGAACGGGCTGGTTGGCAATTTTTTCGCATTCTTTATTCACACTATATTAATGACAAACATCAAGCAACCGCTCAACTTTGGGATGTATTGCGCAAACATTCTATCCCAGTAGAAACAAGAGCAAAGAAACAGGACAATATCCAACTACAAGACAAATCTACACAAGAAGAGCAGATTAAAGATATGTCTACACAAGAAGAGCAGATTAAAGATATGGGATCCAAGCAATCATCTATTTTTAAGTCAAGCGAGAACGAAGTTACAAAAATTCCACGATTTTTTAAT
>NZ_FQTR01000417.1 GCF_900128535.1 bacterium endosymbiont of Bathymodiolus sp. 5 South | reverse complement strand
TTAATGCGATTAAAAATTGAATAGCGTACTTCTTTTGGTGTTTGTGCCTCTATATGATATGCGACAAACATTGTGTCTTCAATAGTTCTTTGTAAGTTGGTGGGCAAATCATCACATTTTTTACCATTTAATTCTATTAAAAACTCCAACCCTTTAAGTTTTAATGTCTGTTTAACAAAAAAACTTTTGATGGTAGAAATCCTTTGCAAACCATCAATTACCATCCATTTTTCAGGATCGCTAACATCAAAGTAGAATACCGGCAAAGGTAGTTTTAGCAAAATAGATTCAATCAATCTACTTTTTTGATTATTGCTCCACAAATCAGCCTGTCGTTGATAGTCTGGGATGCCTATCTCCTTTCTTTTTAAACGATTAATTATGGTTGGCAACATAACAGTTGCATGTGTAACTTTTATATCATTAACTGAAAAAGGGCTGGTAATGTCTTGGTCATATTCCCCCACCTCATTATCTGTCATTTCAATCTCATCTTCTTCTCTGGGTTCTGACATAATGTATTCCTACAAGTTTTTTTTGAATTTAAATTGCGGTTTATTTTACCGTCAAAAGTTTAACAAAAATATCCTTAAATAAATCAAGCGATATTTTATAAATAATTAATATTTAAGCCATTATAATGGCTTTTTATTTTCTAACCTTTATAAAACTATGAAATCATTCAATCCACCAATAAGAACACTAATGGGTCCAGGTCCAAGTGATGTGCATCCGAGAATTTTATCTGCTATGGCGCGTCCAACGATTGGACACCTTGACCCTGCTTTTGTTGGCATGATGAATGAAACTAAAGAAGGCTTAAAGACTATTTTCAAAACTGAAAATGAATTAACCATGCCTGTATCAGC
>NZ_FQTR01000416.1 GCF_900128535.1 bacterium endosymbiont of Bathymodiolus sp. 5 South | reverse complement strand
TATCTCCAGCATTAACCAAGCAATTTTTACCTGCTCGAGCGGCTTTATTGGCAGATTACTGGCAAAAAACAGTAGATAAAACAGTAGAAAAGTGGCGTTTTGCTGAGACGAATGCCTCTAGTGCCTATAATGATTTTGGTGGGTTGCATAATGCACTAAATTATTCTAACACTCTTGCCTTTGCCGCCCTTAAAGCCAATGGGTCAATCACGGCGTGGGGCGCGAGTTGGGCAGGTGGCACAGGTGCACCCTCTGATAATGGCTACACCAAGATTTATTCAAATGGGGCTGCCTTTGCCGCCCTTAAAGCCGATGGATCAATCACGGTGTGGGGTATTTCGAATTATGGAGGCACAGGTGCACCCGCTGGTAATGGCTATACCAAGATTTATTCAAATAGGCATACCTTTGCCGTCCTTGAAGCCGATGGCTCAATCACGGCGTGGGGCACATCGGGTGATGAAGGCACAGGTGCACCCTCTGGTAAGGGCTATACCAAGATTTATTCAAATGGGTATGCCTTTGCCGCCCTTAAAGCCGATGGGTCAATCACGGCGTGGGGTGCTTCGGATTGGGGAGGCACATCGGGTGATGAAGGCACAGGCGCACCCTCTGATAATGGCTATACCAAGATTTATTCAACTAGGTATGCCTTTGCCGCCGTTAAAGCCGATGGGTCAATCACGGCGTGGGGTGCTTCGTATTGGGGAGGCACAGGCGCACCCTCTGATAATGGCTATACCAAAATTTATTCAACTAGTAATGCCTTTGCCGCCGTTAAAGCCGATGGGTCAATCACGGCGTGGGGTGGTTCGGATTTTGGAGGCACAGGCGCACCCTATGGTAATGGCTATACCAAGATTTATTCAA
>NZ_FQTR01000415.1 GCF_900128535.1 bacterium endosymbiont of Bathymodiolus sp. 5 South | reverse complement strand
GGCAAAGAAAGAGACGACAGTAGTGGTTTATGCTACTACGGTGCTAGGTACCTAGCCCCTTGGTTGGCAAGATGGATAAGTCCTGATTCAGCGGGTGCGGTTGATGGCTTAAATTTGTATGTTTATGTGGACAACAATCCACTTAAATATATCGACCCAACAGGACATGGTGTTGACACGATAATCTTTGATAATTTTTTAGATAGAATAAATAGAGACAAGACTAGTGAATTAAATATTTGGATTGGGGATGCGCATAACTTACCAGATGGAATAAAGCTGCTCGTAACCTTAGCGAGAAGCATTGATCCAAATCATATTGGAACTCTGGTAATTGAAAATGCAACTGTTTCAATTTTAGGGAATGAACAACCTGCTCCATATCCGACAACAGATGCGTACTCATGTATAGAGGATATTATGCATGGATACAATACAGGCTCACTTGAAGCTATAAAAATTTATACTTATCAGAATAAAGCGCTAGCGTTAATAGATAACAGCGCATCAGCAAATGGCAAATTTAAGGGCCGTTTTATTGGCGGAGAAAAATGGAAAAATCCTAGGTTAGAAATTTCAAGAATAAAAGGCAATGTACTTGCATTGGTTGGTGCCACTCATTTGTTGACAAGTGTAGTGCCAACAGAACATTCAAAATATATGCATGCAGACTCATGCCCTGTTCAGGAACATCTTAAACCTAATACAAGTATTGTTTTAATTCCAAAAAATGTCATTGATCACTGCATTAAATATAAAATCTCAAGACAAGGAAATTTCGTGAACGAATTTGGATTATGGGTTAACGGTAAAGATAACAACCCAGAAGATGCATTTTTAGTTACTGGCAGAGGGGAGGCGATGAGAGAAAGATT
>NZ_FQTR01000414.1 GCF_900128535.1 bacterium endosymbiont of Bathymodiolus sp. 5 South | reverse complement strand
AAATATACAAAAAATTATACACCATGAATTTTGATTATAAAAGTATTTCCTATGCTCAAAAGTTGAGCGATTTGCAGAATTATTACCAAACTTCAGTTGCCTTTTCGCAGGCACTAGGCATTACTCGAATGACGCTAATTGCTTGGAATGATAACCCTCAAAAGATTAAAGTTAAAAATCAAGATAAGATTGATTGGCTATGGTGCCAGTCTATTTTTTTGCCAAATATGAGTAATCTCAGCAAGGTTGTCAAAGGTATTGAGTTGGGCGATTTTTTGTTCGAGCCTGCCATTATGGATAAGACGCTTAGACAAATGGCAGCAGGTTCTCTTGAGATTGAGACAGGCACGCAAGCAGCGGATTTTGATGCAATTGTACTTAACAACACCGTGCCTAATAATTTCCGTGCAACCTCAGTAGCAGAGGTGCAAAACATTTATTATCTTACCCAAGAAATCGCTCAAAATTTTCAAGTAGAGATCACTTTGCAGCAAATTAAAGATTGGCATAAAGTGCTAATGCGTGGCTTGATTGATAATGCAGGTGAATTTTTTACTAAGCAAAGAGTATTGCCAAATGTTGATACGCAACTGACGCATCTAGATGACATTGTGGAAGAACTGGAAAGCTGGGTAAAAACCTATGCCTATATTCAGAGCCTAAGTGATATTGCTCAAGCACATTATCATTTTGAAACGATTCATCCATTTAGTGATGGCAATGGTCGTATTGGGCGTTTGATTGTGCTTGCACAATGTTTGCAAATTGGCATTAAGCCACCAACCGTTAACAACAGCAACAAGGCACTGTATTATATTTTGTTAGAACATGCAAAAATCAATCCAACACCATTGGCGTATTTTTTTCAAGCGTGTTC
>NZ_FQTR01000413.1 GCF_900128535.1 bacterium endosymbiont of Bathymodiolus sp. 5 South | reverse complement strand
TACTTTAGCATGGTGTGGTTTTTTTGGGGTATTACATTGCGCCTAATCCCAAAAAAATCATTCAATTAGACGCATCAGGCAAGCAAGGTCGCTATGTTAGAATCCAGTTGCTTGACAAGAATTATCTGTCTCTAGCAGAAGTTCAGGTTATGGGTGTTGATCTTTAAATAAAGAAAATGCAGTAAAGGTGTTTCAGTTACTGGTTACCTAGGTTGTGATGTGCTGGTGGTTAATCATCATTCAACGGGTAAAATTTTTGGATTTCATAAAAGACCTTGACAAAATTGTTTTTAACTGTTATAGTAAATTTTTTAATCATTATTTTTGAAAATGAAAAACACACTAAACACACTAAACACACTAAACACACTAAACACACTAAACACACTAAACACACTAAACACACTAAACACACTAAACACACTAAACAAACTAACTAAACTCCTTTCAGTCGCTATCTTTTCAGTCTCTTTAAATGCTTTTAGTGTTGTACTAGGTCCACTCATCACAATCAGCACTAATCATGTTAGTGCTACTGCTGGAATTGCTATCACACCTATTACCATCTCTAATAGAGGTGATTCTATTTCTCATTACTCAATTTATCCTGCTATTCGCAATGGCTTGTCCTTTAATAAAAAAACTGGGGACATCTCTGGAGTGCCAATTGTTGCCTCTGATCCAGTGATTTATACTGTGACTGCAACTGGTCGTCGTGGTCATGATACTGCAACTGTTGTTATTACTGTTGGTGTCGGTACTACTAATCTAGCCCTTGGAAAACCTGCCACAGAATCCAGCACATATCCATACTCTATCCCCGTTGCTGCTAGTTATGCAGTAGATGGTAACACTAATGGCGAATTCTTAAATAGCAGC
>NZ_FQTR01000412.1 GCF_900128535.1 bacterium endosymbiont of Bathymodiolus sp. 5 South | reverse complement strand
TTGAAATTAAGGTTTGTATTAGCAATGGTTGGGGTTGTTGCCAGGGTTGTGATTAAGGTTAAAATTGATATTAAAAATGGGTTTGGCATTTGGTTATTTTAATGGGTTTTGGTGGTTTTTTTGTTTTAAAAATAGTGGTTTTGTTTTTAATGAGAGGGTGGAGTCATGTTTTTACGATAAAAGGGTAGCGTCCCATTTTTTCACAGGGCAAATGGGGAGTTATTGCTCTGTAGATGTTAATCATCTTTTGCTTACGCGAGCTTGTGCGCTTGTTCCATTTTGGCACTCGTACGCCATTCCATTTATTTGTTGGTTTTTTCATCTTCTATTCTCGCTATTTCATCTAATCGATTGTTAACACTTTTAACTTTTGCTTTAATCCGTCTTGTTGTTATTTTCAATACTGTTAAAACTCGCCTGAAAAAAATTCTTACTGGGTTAGTTGCAAGCAACTTATAAATTAATATAATCAAAATAACGACACCTAATATAAAAAACACCACCTGTATCTTCTCACTCATATCCTCTCTCCTTTGTTTATTAAAACCCTCACAAAATGGAGTATGTGGGGTTGATTCACATGTTGATACAATCGAATTATCGTATAACATAGATGATGGATAGCCAATATCCTCGAAGGTTATACTATCGCCATAATCTTCGGGTTCCCAGTTAGTTAGACTCATAATTTATCCTTAGTATTAGTATCCATCGTAAAACTCAGTTTTCAGCGTCAGCGTCGTGTAACGCCCGTTGAAATTAAGATTTGTATTAGCAATGGTTGGGGTTGTTGCCAGGGTTGTGATTAAGGTTAAAATTGATATTAAAAATGGGTTTGGCATTTGGTTATTTTAATGGGTTTTGGTGGTTTTTTTGTTTT
>NZ_FQTR01000411.1 GCF_900128535.1 bacterium endosymbiont of Bathymodiolus sp. 5 South | reverse complement strand
TAGATCAAGGCGACATTCACTTTACTGGCATTGGAGCGTATAACAAGGTTACCAACAGTGCAAGTAGAGGCAGTATTTATTTCACGGGTGGCATTGGGGCGTACAACAAAGTGGAACGCCGAGGTTATTCGGGTGATATTGTTTTTTATGGAGCGGGTTTTTACAACAGAGTTATTAATGTCACCCACAAGGGCAATATTGATTTTGTAGGTATCGGTGGATACAATTTAGTGGAGCGCAGAGGAGGATATAGGGGCAACATTTCCTTCAAGGGTGCTGGTGTAGCTAATCATGTTGTCAATACAGCTAGGTCTGGCAATACTAATTTTATTGGTGGTGGCGCCGCCAATATTATTGATCATTCTGCCAATGGCAATATCTTGTTTATAGGTATTGGTGCCATCAATAAAATTACCCATACGGGTAATTATGGTGATATTAATTTTATTGGCGGTGGCGGCGGTAATTTTATTACCCGTTCAGGAAGACGAGGCAATGGAGACTTGAGTGTATTAGGTGGTGGAAATGTTGTTACCTGGTCAACCGATGGAAGATTGAAGGCAAAACTCGGTGGTTCTCGTTTAAACAAATTAAATAGATATGGGCGTGGTAACACGGACTTAATATTGGTTTCATTGGGTAATATTGTCAAGGTAGAGGTTAGCGAAGGCAATCTAAATTTAATGGGCGTTGGTGTGGCAAATATAGTCACTTACAAGGGGAAAGGCACCTTAAACGCCAGATTATTTGGCGGTGCAAATGTCATTACCAGAGAGGGTTCTGGCAATTCAATTCTGTATCTCTTAGCAGGTGCCAATGTTTTCACTGATTTTTCCACAGGCAATGTCAGGGGTTCCTTATTTGGCGGTCTGAATATTGTT
>NZ_FQTR01000410.1 GCF_900128535.1 bacterium endosymbiont of Bathymodiolus sp. 5 South | reverse complement strand
ATTGCATAATGGAGCAGGCGCCATTACTTAGCAATATTTCGCCAGCGCGCCTGTACGAAGAGTGTATTAAACTGTTTCAAAATAAATACTCGTTTCAAGTATATGAGCAATTAGAGTATTATGGGTTATTAAAGCATTTATTTAAGCAAACCCACAAGGATGCTTTCATTAAAAAAGCATGCATCAATACCTCTCAGCGTATTAAACAGAATAAGCCGGTCACACCCGCTTTTTTATTTGCTGTATTTTTATGGCAGGCACAAAATAATCGCTTTACTCATATTAAGAAGAAGCAACGCTCTTTTAATTTGGCAATGATGCAGGCTTGTGATGAGACGATTATCCAACAAATTAAACAAGTATCATTGCCAAAATATTTGACGGCTAGAATTAGAGACATTTGGATGATGCAGTCGAAATTGGAAAAGATGCACCCAAAAAAAGTACAATTTTTATTAGGGCACCCACGATTTAGAATGGGTTATGACTTTTTGGTATTGCGTAGTAAGAGCATCAATCCAGAACTCAAAGAAGCTGCCGATTTTTGGACAAAAGTGCAAGAAAAGCCTTTGGACATGAATAATCATCCTGCATAATGATGCAAAGTCCCTTATGAAATCTGTTCTAATCACAGGTTGCTCCTGTGGCATTGGTTTGTGCGTGGCACAAGGCTTAAAAAAAGCAGGTTACCAGGTGTTTGCTAGCGCCAGACAAGAAAAAGATGTAGAGATGCTTAAAGCCCAAGGTTTTGAAGCACTACACTTAGATTTGTCCTCATCTGTGTCCATTAATAGGGCAATTAATGCCGTTTTTAAGAAGACAAATACATTGTATGGTTTAATTCATAATGGTGCTTACGGGCAAGTAGGGGCGTTGGAAGATG
>NZ_FQTR01000409.1 GCF_900128535.1 bacterium endosymbiont of Bathymodiolus sp. 5 South | reverse complement strand
ATTGAAGGAATTTCTTCAAACAAATAATCTTCAAAACTTATAATGTTTCTCATTGATGCCAATGAATCTGACTCTGAAATCCAACTATAGGCAACCACAATAATATTATGATTTGCCATCTCTTGAGCTTTACTTTTAGAAATATCCTCATCAGTAGTAAGCAAATGTATCTCTGGAATTTTAGTTCTTTCTATTTCTTCAGCGACCTCTTGCCATCGTTCCCTTAATGAAGTTTTCATTGTGCCAATAATAGTTTTGTTGCGTCTTTGTTCGTAACAGGCTATATTTGGAAGAATAGAATCTACTTTTTTCCCTAACCCTAATTTTGAAAATATTTTCCTTCCTACCTTGCCTTGTGAATCAAAACTATATTGCAATATATCATAAACCTCATAGATAACCGACTCAAATGTTTTTCCTGCCCTTGATCTTCTTGAATTAGTGTTGCTTAAGGCAATTTGGTATATATATGGAAACACTCGACCCGCATATTCTCCACAAAGTTTTCTTACTTCTACAAGCAATTCACTTTTTGGTAGCACTGTCAATTCTTGATTAACAAGCATTTCAAGAATATACTTTGGTGTTTTTAAGACTGTATGCAAATCTTGCATTAAAACTATATTAAAATATGTTTCATCTTTAAGGTACTCATTCCATGCTAACTCCCTTAATTTTAGTATAGATTGACTGACTTTTTTATTTTTTATATCTTGTAAATAAACAGGGTTTTCTTTAAGCACTTTATCCACAATTGCTTGAGATGTACGAATATGTTTTTTCCGATACGATTTAATTAACTGCTCAAATGCCTTTTTCTCATCGGCAGGAATTTTAGTAATAATATTATTTTGTTTGGGCGTCATTATTTTTTAGGATAAGCCCT
>NZ_FQTR01000408.1 GCF_900128535.1 bacterium endosymbiont of Bathymodiolus sp. 5 South | reverse complement strand
CATTGGTTGCCTTAGTCCATGATAGCATTATTTCATTAGGAGTGCCTGTGGCAACAGCAGTTAATGTTGCAGGGGCTGGGACTATAAGTAATGTTGTTAAATTAACCGTTGCAGTAGCAGTTTGACCCATTGCATTGGTGGCTGTTATTGTGTATAGAGTAGAAGCCTTCACCTCAGTTGGGGTACCGCTGATGGTACAAGTTGTACTGTTAATACTCAAGCCAGCTGGTAGTGTAGGGGCTACTGTGCAACTGGCAATCGCACCACCTGAATTGTTAAAAGTAATGTCTCTGATAGCAGAACCAATAGTAGCTATTTGGTCTACAGCGTTCGCAATATTAGGGGCGGCTGGATTCACTGTTAAAGGAAAGATAATAATGTCAATATTTGAGGCACTTTTTACGATTACTGTGTATACAGTAGTAGCTTTCACCTCAGTTGGGATACCACTGATGGCACAAGTTGCACTGTCAATACTCAAGCCAGCTGGTAGTGTAGGGGTTATTGTACAACTGGTAAGTACACTACTTGAATTGCTAAAAGTAATCCTTGTAATGGCAGAACCAGTAATGGCTACTTGACCTACAGCATGTGTAATATTAGGGGTGAGCGCATACACCGTTAAAGGAAAGATAGCAACATCAGTATTATTTGAGGCACTTTTTGCAGTTACTGTGTATAGAGTAGTATCTTTCACCTCAGTTGGGGTGCCACTGATGGTACAAGTGGTGCTGTTAATACTCAAACCAGCTGGTAGCGCAGGGGTTATTGTACAACTGGCAATCGCACCACCTGAATTGTTAAAAGTAATATCTGTGATGGCAAAATCAATAGTGGCTATTTGGCCTCCAGTATTGGCAATGTTAGGGGTGGGTACTGGAGTGCCTA
>NZ_FQTR01000407.1 GCF_900128535.1 bacterium endosymbiont of Bathymodiolus sp. 5 South | reverse complement strand
GATAAATTTTCGCTCTGTTGGGTAGGGCTTCTTGTTCAGCATTAACACCTTTCATTAACAAATAATGCCCATTATCGCATAATAAATGTTGCGTTAGTTTTAAGGTTTTGTCTGCTTCTGCAAATGCTCTGGAGGTAATTTGACCAAAACATTGCTGCGGTTTGAAGGTCTCAAGGCGTGTGTTCACCACGGATAGGTTTTTAAGTGCCAAGTGGCTTTTTGCAAATTGCATAAATCGACATTTTTTACCGACTGAGTCCAGCACACTCACGGCAAGTGTTGGCTTCATAATGCTAAGCACAATCCCTGGTAATCCTGCACCTGCACCCACATCAAGTAGTGGCGATTTATCAACATAAGGCATAATAGACAAGCAGTCTAACAAATGTTTTTTAACACCTATTTCCATGGTGCGAATGGCGCTCAGATTATAAGTTTTATTCCATTTTATAATCAATTCAAGGTAACTAATTAGCGAAGTTGCTTGTGCATCGTTCAGTGCAATGTTCATTTCTTTTGCACCTTGCGTGAGCAATGTTTTCATCTTTTATAAGTCTTTAAATACACCAATAAAATAGAAATAGACGCAGGGGTAACACCTTGAAGTCGGCTTGCTTGACCGATGGTTTCCGGACGATGGTCGCTAAGTTTTTGTATGACTTCACTTGACAAGGCCTTAATAGAGTCATAATCCATATCGCTGGGTAAAGCGGCGTCTTCATTCCTACGATATTTTTCAATTTCTTCTAACTGGCGTTTGATATAACCCTCATATTTAATCTGATTTTCCACCACGCTAATTAAAGTTGTATCCGTTAAAAAAGGCTGTGCTGATTCAATCTGAGATAAAATTTGATAATTTACTTTTGGTCGTTTTAACAGTTCTAATAATGA
>NZ_FQTR01000406.1 GCF_900128535.1 bacterium endosymbiont of Bathymodiolus sp. 5 South | reverse complement strand
TAAAAACTTTGCTGGTACTAGATTAATGGGTAACTTTTCATTAAAGCGCTCTCAATGGAAGAATGCAGGACATGCGCTTAGTTCTGAAATGCATGAATTTGCAGTTGACTGGATAGTTCCTGCTAAAATTGTTAATTACCCCATGAATGGAGACATTTCTGTTGGTATTAAACCAATTAAGCGCACTACTGGTCATAAATCGTCAGCTTTTGTTGGGGGATTTAATACAATTGGCGTCCCTACCAAGATGGTGTGGGCATCGTCAGCAGTCTCTACAAAATTTTCCGTTATATTACATGTACACGATAAACATAATAGTGCGGCGTATAAAGTCCACTTAGTAGCCGATATAACCTCGAAATTGGGATGCGGTCGTATGATAATTAATAGCGCAGCAACTTGTAGTAAACGATACGAGGAGCCATACAATGGGCTAGATATTAGTTTTGACAAGGCACTAAATAAAAGCCTTCCTAGTGGCATTACATTAAAGGGTCATTTTTCATTAAAGCGCCTTCAATGGCCACATATGAATACAACTAATCTTGAAATGCATAATTTTGAAGTTAACTGGAAAGTGCCTCCTCATTGATTGAGGGCTCAATAAGGGGATGCTGTTCTCTTATTAAGTGGGTAGAAGTTTAAGTTTTAAAAAAGAGGGCAGACCTAAAAAAAGGTAGTGCCCTTTTGAGAATAAGGTGAGAATAAGATACTGTCTTAAAAGTCAACCTTTTTTTAACTTTTATTTGTCATTGACTTTTAGGCAACAGAGTTGCCCTTGGGGTTTCACCCCAAACCCCGTCATCAATGCAAAAGCAAGCCAATTTAATCACTATTTTGCATAATTCACATCAAACGGCTGTCCAGATTTTAATACCCCATAAGAAATGACCA
>NZ_FQTR01000405.1 GCF_900128535.1 bacterium endosymbiont of Bathymodiolus sp. 5 South | reverse complement strand
CATAGCAACATAAGTATCTTCTATTTCATAAATTTCAACATCGTATGTCCCCCACTTTGTACCCCAAAGAGCACCATCCCAAGGCAAGTCTGTTAATTCTACAACAGACCCATCTGGCATAGTCATATTTGCCCAATGTTCTCCTGATTTAATACCTAATGGCTTGTTGCCATCTTTGTCCAAAGGCTGAATGTTCTCGTAAGGCATAACTATTGCACATAGATTATTTTCTACCGCTTTAAAATCAGCTAAAAACGCATCTTTAGCCTCTTTATCTTTAAATGTCAATTTCATTGTTGATATCACATGATTTGGCATAATTTTCTCCTTTAATTGTCAAAGAAGATACATCAATCCCCAAAGAGGAAAGGATATATCCCCTTTGGGTTAAACAAACTCAGCTCATCGCTGCCACTTTCTTGCATAATTGCAAGGCTTGTACAAGTGGTTAAGGTTACAGCGTAAGTGCTGTGGTCTTAATTTTTTTAAATTAGTGTTTCTAAGCGCACTTTGCAAATGCGCTTAGAAACATCCTCTATTGCTAGAGGATGTAAAGTAATTGACAAAATTTCACCTACTTAATGGTAATTATTTCACCAAAATTAACGCTTTCTTTTGTAAAATCAATTGCCTTAATACTAGGAACAAAAACATCAGTTGATATTCTTTTTTCACTAATATTGCCACTCACTTCATTTACTTGTGTTTCTATCGTTTCTTTCTTTTCTTTAAATGTGCGCCCTTTAACCAACAAAAGCCGCCCATCTTTAGACTCAACAACACCTGACACTTGCCCAGCTGCTAAAGCCAAAGATAGATGCCATTCAGACATTTTGCGCAATGGTCTGTAAGTATTTTTATTCACACTATTAAAGTGTGTTTTAAAATTATCCCACA
>NZ_FQTR01000404.1 GCF_900128535.1 bacterium endosymbiont of Bathymodiolus sp. 5 South | reverse complement strand
TTGATTGCCCTGCCACCAAAGCAACGCTCTTATCTGCATTAAAGTATTGATAAGCAGGATGTGCGTTTGCGTTGTACATTGAGTATGACATGTCAACCTTATGCGACAAGATATGCTTAGCCCCAACTAAAATAATTGCCTCACCCTCTCCATCTAATTGCATTTTTTTACGCTCTTGAACATGATCTTTCCAAGCATCTCTAGCAATAAGGAATGTTTTTTTACTGCTTATTAACTGGTACATAGAGGAGGTCGCTTGCGCTAATTCCTCTAGATCTCTTTTATTTAAACTCGGAAGCACCGCCGAAAGAAGACTTCTTAACCTGTCTATATTATCAATAAGAGTTGTAGGTCTACTATGTCTAGATCTAGGTCTATTTGAAGTATCCTCTAAAATAACATTGGAAATCTCAATAACATCGGTAAATAGATCTATAAACAACTTTTTCCCTGATGCTCTATCGTGAGCCTCGCCAACCCAAAGGTCTTTTAACCATCCATGATGCATACCACCCCTTAGCTCACTTACCCCCTGATCCCAAGAGATTGTTTTAACTTTTTTCTGTGGTCTTTGTGACATTCCAAAGGTGCCAGGCTGTTGTTGGGGCTCCATATCTATTAATTCTTTATCCAGCTTTTCTTGTGCTCTTTCTTCCCGTTTTTCTTGCTGTTTTTCCTCGCCCAGCCTTTTTCTTTTTTTCTTTGATACTTGCTCTGCTTCTCTTTTTTCCATCATTCTGCTATCTTCAGGCACTTTATCACCTTGAACCACTCTACCCTCACCATTCACACCAACATATCCTTTATGGCCCTCGACTTCAGTAGGTATACCCTTGTTCTGTAAACTTTCTTTCAAATTTGACACAAAACTGTTACCGTTGTTGCCACACTTATCTGAATGGCA
>NZ_FQTR01000403.1 GCF_900128535.1 bacterium endosymbiont of Bathymodiolus sp. 5 South | reverse complement strand
GCCCAACCCCTACAACTTTATCACTCCAAATTATATTTGTATAATCAATTTCAGTAAAAATATTATCAAATATTTTTATCTCTGTAAAACTTGATAAATTAATACTCTGAAAGTCTGTTTTACCAATCGAAGTATTGTCAATTTGAAACTTTTTATTGCCTTTTGCTTCATCTTTTTGATGGGGATTATGGAAATATTCATGCTCTATTATTAAAATATTGATTTTATAAAGTTTAAATTTCCCTATATTCCTAAAATTTGTAAGCTGAAAATTTTCAAAATGACAATCCCCGATACTTAATTCTGTATTTTGTGGAAGTTTTAAATTTGATAAAATAAAATCCTCAACACTAACAAAGCCAATTCTTAAATATACCCCGTCATTAACAGAACAATCTTTTAAATGTAATTTATTAAGGTATAGTTTTGTTTCTTGAACAGTTTCATATTCGCCAAAATCTGTTCCACCTGGCAATTGCGGTCTTCGTCCACTATTTCTAATTTTAAGTTTTTTAGAAAAATGACACTGATTAAAAATAAACGATAAGTCATTTTCATTATGGTCAAACTCTATTAAACATTCATCTTCAAATTTTGCATTCCAAAAAGCAAAATTTGGAATACTTATAACTCCAACTTTAGAAAGCCAATCAGAAACACCAGAAACACCAGAAACACCATACCCTTGCTTTATTGTTACTTTTTTTAAAAAAATATTATTACAAAAAATATATAAAACCGATTTTTCTACTTCTGTTGAAGAAAAAAAATCAATTAAAGATAGCTCAAAATTAAAGATACATTTTTCATCGAGATATTTCTTGTTTGTACTTATATCGTCTAAAAACTTAAAGTCTTCTCCTTTTGTTACTTTAAAATTTTCTTCACATTCCCTTAAGGAATTTATC
>NZ_FQTR01000402.1 GCF_900128535.1 bacterium endosymbiont of Bathymodiolus sp. 5 South | reverse complement strand
CTGCACCAGCAACAAAGATTTCATCTTTAGTGGTGCCAGTAAGAATATTGTCATTTTTATCGCCGAGGTAATCAATGGTGTATTTTGACTCATCGCCCAATTTTGATAAATCTATGGCATTAGTGTCGGTTTTACCGAAGATGACATAAGATTTACCTGCGCTTGTCCTACCGCCTGGATTAGCAACATGAGCACCCACAATTAAATCATCTAATCCATCACCATTGACATCACCTGCGTTGGAAACTGAATAGCCACTATAATCACCCGCTGATTCGCCAATGATAACAAAACCACCAATGCCAGCGGCAATGTCTGATAATTCAATGGCATTGGTGTTGTCTTTTTTGCCGAACACAACATACGATTTACCTTGGTGTGATTTACCGTCTGGATCGTCGGCACCATAAGCACCCACAATTAAATCATCTAAGCCATCACCATTGACATCGCCTGCACTGGAGACTGAGCGACCACTATAATCACGCGCTGACTCGCCATTGATAACAAAGCCGCCTGTGCCAGCGGCAATGGCTGACAATTCAATGGCATCGGTGTTGTCTTTTTTGCCGAACACAACATATGATCTACCTGCATGTGATTTACCGCTTGGATCGGCTTGCCTAGCACCTATAATTAAATCATCTAAGCCATCACCGTTAACATCACCTGCGCTGGAGACTGACCAACCACTTTGATCATCTGCTGACTCGCCAATGATAACAAAGCCACCTATGTTATGGGCAATGTCTGATAAATTAATAGCATTGGTGTTGTCTTGTTTACCGAACACAACATACGATTTTCCTACGCTATATTCTTTGCCTACTTTAGCATTCTTAGCACCCACAATTAAATCATCTAATCCATCGCCATTGACATCACCTGCACTGGAAACTGACCAACCAC
>NZ_FQTR01000401.1 GCF_900128535.1 bacterium endosymbiont of Bathymodiolus sp. 5 South | reverse complement strand
GTGATTGATATTAATGTCACATTAGGCGACAAAATTAAACTGGGTGATTTAATTCTTAATATTGAAAACACTGCTGTTAAGACACCCAAAGAAGAGACGCCAACCACAGCAGTTTCTGCACCAATATCCACGCCCACACCAAAAACAACCACAACACTCACATCAGCGCCACAAACCCTAGACCCATCAATATCAACAGCACCTAAGGGGGCCTCTCATGCCTCCCCTTCTATTCGCAAATTGGCACGAGAGTTAGGCGTTGATTTATCCAATGTCACTGGCACAGGGCAAAAAGGCAGAGTACTAGACACCGACCTTAAAGGCTATGTGAAGCAAATGATGACATCAGGTGGCATGGGCAGTGCGCTACCTAAAACGCCAAACATTGATTTTTCTAAATTTGGTGAAACGCAGACACTGGCATTATCTAGAATTAACAAACTCTCAGGCAAACACCTAACTGCCTGCTGGCTCAATATTCCACATGTGACACAGTTTGACGAAGTCAATATTGACAAAATGGAGGTCTACCGACAAGCACAAAAAGCCCAAGGTATCAAACTAACGCCATTGGTATTTATTATGAAAGCAGTGATTCAAGCGCTTCAATCTCATCCTCGTTTTAATGCCTCATTGGATGAATCTGGTGAAAATTTAATCATCAAAAAATACTTTAATCTAGGTATCGCGATGGATACGCCAAATGGTTTGGTGGTTCCTGTCATCAAAGATGTTGAGCAAAAATCCTTGGTAGAACTTGCCACAGAATTGGCACAGACTTCGGCCAAAGCGCGTGATGGGAAACTCAGTCCTAAAGATATGCAGGGTGCAGGGTTTACTATCTCCAGTCTTGGTGGCATTGGTGGCACGCAATTTACACCCATTGTAAACGCACCAGAAGTTGCTATT
>NZ_FQTR01000400.1 GCF_900128535.1 bacterium endosymbiont of Bathymodiolus sp. 5 South | reverse complement strand
TATTCCTGAAAACAAAGAAGGAAGTAAAATTCATTTTATCGAGAACGAGATTATTAAAGAATTAAGCGATAAGGGGGAAGAAGGTCGCTTATTTAAAATGGATATGTTCTAAGAAAGTTAAACTTAGTGTTAAGGTTGATATTGGCAGCAGTTAGGCTGGCGTTGTTGTGGGTGGTTTGTTGGCTGTTGCTAGTGCTGGAATCTCGGGAGATGCTGCCACTCAGGCCACCTGAATTCGTGCCATATACCGTGTGTAAGAGACATTAAAGTTTTTATGCTTGATGCTAGACTTGGTATTGTTGGTATCTTGGCTAGAGAGGATGTTAAAATTTTGACTGTTTATGTTGATTTGTCCGTTATCTGTGTTATCTGCGTTGACTTGGAGGTTTGAACCAACAATAGTGGTGGTTTTGTTTGGAGTATTAAGGTTTGTATTAGCAATGGTTGGGGTTGTTGCTAGGGTTGTGATTAAGGTTAAAATTGATATTAAAAATGGGTTTGGCATTTGGTTATTTTAATGGGTTTTGGTGGTTTTTTTGTTTTTAAAATAGTGGTTTTGTTTTTAATGAGAGGGTGGAGTCATATTTTTACGATAAAAGGGTAGCGTCCCATTTTTTCATTTTTTCCTAAGGGGCGACTATTTACTCCCATTTATCAAAAAAAAACCAATCAATTTTTTGCTTTGGATTTTTGTCATTACCTGTTTGATAAATTTCTATAATATCATCTATTTTAAATGGAAGTTCGTTATATCCTGCCATGGCTACGATCCACATACAGTTTGAAATTAATATTTTTTCATAAATATCACCATCTTTAGTTCTAATGGTTACTTGTGCACCACCATTTGCAAATTCACAAAGATCAGCATTAATAAGATTTTCAGGTAATGTGTATTTAAAATTCATTAT
>NZ_FQTR01000399.1 GCF_900128535.1 bacterium endosymbiont of Bathymodiolus sp. 5 South | reverse complement strand
CTGCGCTAAACTTTGTATTGCCGTATTCTATTCTATCAATAATCGCATGTTCTAAATCAAGATTGATGCTCTCAACACCTGAAAAATTCAATACATGGTTAAATATGGCTCTAGTAAAATCAACTTTTTTAGAAAAGCTAGGAGGGGTTGTAGTAGTTTTATTTCCAGAAGAACCAGTAGTGTCGATAGTAGTAGTGATGGTGTCAAAATCAACACTACCGTTAAATATTGTTTCAACAGAGTTAACTTCACCATTAAATTCTGCACCACTAAAAGCAACATTTTTGTTAAATCTTGCATGATTAAAACTAACCTCATCATTGAATTTTGCTGCAGCAAAGCTAGCATATTTAATAAATTTAGCGCTATTAAAGCTAACCCCATTATTGAATTTAACCCCACCAAAATTACCTACCTTATTAAATATTGCACCATAAAAAGTAGCATCTGAAAATGTTTCACCATGAAAATTTGTATTTATTAAAAAAATACAATATTCAAAATTATCGCGTCGATTACTAATTTTTTTATTGCGTCGATCTCTAATTTGTTGACCATTTTCAATTAAATAATAAACGCAATCGTCTTTACATATCTTTCTTTCTCCTTTATCTAAAGCACCTATACATATATCACCTAAATCACCCATATGTGTTGTGCAGGATTTTGGCGCGTCGTTAGTGATTAGATATTCTTGATAAGAATTATCATTATATTTAAAACGCAGATAGTCTGATGCTGCGTTGTCTTTTGTTATTTCAACACTTGTTAGTATTTTGTTCATAATAAAAACTGCCCTTGCTTAAGCGCTTTAATTTGGTTACGCACATCAGCAGCTTGTTCAAATTTGAGCTCTTCTGCAAATTGATACATTTGTTTTTCTAAGGTTTTAAGTTCTTTTGCAAGCTGTAC
>NZ_FQTR01000398.1 GCF_900128535.1 bacterium endosymbiont of Bathymodiolus sp. 5 South | reverse complement strand
TGCTTATATGAATGCAAACCAAACAACATTGATGGACAAAATCAGTAAAAACGGTGACTACAACGACGATATTGCTAACGAGTTACAAGCAGCAATTGATGATTTTAAGGCAAACCACACTTGGTAAGATAATATGGCAGGCGGAAAAGAAATTAGAACGCAGATTTCGAGTATTAAAAACACTCAGAAAATCACCTCGGCTATGGAAATGGTAGCAGCGTCTAAAATGAAAAAAGCACAAGACAGAATGTTGGCATCACGCCCTTATTCTGAAAAGATTGCCGAAGTTATTGGTCACCTAGCTTATGCACATTCAGAATTTGAACACCCTTATATGAAAGAGATAGGCGATGTCAAGTGTGTTGGTATTATCATTATTTCTAGCGATAGAGGCTTGTGTGGTGGTTTAAATACAAACTTATTTAGAAGTTTGCTAAAAACAATCGTTGACTATCAAGCACAAGGTATTGATGTTGAACTTTGCACCATTGGCAAAAAGGCCACATCATTTTTCAAAAACACAGACCTAAACATCAAATCGGTATTGACAGATTTAGGTGACGCGCCACAATTTGATGATTTGTTAGGCACAGTTAAGGTCATGTTAGATGCCTATGATGCTGGTGAAATTCAACAGTTGTCAGTGGCTTATAATAAATTTGAAAATACCATGACACAAGTACCAACAGTGTCACAATTAGTGCCAATGGTTGCTGGCGAAGTGACTGGTATGGATTACCACTGGGATTACATCTATGAGCCAGATGCCCAAGAGGCGCTGGGTGCGTTATTAGTGCGTTATATTGAGGCTTTGGTTTATCAGGGCTTGGTTGAAAATATCGCTTGTGAGCAGTCATCTCGTATGATTGCAATGAAGAGTGCAACTGACAATGCGGGCGATATGGTGAAGGATTTAGAAT
>NZ_FQTR01000397.1 GCF_900128535.1 bacterium endosymbiont of Bathymodiolus sp. 5 South | reverse complement strand
GTACGCAGTTAATATCTAACTCAAATAATTGATTTTTTAACTCAATATGCTTGTCCCAATCCATTCCTGAATAGGCTACTGTATAAGATGTCATATCATTACTCCTTATATTCTAGGTAAAACAGAACATTCTGAGTCATTGGTAAACAATGCACCAGCATCGTTACCCTCGTCATCCATTGAAGCAATGATGATGGTTCCATCGGTAAATTCAATAACTGGTGCACTACCAAGCCAGTCATACTCCTTTACTTCTTTTTCAGTCATCCATCTTATCTTTTTAACAGTTAAACCCTTTAAGATCTTATTTGCTTTTCTTGACCATATTTTTTTATAGTCCGCTTGCGTCTTTGCTTTTGTCATAATTTTCTCCTTTATATTTATGAAAACAAAGGGGAAATATGCCAATCCCCAAAGGGAAAGGATATATCCCCTTTGGGTTAAACAAACTCAGCTCATCGCTGCCACTTTCTTGCATAATTGCAAGGCTTGTACAAGTGGTTAAGGTGCAGCGTTAGTGCTGCGGTCTTAATTTTTTTAAATTAGTGTTTCTAAGCGCACTTTGTAAATGCGCTTAGAAACACCCTCTAACAAGAGAGGATGATTCAACTACTTTTTAGCAATAAAAATCTGGAAAATCACTAGAATCACTTTCAAGGGAACAGTGAGGGCAGCAAATATCGCCTTCACGCTCTATTTGATGGAAAACTACTAGTCCACAATCTCCACAAGTTACAATATTGATATTTGCTTTTTCAACAATCTGAAAAAACATTTTTCTTTGTTGTTCTATTTCATGATCTTGATCTTGAATAAAAAATAAAACAGCATCTCTTTCTGATCCAGTACATAAACCACACAAATGGTCTTTAAGAATGTAATCAGATTTAACTTCTTCATTGTCTACTTCTTCATATCCA
>NZ_FQTR01000396.1 GCF_900128535.1 bacterium endosymbiont of Bathymodiolus sp. 5 South | reverse complement strand
TGTTTTTTTCAATCGTTAATCTGTTCTTGTCTAAGACCATTTTAACAATAGAATTTGGGTGAGTAAGATTGACCGATTTTGGCAAAAAATACAACAACCATAGAGATAACAAGCCACTCAAAATAACGCTTAACCATAGCGTGTAAAAATAATACCAAGTCGCAAATAAACCCAAGCAATAAATAAAAACACTCAGAGTTAAATAAATTTTTGATGCTTGAATTTTGATGTTGAGCTTACTCTGCATTATCGCTCAATTCAAAACCTATTTCTCTAGCACGCTCAAAGGCAGCGCGCATAGCATGAGAGATTATTATGTCAAAATTTTGCTCTTGAAAACTCTCAATTGCTACTTGTGTGGTGCCATTTTTCGAGGTAACTTTGGCACGCAGTTCACGCGCAGAATCAGTGCTTTGCTTTGACATTGTGCTTGCACCGAGTGCAGTTTGAATGCTGAGTTTTTCAGCGATTTGTTTGTCTAGTCCGAGTGCAACGCCGGCATTGGTCATTGATTCAATCATTAAAAAGAAATAAGCAGGACCACTACCTGATAGTGCTGTTACCGCATCAAGCATTGTTTCTTCTTTTACCCAAAGGCATTCACCAACTGAGACAAGAATTTGTTCAGCCAATGTTTTTTGTTTATCGCTCACAGCATCATTAGCCACCATTCCAGCTGCACCTTTGCCTACCAGTGCAGGTGTATTTGGCATAGCGCGTACAATAGATACACCGCCGCCTAGCCAATGATTAATATCATGACTTCTCACACCAGCAGCAATAGAAATCAATAAAGGTCTGTGGCGGATGTGCACTTTTATTTGTTTGCAAACACTTAACAATATTTGTGGTTTTACTGCCAGTACAACCACATCGCATTGCATGACCATTTGTGAGTTGTCGGTAAAAACTTCAACGCCAAAT
>NZ_FQTR01000395.1 GCF_900128535.1 bacterium endosymbiont of Bathymodiolus sp. 5 South | reverse complement strand
TAAAGCTTAACAAAAGATACCGCATTAAATTAGACATGGTAAATATTGTGGTTAACGCAAAACTTTCACAAATCTACCCAATAGCCGATAACAACAAACACAGCGTTAAAGTTAAATTTGATTTACCTGAGAATGTGCCAGTCTTAGTAGGGGCTTATGCGGAAGTAGAAATTTTTGAAACAGATTCAGGCTCGTTAATGCCAGTCATTCCAGAAACAGCCATTATATGGCGTTCTAGTTTGCCAAGCGTCTTTGTTATTAACCCACAAACTCATAAAACTGAATTGAGGTTTGTGCGCCTTGGTGAACAAATCAGTGATAATCAAAAAAGTGTTTTATCCGGTCTAAGAATTGGTGAAAAAATTGTTACCAATCCTAATATTATGATGATTTCAGGGATGGATATTTAGTCAGTCTTCTGCATAATGATGAATAATTATCAAAATACCATTTTCATATTAAGGAACTGATGAAAAAACACGAACACATTGATACCTCTAAAGAGAAGAATATCGATAAAGATATAATTTTAGATGACTTGAGAGATTATGAGTTAGGCATTGCAGGGAAGCTAACCAAGGCCTTTATTACCTCACCCTTGTCTATTATTTTGTTTTTTGCCATGCTTGGTGCCGGTATTATCGGGCTTATTTCTACACCGAGACAAGAAGATCCGCAGATTTCTGTACCCCTTATTGATGTTTTTGTTGAATACCCAGGCGCCTCTTCGGAAGAGGTGTCTAATATTGTGGTTAAGCCATTAGAGCGCCTAATGTCTAATATTTTAGGTGTTAAGCATGTTTATTCAGTTAGCGATAAAGGTCAGGGCATTGTTACCATTGAGTTTGATGTAGGGCAAGAAATGACGCCTTCTGTTGTCAAGGTGCGTGACAAAATGTTGGCAAATCTTGATTTCATGCCGCCA
>NZ_FQTR01000394.1 GCF_900128535.1 bacterium endosymbiont of Bathymodiolus sp. 5 South | reverse complement strand
ACAAGAATGGGTGGATGATGAGTTAAAAGGTGCAGAGGCACTTGCCTATCGACTAGATTTAGATGTGTATGGCACTAAGTGTGGTTACTTCTCCAATGTAGAAAATTGTCGTCCTGCTACTGCTTGTGTGGTGGATATGTATATTGATGATAAGGCTAATTTGCCTTGGAATAATAAAGCTAGGTATGCCAGTATGTATGGGCGTAAATCCAACGCTTTCTTACGGTCACAGTATCCTAATGATAAACCTGCTTATCTTTATCGCAGTACCAAACGCGGTCAGGAATATAAGCTGGGGCTGGATAATTTACACTTTGTGTACGGCAAAAACTATCGTAATTCTCTAGGCGATTATTTCATAATGGAATACGATAAAGATATCTATAAAAACTTAGACTATTTATCAGGCTCTTTAACTTGTCGCACTTTTGGCAAGGGTAGAAATATGAAAGTTATGGTTAAAAAGCATGATTTTTTAAAAAGTGGTTCTATCAATTATGGTAAATATGACATAAAACATGAAATCTATATACCTGATTCTTTTATGCAAAGAGTAGAGGTTTATGATAAAGCTCAATACGAACCCAATAGCCTATTTAACGAACTTAGGAAACGCCTAAGCACTACCACTAAACCAAAATCATCAGAATAATAACGAGGAGCAAACTATGCCAACACAAAATAACAACCCAGCCACTATTAAGTTTTGGGAAACAGAACAAAGAAGACCGTCAGAAAAAATGGTTGAGAAATTACGGCATTTGTAAAAATTTTAAACTTGACACTTTTTATAAAAAGTTTTGAAAAAATACTTGTAAAAACTGTATCATAATCGGAAAATTATAGTTCAAAAAATAAGGCCAACAGCAATGATAAAAACAAACAACACAACAAATCTTAAAAACATATCAAAGTATCTTTTAACAACCACTT
>NZ_FQTR01000393.1 GCF_900128535.1 bacterium endosymbiont of Bathymodiolus sp. 5 South | reverse complement strand
TTGCCAAAATGAACAATGTTGAAATAAATATTATTTCTAAGGACACCCCTTTTGCATTTTCTAGATTTTGTAAAGCAAATGATGTGAAAAATATCAACACACTTTCAGACTACAAAGGAGCAAGTAATGCAAGAAAATATGGCTCTGTTATTGCCTCACCTAAATTCTTAGAAGAATTTTTTGCCAGAACTGTTTATATAGTGGACACAAAGGGGAAAATTGCCTATAAGCAAGTTGTTGCACACATAGAAAAAGAGCCTAATTACAAAGACATTCTTGCAGCGCTTAAAGGCATTAAGTAGAGGCTCTGTTTTAAGTATTGGTAAATATGGTATTTTTGCTCTTGAGTAAGATGTTTGTGTAGGTTTATTTGTGCGCCTTCTTACTAGAGCTAAAAAAGAGTAAACAATGCCTACGACATCTTATAAATTGAGACCTTTGCATAAATAGGGATGATTAGCAAAATCCAATTTTTGCCCACTTGGTGATTTCTTTAAACCTTGTCCTAGCAGGGCTAAGGCTGGGTTTAAAAAATCGCCAAGTGGGTGAAAAGTGGGTTTCTGATGATTGTTCCTATTTATGCAAAGGTCTCTTTAGGTATAACTTTTTTCCAGTTTGTTGCAAATAAAATGATTATCAGTTATAATTTACCAAGTTTCAGTTACATAAATTTTATGCTTTTCACGCAACATTAATAAATGACCCAGACACAACAAAGATCCTTAATTTCCATTGTTTTTATTGCATTAATAGCTGGTCTTATTATCTCTTTAAATGTAGATAATCAGGATACTCAATCTGGTGTTTCAGTTATCACGCCATCTAATGCGAATACCTCAGCTGATAACCGCTCACAAGTAACATCAGGCAATAACACCAATGCACCAGATAATATCAAACAAACCCAAGACCCATTTAATCGAAACAATCATTCAAACCA
>NZ_FQTR01000392.1 GCF_900128535.1 bacterium endosymbiont of Bathymodiolus sp. 5 South | reverse complement strand
CACCCACTTGGCGATTTTTTAAACCCAGCCTTAGCCCTGCTAGGACAAGGTTTAAAGAAATCACCAATTGGGCAAAAATTGGATTTTGCTAATCATCCCTATTTATGCAAAGGTCTCAATATATTTTACACTTTTGCTATATATTCCCACCATCTGTCAATCATTGGTCTAGCTTTTTCAACAACCTCATCTTTTGTTGCTCCAAAAATATATGTTCTATTTCGTATTTTCCCTTTGAAATAATATAACAGTGCATTCACCCTCCTTTTAAGATATGCCTTAAATCTGTATAAAATTACCCACCAACCAAATTACCTTGCAACTTAATAAGTAGTTCATAATCACCATTATCAGCCTGTTTTAAGGCTTGTATATAATCACCTCTATGGATATTTTCCTGAGCAAGTAAGTCTTCATTCCATTTTGTAGGTTTTAATTCATTTTGCTTTAAGTAGATATTGGCAAGCATTCTAGACCACCTGCCATTTCCATTTAAAAATGGATGAATAACCACTGCTCTATAATGCAGTCTCGCACTGATTTCTATAGTGTTAAATGTTTTATTTTCATGCCAAAAACTTAAATCATCGATTAGTTTTTTAAGCTCAGTGCTAACAAGATAAGCTTTAACACCAAAATTAAGCTCGGCCGTTCTTATTTCTCCAGCCCAATCCCACACATCACCAAACATTTCTTTGTGTAATTTCAAGAAAAAATCAGTATCCCCCAATCCAAAAATAAAAACCAAAAAAACGCACAAACCCCAACTGGTATAATGATTTCAACCAAAAAACAGTTTCACCTATTAGGTGAAAACCAAAGGCAATCAAGCCCCTCATTAACCAACCAAACTTTATGCGTTTATGAACATTTTAAACTACAAACTTGATACAACTAACGAACTTTTAACTTCTCGCATTGGACTTATTACACTAGCACAC
>NZ_FQTR01000391.1 GCF_900128535.1 bacterium endosymbiont of Bathymodiolus sp. 5 South | reverse complement strand
TTAAAGAAAAATAAGAAATATGAAGATTTATTGTCCTTAATTAGTAAAGCCTATGGTTATAGCTATGAAGCCTATGGTTATAGCTATGAAGCCTATTTCTTGAAAAGTGATATTGTTACTAAACTTTTTGAATATTGCCAAACCTCACTTATTGATGAAGAATTTTTTAAAAAGATTGTTAGATCTAAAATCAATAATCAGAGTTTATATAAAGGTATTCTAGAAAAGGATCGATATGATATGCAGTATAAGAAGAAGGTGTTTGTATCAGATTTATGGAATTTTCTAAAAGAACAAAATATTATTGATAAAGATGCATCACATCTAGACCCTGAAACATTTATATTTTATATTGAACAATTAAAAGCAAAAAATGCTAAAGATAAAGCAGAATATCATGACTTTGCTCTTGAATGTTTAAAGGATTATATTGTGAATAACCCTAGTTGGAGGAAAGATATAATAAATCCACAAAAACTTTTAGATTTTGATCCAGAATTAGATGAGTATGACAAACAATGCACTGTTAAAGATCAACAAAATACCATTAACTCTAGTGAGAAAATAATAGGTTTGATGCGTGATGTTATAGAAAATGGCAAGAGTGATGAGGCTCTATCTCAAATTCAGAAACAAGAGATAAAGCAGTATATATTAAACGATGCAAGGTACTTCAAAGAGACTTTTGACTTTTTGATGGATAGTCGTTATACCACCGAATCGTTGAAGAAATATGTAGGTAATATAGGCTCTGTACTTAAGGAATTGTCTCTATCTAAAAATAGTGATCATGCGTATAAAGCTAAGGAGGCGCTGGATTCTTTAGCAAAAAGAGGAGGAGGCATGGAGAAACTGTTAAATAGTAATGATATTTCAAAATAATTTAATCAAAGTTGAGAATGAACTTAGTGAACTCCCATGGGTGAAAGTTTTTACCCAACGAAAAATCAAAGAATTTAGCGAA
>NZ_FQTR01000390.1 GCF_900128535.1 bacterium endosymbiont of Bathymodiolus sp. 5 South | reverse complement strand
CAACAGCGCCTTTTTCCACAGTTTCTTGTTCAGGTGTTTCTTTAACATGCCCTGTTGGGTCAATATATTCAAGTGGATTGTTGCCCACATAAACATACAAATTCAAGCCATCAATCGACCCTGCTGCATCAGGGTTTATCCATCTCGCTAGCCAAGGGGCTAGGTATCTGGCACCGTAATAACATAAACCACTGTTGTCATCTCTTTCTTTACCCGTGTAGCGGTAGCGTTTTTGCTGGGCTTGGGTTTTGTCTTTACCAGCAATGATGGCAGTACCACCATAGGGATAATAATGTTCGTAACTGAGAGTTTGGGCTTTGCCGCCCAATTCCAAGGTGTTGGATTGTAGGTGGCTGTTGAGTTGGTAGTGGATTTGGGTGTTGTCTTTGCTGCTTTCGCTGAGGATGTGGGTGCCGATGTGCAGAGTTTTGCTTTGTTGTTTTGCTTGGTTGATTGAGATGTCTAGTGCGGGTAGGTAGTCTCTTTGGCTTTGTGTTTGGTGCTCAGATTCAATAACAGTGCGGACTCGCTTGCCTTGATAATCATAGACATAGTATTGTGTGGTGTTGGGTTTGTTTGCTTTAGTAAGTTTATTTAAGGTGTTGTTGTAGTGCCACTCTAGGCTACCGATATTGTTTAAGTTTAATAAATTGCCATTGGCATCAAAGTTATTTTGGTTGTTATTTTCAGTGCCACGGTTGCTATTAGGGTGGATAGTGAGGGTTTGTTGCCAATTACCACTGTTTGCCTGGTGTGATAGATTGGTTAGGTTATTGCCTGTGTCGTAGGTGTAAATTTGCTGGTAGGGTTCTAGGGTGTTCATAATTATTAGAGCTATTTAATATTCATAGTAAATCTAATACCAAATTCAAAAAAAACTAAACCAAAAAACTCCACTCCCTACTACACAAATTTTTAATAAAACCATCCTCACTTAGTATTTCATTCCAAGCCTGACAAGATCTTTCAATAATA
>NZ_FQTR01000389.1 GCF_900128535.1 bacterium endosymbiont of Bathymodiolus sp. 5 South | reverse complement strand
AGACTGTCCAATTAATAGTGTTGGCTAGTTGTATTAAAGGGTCTTTGACATCTAATTGAGAAAAGAGCTCTGAATGAAAAAGATTTGATTGGGTGGATATTGGGCTGGATTTAGTTAACATTTTTTTTAAGCAAAACGACCAAGAAATAAGAGGTATTTTAGCAAAAGTTGGTTGATTTGTCTATGGTTATTGTTGGTTTTATTGTTATAAATCAATTTGTTGTGTGGTTTTTAAGGGTTGACTAGTTATATAACGACTACCTTTCTTATAAACAGCTTGCCCATGAGATGTTTCTTTAATCTTCTTAAATCCAAGTTTTTCAGCGGCTTTTGTTGTCTCTTTTGTTGTTTTATAGTATGCTTCTTTTTTCTTAACCAAGCCCTTGGTAGCTTCTTTTCTTACTTTTGTTTTAGCGCCTTTAACAACCCTAGTCTTCTTGCTATTAAAATTAGTCCCAACAACTAAATCCAAAATAGCCAAAGCATCATCAACACCTATTTTTTCATCTACCAAGGTAGTTAAATCATCAGCAATATCAATACCCTCGTCTTTAAATATCTTTTTAAGTTTTTCTTTAGTAAGTTTGCCTTTTATTTTTCTAATCTTATTGGTTATTTTTGCCCCAGTAGTTACTACTTTGAAAACAGAATCTTCCCCCTTACTCTTATCAATCCTTGCATAATCCTGATTGTTGTTATCAACAAGCTTTTGATTTCTCTGTATTTCTGCTGGTGTGTTGCCTAAGTTGTTATTGTTGGTATCTGCTAAGCTACCATCGCCATAGTTTTCTGAGGCGAATTCAACATAATCGCTAAAGTCGTCTCCATAGTTTTGGGCATAGATTTCATTATCTGCTTTACTTGTGTTGTTCTGTGGGTTGGTGTTGATACTTGGGTCTTGGTTGTCTATCGCATGGCTGGTTTCATGTCCTAGGGTGGTTGCTAAATCTTTGGTGTTGTTAAGGTTGGTATCATTTAGG
>NZ_FQTR01000388.1 GCF_900128535.1 bacterium endosymbiont of Bathymodiolus sp. 5 South | reverse complement strand
TAGAAGTTTTTGAGTTCTGTTCTATCGGTATTGACTATTTGCTGGATGGCAGAGGTTATCATGCCTGATTTTTTAATATCTTTGGCGATTTGTATTCTGCCGTTTTTGGTTAGCAGTCTTGTGTCTATTTCGCCTTTTAAGCCTTTGTGAGAGGCTATGTTGTAGATGTTTACTTCTGTGTCTTTGATGTCTCTGTTGAGGAGTTTGGTGTTGGATTTGGATTTAGAATTGGATTTAGAATTGGATTTAGAATTGGAATTGGAATTGGACTTGGAATTGTTTTGGTCGATGTCGGCTATTTGGATATTGCCACTGCTAGGGCTGGACTTCATTTGTACGGACTTGGAGTCTTGGACAGATGAGATATTTAAAACTCTGTTGGCAGTGGCATTAACAAAAGTTTGTAGAGATTTTGCAGTGTTAACTTCTTGGTTAGCGGCATACACATTACCCACGCCACCTAATACAAAGGCGTTCAAATAGCTTAGTATTAAAAATAGAGCGAAAGGTTTTTTAAGGGTGAGCATCGATGTTATTTTAGATTGGTTTTTTTAGAGATTAACACAATCTGATTTGCAGGGTCTTATTTTAGTTGGATTTTGATAGAGTGGTTTGTTAAAAAACCACACACTGACCCTGATTATTTGCTAATTATTTCAACTTCCAAGACTTTTCCCATTTTTCCGAATAGTCATCTATATATTTTACTTTTCCTGTTTTTATGTCTTTTAAATAACTAAGTTCATCATAAATAGCATCTCTAAATCTTCTTCGTATGCGTTTTACGCTTATTTCTTTTAAATTTAGTAACCTTTCTTTGGTTTTATTTTTTTTAGATATTTGTGCTTCTAGTTGAATAAGTATTTCCCATGACATTATGATTTGAGGGTCAGTCAAACACTCAGATATCGTATCATAATCTTCAAAAATTAAATTATACAAATTATAAAAGTTATCATATTCTCCAAGTTCATTTATTTTTC
>NZ_FQTR01000387.1 GCF_900128535.1 bacterium endosymbiont of Bathymodiolus sp. 5 South | reverse complement strand
GCTTCAACGCATTAATTACGCCAAACATCGCACCCGTTGGAAAACCCTCATCGTTGGTTAAATTTTGCGCAATAGTAGAAAAATAAGCCCTAAATAAAAAGGCTGATCCGTCTAATAAAATAAGTTGATGAGGGTTTGGCATAAGGGTAAATTTTACCGATTTTTTAGACATTAAGATTAGTATAAAATACACCTATGACAATTTCATCTCAAACCCTTATTAGCGCTCACGATATCAGCCTCACGCGTCGTGGAAAAAGCGTTTTGGATAAGGTGAGTTTTGAGCTGCAGCAGGGAGAATTTCTTACTATCATCGGTCCAAATGGCGCAGGGAAAAGCTCGCTTATCAAAGTTTTGTTGGGTTTGATTAAAGCCGATAGTGGTAATATTAAGCGTGCGAAACAACTCAACTTGGGTTATATGCCGCAAGCTTTTAACCCCAATCCATTTATGCCTATCAAGGTGCTTGATTTTTGCAATCTTAATCAAAAAGTTGCCTCTAGTTTCTTGCAAGAAACCGCTGAATTAATGGGGATTAAAAACTTGCTGGATTCACCCTTAAAAGCCCTATCGGGTGGTGAATTACAACGCGTATTACTAACACGCGCACTACTCAACAAACCCAATGTATTAATCTTGGACGAACCTGCACAAAATCTTGATGTTAGTGGAGAAATGCAGCTTTACAAACTCATTCAAAACATTCATCAACAACAAGGTTGTGCGGTGTTAATGATCTCTCACGACCTGCATCGGGTAATGAAAGAATCCACCCAAGTGCTGTGCTTATATCACCATGTTTGTTGTATGGGGAAACCTGAGGTGCTTATTAAAGATGCACAATTTAATCATTTATATGCCGACCAGATGGATGAACTAATGACAACTTATGAGCATCATCACAATCATTGTCACGAAAATTAGTGGTTCGCCCTGATATAATATCTGTTTTTTGAACGATGGACACACCATGAAAGATATTATT
>NZ_FQTR01000386.1 GCF_900128535.1 bacterium endosymbiont of Bathymodiolus sp. 5 South | reverse complement strand
GCTTGTGCTTACCACGAAGGCGAGAGGCAATGGCTGTTGCCAAACGACCCAATGTTTTGCCATCAGCGTCAACCAATAACCAATCCCTTTTCACTTCGTGTGCCTTAGCGCTAAATGTTTTCATAAATCTATCTTTGTGCAAAATAATCGCACTATTATAATCATCTTTAGATTTTAATGTTGCCTATTCACTTAATAAAGTCTAATTTTTGTTCATAAACTTTAACTCTAACATCAAACAATCCTAACAAAGTATGGAACAGCCCATCGTGGCTTAATGCCAAATCTTTTTTGTCCTTTGTAATTTATTTAGAAAATTGCTTGTCAAACCATGCGATTGATGGCACATGAGTTTGCTCTTTTGGTGCTATAAAATAAGGCATACCATGTAAATATAGCCCTTTTTCGCCTAACGACTCACCGTGGTCACTCATATAGAGTACTGCACTTTGATGTGTTTGATTTTTCTTCAACAATGCAATCACTTGAGATAAAAAATAATCGGTATAAACAATGGTATTGTCGTAGGCATTATTAATCATCTCATTACTACATTTACTAAACTGATTAGTCTTGCATGTTGGTGTGAATTTCTCGAACGCCTTAGGATAGCGTTTGTAGTAAGCAGGTCCATGACTACCCATCATATGTAGGACAATTAAAATATCTTGATTTTTATGCGTGCTGATGTAGCCTTGTAAACCACCCAACATCCCTACATCCCTACATCTCTGCATTCCACATCACATATAGGATTATTGCCACTGGTTTTAAAATCTTGATAAGTGACACGATTTGCAACGCCTTTAGAACTAGAATTGTTGTCTCTCCATAACACCTCAACACCTGCACGATTCAAAATATCTAGAGACCTTTGCATAAATAGGGATGATTAGCAAAATCCAATTTTTGCCCAATTGGTGATTTCTTTAAACCTTGTCCTAGCAGGGCTAAGGCTGGGTTTAAAAAATCGCCAAGTGGGTGAAAAGTGGGTT
>NZ_FQTR01000385.1 GCF_900128535.1 bacterium endosymbiont of Bathymodiolus sp. 5 South | reverse complement strand
TTTGATGATTGTGCCTCTGGCTTGTCTAATTGTGGCTATATGGTCAATATTGACCCCTAAATAAATACTCATTTTGTCTACTTGGTAAAGAATAAAGAACGACTTTGCAAGGGTTTGTTGCCGAGTAACGGTTGCAATCTCGCTCTATTTAAATTTCTACATAATTTTAATTGCTCAACATCTGGCCTATTTAATATATCTTTTGCCAACATCCGTTGAATTGTGTTTCCTGATATTTTACCTATGTTGCTACGCACAAAGCCAGATTGCGACTGATATTGATAATAAGCCTCTTGCGCAATGTCATCACCATGTACATCATTCTCCAAATCATAGCCGTAACCCAATTCAGACAATAGATTGTTTTCAAACAATCTGAGCGACCAGTATCTTGCTTGCTGTTCTAACTTGGCAATCTGACTGATAAATGCCTTGTAAGCATCAAACAATGCCGCATGCGGGTCTTGTTCTTGCAATAGTCTAGCAATCAACTCATTGATATATATTCCTAATATCAGCGTTTCTCCTTGTAGATTTCTTGGTTCGTCGTCTGCTTCCCAAGTCGTTAATGTTTTAAGCTCACCTCTACCAGAAAAAGAGATTTTCATATGTTGAAACATTTGCAAGGGTGTTTTTGACTTGCGTAAGCCTCGCCCCACTAGACGAATTTTGCCATGCTCTTGGGTAAAAAAATCTAACAATAAAGAAGACTCTTTAAATGCTCGACGATGAATCAAAAAAGCAGGGGTTAAATCAATTTTAGTCATAATTAACCACGCAAATATTTTTTAATTAATCATATCCCAATGAAGCGAGTGAGCGCTTGTCATCAGACCAGCCTTGTTTGACTTTAACCCAAAGTTTTAGGAATACTTTACGCTGCAAAAAACCTTCAATACTTTGACGAGATTCGGTGCCAATGAGCTTTAACATCTCGCCTTTATTGCCGATAACGATGCTTTTTTGTGAGGTTTTATCAACAAAAATTCTGGCAGC
>NZ_FQTR01000384.1 GCF_900128535.1 bacterium endosymbiont of Bathymodiolus sp. 5 South | reverse complement strand
GTTTGGTTTGCTCGCTAATTTGTTTTTGTAGTTGTTGGTGTTCCCAGTAGGCATCACCCAAAGTAATAGGGCTGGACATGGCTGGGTCTAGGAATCTGATATTGGGTCTGGCAAATAGGTATTGTGAAGCTTTGAACTGAGTTATGTCAACAAACTCGTTTCTGGTTTCTATGATGTAGGGTTTGATTGGGGTAGGTTTTTCAACTTTGAATTCACCATTTAGGGCAATAGCACTAATTTGACTATCGGTATCTATGCTGGGTTTTAGGCTTAGGTCTGGATTGTTTGCAGGTGCGCCTGCATCAGAGTCTTCGGTAGATGGCGTGTTATCATTTTTAGTGGGTTCGTATTCTGGGTTTTTGGTGTTATAGCCATTGATAATGGTGGTGGCATTAACGGTTAAATTATTACCCGCATTAATAGTGGCTTGGTTTGCGCTATAGATTGTTTCACTTCTGCTATCTATAGTGTCTTCATACTTAGTACGACGAGCATGGCGTTTACAGCCACCGCCACTCCACCAGTTTCTTTTCTTTTCACAATACTCTTCTTCCCACATCTTGCCCCATTTACGATATAGATTGTGGGAGTCTATTGAGTCTGTATTGTTTTTTAGAATGTCGGTGTTAATGGTAATATCATTGCCAGCAGTGATAACGGAACTAAGGTTGTTAGTTTCTTGCGAGGTAGTAATAGTAATGTCATTACCTGCTGATATGATTGATGGCTCTGATGCAAGCGTGGATACCGCTTCATCTTGCTCTAGTACCACTTGCTCATTCATTGTGTAGTCATTTTTGTTAACTTTTGCGTTAACATCATAACCATAGTAGCCATCATCATCGTTTTGTTTTGCATCATAACGGTAAGCGGTATTGTTGAGGGTTTTGGCGTGAATGGTGATGTTGTTATCAGCCTTAATCACGCCTGATTTATTATCAATCACTAGGTTTAAGTCATTATTTGTGCCATGATTTGTGTCATTAATGACAATATC
>NZ_FQTR01000383.1 GCF_900128535.1 bacterium endosymbiont of Bathymodiolus sp. 5 South | reverse complement strand
AATGTTACATTATTACCATTACCGCCTTATTCTCCAGAACTGAATCCAGTAGAGCAACTATGGCAACAGATTAAACAAAGATTCTTGTCAAATACCACATTCCAAAATTATGATGATATTATTGAAAGATCTTGTCAGGCTTGGAATGAAATACTAAGTGAGGATGGTTTTATTAAAAATTTGTGTAGTAGGGAGTGGAGTTTTTTGGTTTAGTTGTTTTTTGAATTTGGTATTATTGAAAGATCTTGCCAAGCTTGGGTGGAGTTTTTTAGTTTAGTTGTTTTTTGAATTTGGTATTAGTTTTAGAACCCAGCTGCTCAAAGATGATTTATTTGTGAACTGTTGAATGCCATCAACACCCTGTTTAAAGACAATCAACTCAAACTTTCAATAGCAAACACACTGCCATGGACACCACACTGAGGCTTGGCAAGCGCCCAAATATCTCTCATTAGAAAAAGTTACCAGCGAGTTCTCTTAAAGCTATTGCCAATAATCTAACCAGAACGACATATCTACAAGAGTCTAGTGATCACTTAGAGATGGTGGTGTCTGGCTTGTTCCACAAAAATCGCCTTTTCTCTTTCAAAAATATCTGCAGAAATACATTTAGGCTGATTGGTTAATTTGTGCCGAGGGTTTTTAGGCATCCTTTTTATAAACCCATCAAAACTTCCATCGAACAGCACCTTCAATACCATAACTATGCGCTTTATTGTTAGTCGATTGAATGCGTTCATAACTAACAGAAGTGGTGGTGTCGTCTTTTTGATAATCCAGCCCCAGTTTCATCACCACCTCTTGCTCGGCATTTTTGCCAAGGTAATCGTTGCCATCACGACGAAGGTCGGATTTGTATTTCACGCTCACAAAGCGAGTGAGTTGCCCCTCTTTGTAGTTCGCTGTCTTACTGATGTCAATACCAAGGGCAATTGCCTCGTCGGTGGTAGTCTCGCTACTGGTAAGTATGTCATTCGCTTTCATCTTGATACGGCTGATGTC
>NZ_FQTR01000382.1 GCF_900128535.1 bacterium endosymbiont of Bathymodiolus sp. 5 South | reverse complement strand
TATGTTTCCCTATGGTTATGTTAAGCAAACTTGCAAAATATCAGGCATGAAACGCCCAAGAGGTTGGAGTACAGGCTAACACCAAATTCAAAAAATAATACTATTTTAGAGACCTTTGCATAAATAGGAACAATCATCAGAAACCCACTTTTCACCCACTTGGCGATTTTTTAAACCCAACCTTAGCTCTGCTAGGACAAGGTTTAAAGAAATCACCAATTGGGCAAAAATTGGATTTTGCTAATCATCCCTATTTATGCAAAGGTCTCTAAAAACATAATGGGGAGTGATGAACAATAAAGAATTATTAATCTCAGCAATTGGCGCATTTATAGCCGTTGTTATGGCTGAATTTTTCTCTAGTGTTATTTTACAGAGTGCCAATTCTCCCTTAATTATCGCTTCAACTGGTGCATCAGCTATGCTAATGTTTGGTTCGCCACATGCCTTGGTTTCTCGTCCATGGAATTTAATTGGTGGACATAGTGTTTCAGCTATAATGGGCGTTACTTGCTTTTATTTAATCACCAATACTCTGTTAGCCACTTCAATTGCCATTCCTCTTTCGCTTGTTGCTATGCATTTTTTAAGATGTATGCACCCTCCTGGTGGCGCAACAGCCGTAACAGCAATTATTGGTGGCACAACAATTCATAATTTAGGTTATGCGTTTGTTATTATGCCTATATTCTTCAATTCTTTAATTTTGCTTACTGTCGCTATGGCAATTGCCACTTTTAGAGATAAAAATCCATTTGAAGATTGCTTATAACGCTATTTAGTCAACCCTAAAAACCCAAAACAGCCAACCATAAAACCAACCTTAAGCATTCAAAACAATCGCACTATATTTTGACTGGCAATATTTTATACAAAATTCAAAAAATAACAATACCATAAATAGTGTATAATAATCATTTTTTTCACCAACAAAACAATGCCAAAAAGAATCCAACTACCTGATGATTTTTATAAACACGATTTTAAGCAACTAGCCAAGATAGA
>NZ_FQTR01000381.1 GCF_900128535.1 bacterium endosymbiont of Bathymodiolus sp. 5 South | reverse complement strand
ATTTTTAATGTTGGAGATAGGAAACCATATTCTAATTTAGAAGAATGGGAATACGGTTGTCTAGAGTTAATCCATTTCCCTAATGAATTTTCAAAAGAGGGTTACGATGAAGAATATGAAGAGTCTTTTATAATTTTTCTCGAAAAAAACTATGATTTATTATTTAAAGCTGGTGCTGAAGATTTTCGTATCATGATAGATGTATATTGTTCCTGCTCCGAACAATGTAATTTTGAAATTTTTGATAAAGAAAAATTATTTAGGTTAGCAAAATATCATATTTCTTTGCCGATTAGCATTTACCAAGAAAATAATTAGGGTCAGAGTGTAATTTAACAAAAAAATGGTCGTTTTTTGAGACTCTGTAGACACAGATTGTGTTAACCTTTAAAAAAACCAATCTAAAATAACACCAATGCTCACCCTTAAAAAAACCTTTCATTCTACTTTTAATACTAAGCCACTTAAACGCTTTTGTATTAGGTGGCGTGGGTAATGTGGAAAAGGGGACGCTACCCTTTTATCGTAAAAATATAACCCCACCCTCTCATTAAAAACAAAACCACTATTTTTAAAACAAAAAAACCACCAAAACCCATTAAAATAACCAAATGCCATACATTACCCCAAAACCTCTGACAACTTTTTAAAATTTCTTATATAGAACATCCTAAGAAGCCTTCGCTTTTTAAGGAAAAAAAGGAAAAAGAGGACGCTACCCTTTTATCGTAAAAATATAACCCCACCCTCTCATTAAAAACAAAACCACTATTTTTAAAACAAAAAAACCACCAAAACTCATTAAAACAACCAAATGCCAAACCCATTTTTAATATCAATTTTAACCTTAATCACAACCCTGGCAACAACCCCAACCATTGCTAATACAGACCTTAATACTCCAAACAAAACCACCACCATTGTTGGCTCAAACCTCCAAGCCAATGCAAATAACGCAGATAACACAAATAACGGACAAATCAACATAAACAGTCAAAATCTTAACAT
>NZ_FQTR01000380.1 GCF_900128535.1 bacterium endosymbiont of Bathymodiolus sp. 5 South | reverse complement strand
AGTGATTATATTGTTTATGCTGATGAAAGTGGTGATCATGGGCTTATCAATATTGACACACAATATTCAATATTTGTATTGGCGTTTTGCATATTCAAAAAATCTGATTATCTGAAAACTGTTCAGGGTTTCTAAGAATTTAAGTTTAATCACTTTGGTCATGATATGATTATTTTGCGTGAGAATGAAATTCGTAAAGATAAAGGTGTTTTTAAGATGCTGAACAATCAAGAAAAGAAAAACAGTTTTATAGGAAAGTTATCAGATGTTGTTAATCAGCAAAAGTTTGAAGTTATTAGTGCAACTATTCAAAAAGAGGCGCTAAATAAACATTATCGTTATGATAACAATCCTTATCATATTGCACTTAAGTTTTGTGTTGAATGTTTATTCAACTTCTTAATTGCGTCTAATCAACAGCAGAAAATAACGCATATTGTTGTAGAGCAATGAGGAAGAGCAGAAGATAGAGATTTAGAGCTTGAATTTAGCAGAATATGTTCTAAGGGTAATTTCAAGGGCATGAAAGCCAATTTTAAAATGGTAATGGTGAACAAACAAAGTAACTCCACAGGTTTACAATTAGCTGATTTGATAGCACGACCAATTGGATTGAATTGTTTGAGACCCGAACAAGAAAATAAAAGTTTTGAGGTTATAAAAGAAAGAATAGTTAGCAATAAGGTTTTTCCAGATAACACTAAGCCACTGTGAATCCACAATGGCTTAGTGTCGACCGCAAATCCGCAATCCTTAAGGGGAATTATATCATTTGTATAGTTTCAAAAAAAGGTTTAAGTTACTGGTAGAAAATTATATTTAAAATACCATGAAGAAGAAAAGTTGGATTAATCAAGAATAGGAGTAAAAATGAATAAAGAGCAATTACAAGTATTATTAATGGAATCGTTGGTATCGCTGAAAACACAGGGCGTGTTGGAGAAGGTACCTGAGAATATTCGACTTGACCATTCAAAGGATAAAACCCAAGGGGACTTTGCCTCGAATA
>NZ_FQTR01000379.1 GCF_900128535.1 bacterium endosymbiont of Bathymodiolus sp. 5 South | reverse complement strand
AGGAGTTTAGTTAGTTTGTTGAGTGCATTTGTCATGTTTTTCATTTTCAAAAATAATGATTAAAAACTTTAAGTTGATACTAGCCTATATTTAATCGGATGTAGGGGTGAGTCCTCCACTACCCGGATCACCCCATGCTGTGATTGATCCGTTAGCTTTAACGGCGGCAAAGGCACCCACAGTTGAATAAATCTTAGTATAGCCGCTACCAGAGGGTGCACCTGTGCCGCCAGCATCTGAACTACCCCACGCCGTGATTGAGCCATCGGTTTTAAGGGCGGCAAAGGCAATCCCAGTTGAATAAATCTTGGTATAGCCACTACCAGAGGGTGCACCTGCACCTCCAGAATCTGGGTCACCCCACGCCGTGATTGAGCCATCGGTTTTAAGGATGGCAAAGGCTTGCACAGTTGAATAAATCTTGGTATAGCCGCTACCAGAGGGTGCACCTGCACCTCCAGAATCCGAGTTACCCCACGCCGTGATTGAACCATCGGTTTTAAGGGCGGCAAAGGCAATCCCAGTTGAATAAATCTCGGTATAGCCGCTACCAGAAGGCGCACCTGCGCCTCCAGCATACGGACTACCCCACGCCATGATTGACCCATCGGCTTTAAGGGTGGCAAAAGCGGCAAAGTTAGCATAATTTGGTGCATTATTAACCCCATCAAAATTATTCAGGGCACTAGAGAAATCCACCTCAGCAAAACGCAAAGGATCAACACCCATAACCTGAACTTCTGCTAGAGACAGATAATCCTTATCAAGCAACTGGATTCTAACATAGCGACCTTGTTTGCCTGATGCGTCCAATTGAATGATTTTTTTAGGATTGGGTGCGACATGAAAGTCTTGTTGATAGATATGGGTGCTGAAGTCTGCTTTATTAGAAATACTAACTTGGTAGTTGCTTAGTCTATTTGCACAACAATCAGTGCGGTTGTAGATAATGATTTGCTTGATGTTTTTTTGACCGCCTAGATCAACCTGCCACCAAGCGCCTTGTTCATAG
>NZ_FQTR01000378.1 GCF_900128535.1 bacterium endosymbiont of Bathymodiolus sp. 5 South | reverse complement strand
GGAAAGATTACCCTATAGGTGCTTATATTCATGCCTGTTCCACTACAACCAATACACAGATTGAAAACTTTAATAAATTTATAGGTTACTTAGATAAATTAGAAAAAAAACAAAAATTTAAATCTGTTCATCGTTATGTCGATTTTTTAAGAAGCTGTTTAACTCCTTTAATCCTTAATTTAACAGAAGGAGAAGAGATGTATGTTCTGCTATTAAAGATGGCTTTAAAAAAAGAATTACAAGAAAATTTCCAAATAGCCAACATATCAGAACTGGTTTCTTTTGATGAAGAAGAAACTAATCTATCTGCCGATGGACTTGAAATATCTTTTAATACAAAAAATACTATTGATTTTAAATTAAACTTGGATTTTATTGATGATATATCCAGGCTTTCAAGAGTGGTATTTTTTGAATCTCCTGCTTATTGGAGCGTTAGAGATGCCTTAAACAAGTCTAAAGAAGTAAGAGAAACAGGGGATTTAACAGGTGTATCAAAATATTTCTATGATTTAGATGAAACCTTAAACACCAAATCAACCAACCCACCATTAGAAATTATTTCAGAATTGGCAACTGAATTAAAAACAGAAATTGGTGGCGAGTTTATTTTTGAAAATGGTCGCCTGTCTTTTGTTGATGATTCTGGCAGAAGTGTTGATAAAAACTTAATTTCTTTTGGTATGACAAATCTAGGCATGATTCAGGCATTGTTAAAAAATAATGTAATAAGTAAAGGTTCATTTGTCTTTTTTGATGAGCCAGAGACCAACTTACACCCCGCTTGGCAGGTCGTATTAACCAAAGTTTTAATCAAATTGGCAGACAGTGGCGTTAATGTGGTGATGGCAACGCACAGCTTGGACATGATAAAGGCGTTAGAAGTTCATACCAAAGGAAAAGACGGTGATTTTATTGCGGTTAATCATTTTACAAAGGAAGGTGGCTTGCTTGAATTTGATTCCAACGACATTACTGAGAATTTAATAAAATCAAGAAATGAATTGATGAATGCTTATGA
>NZ_FQTR01000377.1 GCF_900128535.1 bacterium endosymbiont of Bathymodiolus sp. 5 South | reverse complement strand
GGTTGATGGCTTGAATTTGTATGTTTATGTGGGCAACAATCCACTTGAATATATTGACCCAACAGGGCATGTTAAAGAAACACCTGAACAAGAAACTGTGGAAAAAGGCGCTGTTGGGGAAGTCAATAATGTAGACACCGAAAGACCAGCTCCTAGAAAATACAGAATAGACAGAGATGCACTATCACACAATACAAGTGAGGAAATGGCTCAAGTACAACAAGATATTTTTCAATTGAATGTTTTTAAAAAATTGGGTGCATTGGAATCTTCTAGCCGAAACTCTAATCTTGAAGGATATGATCAGCGAACAATAAGTATGAGAATAAAACAATTACGAAATAGTATAGATGCTCATATTGCTAATATAAAGCAAACTGGCGTTCCTCCTCCCAATGATTCTATACAATTTTTTGCAAGCAAGGAATATGAGGATTTAGTCATTAACACACATAAAGTTGCTAATTGTTCGGAATGTGCACTTATTATGTTGAATGAGTTAAGAAAAAATTATCCTAATATGACAGCAGAATATCTAATAACAACAAAACCTGATCATGCCTTCAACTTAATTAATCGCGATCAACGCACCCCTATATTTGAACCTGAGAAATGGAATGAAAATGCTTTAGTGGTAGACGCATGGGCAGGAAGCGTTTATACTAAAAAAGAATTTTCTAATGTAAACAAAAAATTATATTATTATGGCATTAGTAATAATATTACAGGGGTGTCTCAACATATAATAAAATATGTTGGAAGCGGGACGAGTTACCGCACATATGAAAAAAACAAGATGGACTCAGAAGAATCTATGTTTTAACCTATGATCTCAACCCAAATTATAAAACCCCAACAAATTAAGACAACAATTTAAATTTTCTTATTTCGAACAAGTTAAACTGGCGAATTCAACCCATAAGTGCAACACTTCCATTTAAAAAATAGTCCTTGCCAGTCATCTTGGCAAAGACCTCAAATGGGGTCTTGTACCCCAAGCATTTCCTAGGTCTATTATTCATT
>NZ_FQTR01000376.1 GCF_900128535.1 bacterium endosymbiont of Bathymodiolus sp. 5 South | reverse complement strand
AACATATTCAAAAAATGCAACAGATTAAGGATGATGCTATCCATAAAATAGAAGTTGATAACGCCATTCATGGTGCCAATGATAAAGTCTATCACGGTATTATCACTAATCTAAAGTCCAAACTTTACAAAGAAGAAATTAAAAATAAACATTATGAAATGGTGTTTTCTGAGTTTGCTGAACGCCTAGATATGCTTGAGCAGCAGTGCCACTCTCAAGACAAAAAAGCATTACACAGCCTACAAGGTTGGGTTAGATCTCAACATTAAGCGTACTGCTATAAATGCTTAGCGATTTCTAGAGAGGGTTGTGAGTGATTCATTGAATAGAAATGGAAATTATCAACCCCTTGCGCTTTTAGAGTCTGACACAAGTTGGTGACAACTTCCAATCCAAACGCGCTGAGTGAGTCAAGGTCGTCTTGATACAGTTCTAATTTTTTTAAAATCCAACTGGGGATTTTTGCACCACACATATTAGAAAATCTTACCAGTTGTGTGTAGTTGGTAATCGGCATAATGCCTGGGACGATTGGAATATTAATACCGAGTTTTTCTGTTGCATCAACAAATTTAAAATAGGCATCAGCATCATAAAAGTATTGTGTGATAGCACCATCTGCACCAGCGCTTACTTTGTCAGCAAAATGTTGCAAGTCAGTTAGTCGATTTTTAGATTCTGGGTGCATCTCAGGATAGGCGGCTACTTCAATATGGAAGTGATTGTTGTATTGCGATTTAACAAATTCGACCAGTTCATTGGCATAATGGAAATCACCAATATCACGCACTCCAGATGGGATATCACCTCTAAGTGCCACAAGTCGATTAATATTGGCTGCTTTATATTGGTCAAGCAATGTAATAATAATTTCTTTTTTTGAACCAATGCAAGATAGGTGAGGGGCAGCAGCGACAGTGTCATTTTTTTGAATATCTAAAACCGTCTCTAATGTTACCTCTTGTGTTGTACCAAGCGCACCAAAAGTCACAGAAAAATATTCTGGGTTGAGGCTACTCAGTTCT
>NZ_FQTR01000375.1 GCF_900128535.1 bacterium endosymbiont of Bathymodiolus sp. 5 South | reverse complement strand
GAAAATGCCAAAAACTATTTAAACGAATCAGCGTCTAAAAAGTTACAAGCAATTATCAAAGACAACACGGGAAAAGAAATAAAATACGGCACACCAAAGGATTGTGACACAGGCATTTTAAAAGATAGCGAAGAACTTCAAGCCATCATCAAGAAAGACTGGGGAAAATTAGAACAATTAAATAAAGCAACAACATGATTAAAATCATCAAAAATATTCAAGCATTAAGCACATTCAAACAAAACAGACTAAGTCAAAAACTCTCCAAACTGAGGGTGGCGTTAGTCGGTGCAGAAGCTGATATTTCTGATAAGGTGATGGCACAGTTGTGAAAAAAAAATTACTAGATTATCCTGGTAAATTAAAAGAAAACGCAGTTTATGTTGGATTGTTCATAATTTCTATTATTGTTGTTATTGTTTTACATTGCCTTAACTTCATTGATACAGAAAAAATAACTTGGACTTCTATTAGTAGCGGTCTTATTGCAATCATAGGCTTGATTCTTTTTTACGAACGCTTAAAAAACCAAGGCGAACAAGTCCGAATCCAAGGCAAACAAGTCCGAAACCAAGGCAAACAAATCCAAATCCAGATTAAACAACGGGTAGATGAGCGGTTTAATTCAGCCATTAATTTATTAGGATCAAGTGAAACTTCGGCGCGCACAGGCGCAGTTTATGCCTTGCATGAATTGGCACTGGAGGAGGAGAAATATCGCCAGCAAATTGTACAAATCCTCTGTTCACATATTCGTTCAAAAACCAATGAGCAAGAATATAAAAAAAATCACGAAGAACGCCCATCAAATGAAATTCAAACTACCCTCAATCTTTTATTTAAAAAGAGAGAGAGCGGTTTATACACACAAGATTTTGCAAAAGTAACAGGCTTTCCTGGAGCAGATTTGTCGCACGCTTACCTTGTGGAGGCGAGTTTTAGTGATACACAGTGTCAAGGGGCGAGTTTTAGGGGTGCTCAGTGTCAAGGGGCGAATTTTTGGAATGCACAGTGTCAAGGGGCGAG
>NZ_FQTR01000374.1 GCF_900128535.1 bacterium endosymbiont of Bathymodiolus sp. 5 South | reverse complement strand
CGTAAAATAGCACCTGTGCCAATACTCCCTAAGCGTTTTGTGTTAATTAAACAATCACTTCCAGGTGTATTGGCAATAGGCGAAGTAGAGGTAATTAGCAATGGTGTGAATGTTGCATTACACAAGTCAGTGCAAAATTCTGGTGCCAACACTTATATCCTTGATACCTCTAAAACCCCTAGTCTATCGCAAACACATACCATTAGCACTGGCAACTATACCATTAGCACTGGCAACCATGCCAATACCAAGAGTAGCAATATCGTTGATGGTACAAAACTTGGATTCAAATCCTATAGCATTTTAAACGACGGATGGGTGATGATTGATTTAGGTTCAAAATATACTATTAACAACATTAAGATCCAAGACTTAACAGAAGGAGATGTTGTTACACCAGCCAAAGGTTTGGTTGTTTTTCTTTCTAGTGAAAGCATAGACGGCAATCAAACGCTGCAACAACTTAAAGACAATCCTAAGGTTGATATTGTCGGAATCACAGCCTTACAGTTTGCAGCTAACCAAGGACATGAATTTTTATTGAGCGAGACAGAGTTGGATTTATGGCGTGGCGACATGCTTAAAACAACAAAAACCAGTGTGCGTTGCCTTCAAGATGACACCAAGCCATTGATAGTGCCTACTAAAGTCGAAAACAACATTATTATTAACAAACCAATGGAGCCGATTAAATTTGTTAATTATGCCTCAGGCGGTGTTAATAAATGGTCAATTTCTCATCAACTTCCTAGCGGATTAGTATTTGACAAACAAAAAGGAATTATTTCAGGCACACCTACCAAGATTCTAAGCAGAAACAAATATGTGGTTACTGCTAGTAATAGCCATGGATCAACGCAAACTGGTGTTTATATTGCAGTTTTGCCAATATTGGTTGATGATATTAAAATATCAAGCACTAGTGACACGCTAGTCATTGGTGAAAGCGCTCAACTTCATGTAACGATTAGCCCTAATGATGCAAGCAACAAAAAATTCTCATGGGAAGTTGATGATAAAGTAAGCATT
>NZ_FQTR01000373.1 GCF_900128535.1 bacterium endosymbiont of Bathymodiolus sp. 5 South | reverse complement strand
AATGTCTACGCCGCCAATCAAGTTGTAGACACCACCAAAAGCCCAACAACTTTTATAGACACAACCGCCAACGGCGTTGATTTAATCAACATTGCAAACCCTAACTCTGTCGGGGTATCAGTTAACCATTACAACAAGTTTAATGTCGGCAATCAAGGGGCAATACTTAACAATTCAAAAGTCATGGGCACATCACAACTCGGTGGCGCGGTGTATGGCAACCCTAACCTTAATCAAAACGCTGATATTATCCTGAATGAAGTAGGCTCTACTAATCGTTCAGTATTAAACGGCGCTTTAGAAGTGTTTGGCAAGAATGCAGCCGTGGTGATTGCCAATCCTAATGGCTTTGATTGTAATGGCTGTAGTTTTATCAACACTTCCAAACTAACTATGGTGAGCGGGCAGTCACGGATGAGTGATGGTGCGATAACTGGCTTTAAAATCAACAACGACCTAACTTCTGATTTTATCATTCACGAACTGGGTTTATATGCCAATAACACAAATGATGTCGATATCATCTCAAGAGCGATTAAGCTAAGAGGAGAACTCCAAGCCAAACAAGACCTAGCCTTAAAACAAGGCAATGATTATTATGACTACACGACTGGCGAAGTCAAATCAAATACTAATGCCGCCCCCATTGAGTTTGGCATTGATATCTCACATCTATCTAATATCTCAGCAGGCAGCATTAAACTCATCGTTACTGAAAAAGGTGCAGGGGTAAACACCGCAGATGGCGATATTATCACTGACTTATCCAACTTGGAAATCACAGCTGATGGTGATCTGGTCTTAAAGGCAAACCTTAGCTCACAAACAGACATTAACTTAACTTCTCATCATGGAAATATTACTCAATCAGGGGATATAAAAGCCGTACAAAATATTGACATTAATGCCAATCAAACCTATCAAAATGAGGGCAAAGACACCATTGCCCAAGCCAACTTAGCCATTACTGCCAATACCGTTAACAATCAAGGTGGGCAACTGGCAGCAGGTGGTAATCTCAATATCGCAGTAGA
>NZ_FQTR01000372.1 GCF_900128535.1 bacterium endosymbiont of Bathymodiolus sp. 5 South | reverse complement strand
TCAGCTTTAAGGGCGGCAAAGGCATATCCATTTGAATAAATCTTGGCATAGCCTTTGTCAGTGGGTGCGTCTTTGCCGCCACTCTTTGAGTCGCCCCACGCTTTGATTAAGCCATCGGCTTTAAGGGCGGCAAAAGCTCTCTCACTTGAATAAACATTGATGTAGTCTTTGTCAGTAGGTGCATTTGCACCTCCATTCCCTGAGTTACCCCACGCCTTGATTGAGCCATCGGCTTTAAGGGCAGCAAAGGCATATCCATTTGAATAAATCTTGACATAGCCACTATCAGAAGGCGCACCTGCACCTCCACTCTCTGAGTTACCCCATGCCGTGATTGAACCATCGGCTTTAAGGGCGGCAAAGGCAACCGCAGTTGAATGAATCTTGGTATAGCCTCTACCAGAGGGTGCACCTGCGCCTCCAGAATCTGATTTACCCCACGCCTTGATTGATCCATCGGCTTTAAGGGCGGCAAAAGCTTGTCCATTTGAATAAATCTTAGCATAGCCACTATCAGAGGGTGAAGCTGTGTTAGGTATTACACCCCATGTTGTGATCGACCCGTCGGCTTTAAGGGCAGCAAAGGCTTGCGCAGTGGAATAAATCTCGGTATAGCTGCTACCAGAAGGCGCACCTGTGCCTCCAGCATACGGATCACCCCACGCCGTGATTGAGCCATCGGCTTTAAGGGCGGCAAAGGCGCCCCTATTTGAATAAATCTTGGTATAACCACTACCAGAAGGCGCACCCGTGCCTCCAGTATGCGGACTACCCCACGCTATGATTGATCCATCGGCTTTAACAGCGGCAAAGGCGGCAAAGTTAGGATAATTTGGCGCATCATAATGCCACCCACCAAAATTATTCAGGGCACTAGAGAAATCCACCTCAGCAAAGCGCAAAGGATCAACACCCATAACCTGAACTTCTGCTAGAGAGAGATAGTCACTGTCAAGCAACTGGATTCTAACATAGCGACCTTGTTTGCCTGATGCGTCTAATTGAATGATTTTTCTAGGATTGGGTGCAACATG
>NZ_FQTR01000371.1 GCF_900128535.1 bacterium endosymbiont of Bathymodiolus sp. 5 South | reverse complement strand
ACACTAAACACAGTTTGATAAATTAAGTGCAATTGCACGCAAGTGTGCAGAGAATACTCTTGCCTATCATTTAGAAGATAAATTTAACAAGGGTGAGCTGGATGTTGATGCAAGCGTAGATATGTTAAAAGATATTGCTGGCTTGAGCCTTGTAGAGCAACTCAGACACATTGCAGGCGTTAAAAGTGAATTTGAAAGGTTACTAAGTAAAGACGAGATTAACCTTGATCAAAATGCAGCTCGCAAAGCTTGGGCTGAGGAATGTGTGAGGGATGCATCAATAGTTGTTAATGGTATTACAAGATCTCAACAAGTGTTAAGTGTATGGAAGCACAAAAGAGTAACAAACAGGTATAAATCTGCTCCCGGTCCTAGAGACACACATTATGTTGTTGTTCAGTTGCAAGACGATCCAACCATGGCAAATAGTTCGTCAGCCATAGCAAGCAAACATTTTGGAAGTTCTACACTTATAAAAATGGATAATAACGGTGATTATCAGATTGTGTATGGACCTAAATTACATAAAATAAAAGCAGATAATATTAAAATACTATTTGCTGGACATGGTAAAAAAGGGTTTATAGGACGCAGAACGGCTGCTAACATTGTTGATTATGTTGTTACATTAAGAGGCGTTTTACCCACCCAATCAAGCATTGACACAGTCGCTATGAAAGGATGTAATCCAGGCGCTGATTTTGGTAGAAAGGTTGCAATTGGACTGAAAGAAAGGAATATTGAAACCAAGGTCAGCTCTAAATTAGGTTCGTCAAGAACAGAAACGGCCGGTAAAACAACAGTTAATAATCGCTATCATCTTGACGAAGGAAAAGTTGTTTGGGGTTACAAAGACGGTGAATTAACCCAGCTTGACCCTTACACAGACGACAATTATCATCTTGTTGTTTCTGTGGGTGAGGATGGTTCGCTACAACTAAATAGATCGATAGAAGGTTTGGAAGGTAGGCTAAAAATTCGTGTTATGGCAGACAAGTCTGATACTACCTTAGCAGCCCTGTTGGAGTTAGAAA
>NZ_FQTR01000370.1 GCF_900128535.1 bacterium endosymbiont of Bathymodiolus sp. 5 South | reverse complement strand
TTAGCAAAAGTTGGTTGATTTGTCTATGGTTATTGTTGGTTTTATTGTTATAAATCAATTTGTTGTGTGGTTTTTAAGGGTTGATTATTTATGCAAAGGTCTCACTACAATTAAATTTCAAAATCTTATACTAGAAGCGGTTAACACCAAGGTAGACTCAAGACCTGAAAACAATCCAGAAATTATCAGGAGTAAAGATTGACGAATGCAAAAAAGAATGCAACGAAAATTTCTACATTTAACACCCGAAGAACATACAAAATTAGAAAATTCAAAAACAAATGTGCTGATGCTAGCGACAATCCTTAACACCGATTATATTGGTAGATGTGATTGGAGTGATAAAGAAGAATGCGAAAGAATGCAAAAAAAAGGGAAAGTTTCAAAGGAAGTTCGCTCATTGTGCTTGGTGCAGCCTATACACTAGTAAATATAAGACTAACGGAATCCGACAATCCAAAAGCATATGAGTGCAGATTCAAGTATCGCTATAACACCCAAAAGTGTCATTGATAAAAATGGTGCTTATTTCGATACTCGTAGAAAATCCATGACACCTGATTTTGGTGTGTGGGTTGAAGGCATGCAAGATTCGGAACAAGGTACTTTTTTAGCTCATGGATCAAAAGATATTATGAGAGATATTTGGTAATATAATAAAGAAAATGCCAATGAAGTTAGTCAACCTATTTGCTCCTGAACCTGCACATCCGACGCCACGAAGAAAACATTGTGTTATTTTATGAATTTACTAGAACCCTACCACCAAACCTACACCTACGACACAGGCAACAACCTAACCAGCCTCTCACACCAAGCAAACAGTGGTGATTGGCAACAAACCCTCACCATCCACTCAAACAACAACCGTGGCACCGAAACCCAACAATCTACCAACGATTTTGATGCCAATGGCAACCTGCTAACCCTTGACAATATTGGCACTCTACATTGGCACTATAACAACACTCTTAACCAACTTACCAAAGCAGACAAAAGCAACACCACACAATACTCTGTCTATGATTACCAAGGC
>NZ_FQTR01000369.1 GCF_900128535.1 bacterium endosymbiont of Bathymodiolus sp. 5 South | reverse complement strand
ACAAGTTAGATATATCAGCGTTGATTAAATTATGAAGATTGACGCATTAAAAACATTTAAGCAGCGAAGTGAAAAAATCACCTGCTTGACAGCCTATGATGCATCATTTGCATCTGTGTTTGATAAGTGTGGTGTGGATATTGTTTTGGTCGGTGATTCGCTTGGCAATGTGATTAAAGGCAATGAAAACACACTAGGCGTGAGTATGAATGATATGCTTTATCACACGCAAGCAGTGGCAAAAGGCACAAACCAAGCTTTGTTGATTAGTGATATGTCTTATCAGAGTTACACATCTGCCAAACAGACTTTGGAAAATGCTAAATGTTTAATGAGTGCAGGTGCGCAAATGGTGAAATTTGAAGGCGGGAGTGAGCATGAATCTTCTTTTAAAATCTTGCAAGACAACAATATTCCAGTCTGCGGACACTTGGGTTTGCAGCCACAATCCGTCGTAGAAATGGGCGGTTATAAAGTACAAGGTAAGGATGAGAGTGACGCACAAAGAATTTTAGAGGATGCTAAGGCGCTTGAAGGTTGGGGGGTAAAAACCATCGTGCTCGAATGTATTCCTGCTAAGTTGGGCAAGAAAATATCGCAATCGTTAAATATTCCTACTATTGGCATCGGTGCAGGTGTGGATTGTGATGGGCAAGTGTTAGTCAGTTATGATATGCTTGGCATTACGCAAAACCCACCAAAATTTGTGAAAAACTTTTTAACCAGTGGCAGTATTACTTCTGCAACTGATGATTTTATTCAAGCAGTTAAAAACCAAACCTTCCCAACAGATAAACACAGCTATTAGATCTGTATCAATAAAAATTAGAAATGCCGATTTTTCTTTGATGGCAATGTATATTTTTTGAAAATTATACAAAAAACTATACAAAAGTGTATAATAATTAAAAAATATACAAAAAATTATACACCATGAATTTTGATTATAAAAGTATTTCCTATGCTCAAAAGTTGAGCGATTTGCAGAATTATTACCAAACTTCAGTTGCCTTTTCTCAGGCACTAGGCATTACTCG
>NZ_FQTR01000368.1 GCF_900128535.1 bacterium endosymbiont of Bathymodiolus sp. 5 South | reverse complement strand
CTTGGTTGTTGCTATCAATAAGCACCCCTGTATATTGTGCAACACTCTGGGCATTATCATACTGTGCACTTTGAGAATCATAAAAAGCCCCGATTGGGTTATAATCAAGCCAGTCAGTTTGAGAATCATCATAGTTGTAATTATAATCACCCTTTGCATGATTCAACACATAATCTTGAAAGGCATTAAATTCCTCGTGGGTTATCCAGCCCTCTTGCATTTCTTGAAACATGGCTTTTTCAGCATTGAATAAACCCCCTATGTCATTAAAGGCAATGGTTGGGGCGTTAACAACCCACTTACCTTGGTCGTTAAGTTCAACGATGTCGTTGCCTTGCCATGGGTCAAAGGCGTGGGTGGTAGTTTCAAAGGTAAAGGCATCAAAGGTAAAGTCATTAATTATTAGATTGCCATTTTCTGCTTCACGGGCAATGGCTTCTAGTTCGTATTCCAGTTGCTCAAATTCTTTATCTATTAATTGCAACCCATGAAGATTCGGATTGTCTTTCAAATAATTAACTGTTGGTCGTACTTCGTGATTATTAATCAAACTATCAGCCAGTATTGCCAATCCTATTGCAGGGTTTAGCATTGTAAGAAGTGCACCAATAACGGTTTGTGTGTCACTCACGACATCAATTTCCATTGATGTACCTAGAGGCGTACCAATACTACTTACCAACGAACATTTCTCACGAATATTAATAAAATTCTCGCCTACATTCGGTGTATCTTCAGTATTATCAAAAGCATTAGGATACTTTTCCTTAAGTGGGGCAATAAAGACTTGGTATTCCTTACTTGCCACAATGGCACTCGCACCTGGGGCATCCAAAGTAACGCCATTTAAGCCAAAAGTATAAGCAATGGCTTGGGCGATACCACCACCTAGGGAGTGCCCTGTGACTGAAAAAGTTTTATCTGCAGAATCAGTGTCTTTTGAGTTCTTAGTTGCGGCATCAATGGTTTTTGCAGCGTAGGTCAGTGCTTGTTAGAATTGCTCGGACAAGCCCCCTGTAATAAAAGAGACATTATCATCCCAGTCATTGAGT
>NZ_FQTR01000367.1 GCF_900128535.1 bacterium endosymbiont of Bathymodiolus sp. 5 South | reverse complement strand
CCATCCGCATCAAACTTCAACTCTAATGCTTTTAATTGACTACTAAATTGCACCTGTGCATCGCTTGATTTTGATAGATTTTGCTTAATTTTAAGTTTTGAATCTTGCAATGTACCAGCAAGAAAACCCTGTTTTATCCAAGTGTAAACATCATCACCTACGAATTGTGATGGCAAATAATTGACAAGTTTGTTGGCTGGAATTTGCGCTAAAAAACTCTCAAGCTCGACAACATTGTCCCCCGCTTGGTTGGTAAATTTAACATTCGTTGTGATCGATAATTCTTCATTACTAATTGAGATTGGTAAATTTAACAACACATCTGCAGATTGAGCACCAGAAATGGTAGCGCTAATATCTACTTTATTCGTATTTGGCTCTGACGCCTCAGGATTGAGGCTCTGTCCAGTAATTTTAAGCGTAAGTTGCTTATTATTAGCAATGATTAATATCGGCGCAATTTCAATATTTTGCTCGCCTTTGACAAACATTTTTTTGATATCTAACGCCTTTAAAAACTCAAATATCTCTGAGTTCGGTAGCGCTGCCAAAGTCTGAACTTGACTAACACCAAATTCAATGTTGCTTTGAATAGCATTCAAGTCAAGTGTCAAAACATCAATAAAAATCTCATCTGGATTGTAGATATCCGTGAATAATGAGTATAAATATACATCCCATTTTAACTTGTCAACAGCCACAACTAGACTTTTTTGTCCTCCCAGAGGATTGCTGTTTGGCGCTGACCCAATATTGAATGCTTCCAATTTGTCTATTTTCAGAAATAGATTGTCATCTTTAAAATCAAAATAAGGCTTAGATATTTTAACATCTAAATCACTAAGTTCAGATAATTGCGCTTCAAGAGGCCCTTGAATCAGCACAGGAAATATCATAACAACGGCGACAACTAACACAACAAGTGCTGCCAAAATACCGCCAATCCAAGTACCTAGCTTAAGTATTTTAACGCTGTGCGATAGTAATTTTTTGCTCATTAGATTGGTATTATAATGCCTAGATGTTTTCGAAAATACCTAGCGAGGTGTTTTTT
>NZ_FQTR01000366.1 GCF_900128535.1 bacterium endosymbiont of Bathymodiolus sp. 5 South | reverse complement strand
AACCCTCAGTTACGAACATTATTACCCCTATGGTGGCACTGCCATTATCGCTGGCAAAGACAAAACCCAAACCCAGCAAAAACGCTACCGCTACACGGGCAAAGAAAGAGACGACAGCAGTGGTTTATCCTACTACGGTGCTAGGTACCTAGCTCCTTGGTTAGCAAGATGGATAAGCCCTGATTCAGCGGGTGCGGTGGATGGCTTGAATTTGTATGTTTATGTGGGCAATAATCCGCTTAAATACACAGACCCAACAGGACATGGTATCAATACAATATCCAATGATGAATTTTTTAAAAGAATGAATAAAGACAAGACTAGTGAATTAAATATTTGGGTTGGGGATGCACATCACTTACCAGATGCACACAAATTGTTGTTAACTTTAGCGGAAAACATTGATATTGAGCGTATTGGAAATCTGGTGATTGAAGAAGTAAATGTTTCAATTTCAGGAGATAAACGACCTACCTCAGTACAAGGACCAGCTATGTTTCAAACAATAGTAAATTACGCGATGCGTGAATACAATATAAACGAAATGCAGGCTATGGTACTTTCTAGTTATACATTAAAAACGCGGGCGTTAATAGGCGAAGGTCCACTAATAGATAAAAAATTTAAGGGTATTTTTATTGGCGGAGAAAATTGGAAAAATCCTAGGTTAGAAGTTTCAAGAATAAAAGGCGGTATGCTTGCAATAGTTGGTGCTTGTCATTTATTGACAAGCAAATGTAGCGTAAATAAAACTATACATCCAGACGCATTTCCCGTTCAAGATCACCTTAAACCTGACACAAGTATTGCTTTAATTCCACTAAATGTCATTATATTCCTCAATAACATTCTATTTATAAGGCAAGGCAATTCAGAGACTGAATTTGGATTATGGGTTAACGGCAATGATAACAAACCAGAAAATGCATTTTTAGTTATTGGCAGAGGGAAGGCAATGAGAGAAAGGTTTGGCGATATAATGCAACCAACGCCAATGGATTTAAGCAAATTATTGCCTATTAAGGAACCGAGCCCCTGATCTAAACGCAATGAAT
>NZ_FQTR01000365.1 GCF_900128535.1 bacterium endosymbiont of Bathymodiolus sp. 5 South | reverse complement strand
TTTTTATAATACGCTTCTGCTTGGTCGTGATTTTTGCGAATATTCGTTAAAAAGAGTGCGTAATTGCCATTAACAATTGTATTATTAGGTTCAAGTTCTAAGGATTTTTTGTAATACGCTTCTGCTTGGTCGTGATTTTTGCGAATATTCGTTAAAAAGAATGCGTAATTGCCATTAACAATTGCATTATCAGGTTCAAGTTCTAAGGATTTTTTATAATACGCTTCTGCTTGGTCGTGATTTTTGCGAATATTCGTTAAAAAGAGTGCATAATTACCGAAAAGTTCAAAACTCTTAGGGTGTGCTTTCAACCCTTCTTGATATATTTTATTTTGCTTACTAGGGTCTGTTTCTTTTTTAACTTGTAATTCATAATCCCACCAAGTGGGTAATTGTACTTTTAATGCTTCTAATTCATCATCTTCTATATCTTGTTTACCTAACTTCTTCAGTTGTTCTTGGTACTTCTTTGCTTGTTGAATGGCATTCTTAACCAATACACTTTCCTCAACATCATCTGGATCAATTAATGGAGAGTGCTCTAATTTAGCATTTAACATGAGCATAAAAAGGTCAAACCCCTCAATTTCAACAATAAAATCTTGATCTGTTAATAGGCTTTTTATTTCTGCTGATAATTTTCTTTCATCTCTACAACACCAATAGATGGGTTTTCTACTGGTGGTTTCTCGTAAATAATTCATAATATCTGTGTCGTAGCCACCATAACCGATCACAATTAAATGCACGCCTGCTAAAACAGGGTCAAGGTTCTTTTTCAACTCAGGTGTCAAGGCATCTGTGTCTTTTGTGGTATGTTTTGGGCTTAATAAGTAATCATGATGTAGTTTCACAATCACTGGGCGAATGCTATTATTAACAGAAATATAATTAGCCAAAGAGGTGTGCCCGATAATTAAAGGTTTGGTATTTTGAAGTGAAAATAAAGCATCTTCGGTCATTGTGTCAAAGTTGGTGGTTAGCACAAATTTATGTTTGGTGTTGGTTAGAATTTGTGCCAAAAATAAGTAGCCGATGCTTGGGGTTGCTCGATTG
>NZ_FQTR01000364.1:543-1059 GCF_900128535.1 bacterium endosymbiont of Bathymodiolus sp. 5 South | reverse complement strand
CTATCGCCTGCTGTCGATAATCAGGACAATGTGCCAAACGATAAAACCATAATTCAGCCAATAGATCTTGACGATTGTCAGCAAAATTAAATGCTTTGTCTAAATACACTTGCGCCTGAGATTTTTCACCCTTAATTAGCAAAAATTGTGCATAATTGCCATTAGTATTTGTATTATCAGGTTCAATTTCTAAGGATTTTTTATAATACTCTTCTGCTTGATCGTAATTTTTGTGAATATCCTTTAAAAAGAGTGCATAATTGCCATTAGTATTTGCATTATCAGGTTCAAGTTCTAAGGATTTTTTATAATACGCTTCTGCTTGGTCGTAATTTTTACGAATAACCTCTAAAAAGACTGCATAATTGCCATTAGTATTTGCATTATCAGGTTCAAGTTCTAAGGATTTTTTATAATACGCTTCTGCTTGGTCGTAATTTTTACGAATAACCTCTAAAAAGAGTGCATAATTGCCATTAATATTTGCATTATCAGGTTCAAGTTTTAAGGCTTTTT
>NZ_FQTR01000364.1:0-537 GCF_900128535.1 bacterium endosymbiont of Bathymodiolus sp. 5 South | reverse complement strand
AGCAGCTGCATTATTAGGTTCAAGTTCTAAAGCTTTTTTATAATGCTTTTCTGCTTGGTCATGCTTTTTGTGAATCTTCATTAAAAAGAGTGCATAATCGCCGTGAAGCTCACAACTATTGGGGTATTCTTTCAGCCCTTCTTGGTATATATTATCTCGCTTATCAAGATCTGTCTCTTTTTCGGCTTGTAATTCATAATCCCACCAAGTGGGCAATTGTGGTTTTAACACCTCTAATTCATCGTCTTTTATATCTTTTTTACTTAACTCCTTCAGTTGCTCTTGGTATTTCTTTGCTTGTTTAATGGCATTCTTAACCAATACACTTTCCTCAACATTGTCTGGATCAATTATTGGATCGTGCTTTAATTTATCATTCAACATTAGCATAAAACGATCAAACCCTTTAATTTCAACAATGAAATCTTGCTCTGTTAATAGACTTTTTATTTCTGTTGATAGCTTGCTTTTATCTCTACAACACCAATAGATGGGTTTTCTACTGGTGGTTTCTCGTAAATAACCCATAATGCCTGT
>NZ_FQTR01000363.1 GCF_900128535.1 bacterium endosymbiont of Bathymodiolus sp. 5 South | reverse complement strand
CTATGCTCAAATTTTCAGACAAATGACAATGTATTTCATTGCCCTCATTCTTAACCTTAAAACCAATTTGATTTTTAGTGGCGTCTAAATTTATTGAGTTTATTCTACCTTTGATAGTTTTTCTTTCTTCAGTAACATCTTGTTCTTGTTCTGTTGGTGAGTCAATAATAAAAAAACTTTGTTTATTTGTATTATCAATAATGACAGACTCTTCTAGCACTGGCGATGATGACTCTAAATTGTCATTATCATTTTTTAATGGTATTACTATTTTTGCTGATTCTTCTCTGTATTTTTTATCAATAAGATTAGATCTGATAATTTCTTTTGCGTTATCTGGAATGGGTAAATCTTTAATTTGTTGATATTGCCCTATTGGAATTTGACCAGATTTAAGCATTGATTTTGTATCACCTCTACTTAAACTAGTTTGAACTGATTGTGTATGAAGATAAGTATCTATTGCCGCTTTAAGAGTACTTCTAAGTATAGGAGTATTTGCTAAATTTTCACTAAGATTGCTTAAAAAAAACTTAAGTTTCTTTTTAAAACAATTATTAACAAATCCCTCTGTTAGGATTTGTAAAGATTCAATATCCGCTTCACTTAATTCTTTATCAATTCTAACTAGATCATTGATTATTTTCGTCAAGCAATATTCAATACCTAATAACTCATTACCCAAATCTTGAATATTCATAACACCATCAAATGATGGGCCATCGTATTTTATTTCTAAAAACAAATCTTCTAATTTAATATCATTTTCTGGAAATAATGAAGTCACTTACCACTCCAAAAACTCAACTTCTGTTCTTTTTTCCAAACCTCAAACTTACCCGCAATTTGTTTTAAAGCATATTTCCCAGTAAATTTTATAAGTTCAGATAATCGCATAATTTATTTATTTTGACTATTTTACGGTTTTTTTACTCAGAACACGCTTGAAAAAAATACGCCAATGGTGTTGGATTGATTTTTGCATGTTCTAACAAAATATAATACAGTGCCTTGTTGCTGTTGTTAACGGTTGGTGGCTTAATGCCAATTTGCAAACATTGTG
>NZ_FQTR01000362.1 GCF_900128535.1 bacterium endosymbiont of Bathymodiolus sp. 5 South | reverse complement strand
ACAACTGAAATCTAGCCAAAGAATTGTCAGCAATATTAGCACTTAAAAACTCAACTGCGTCACCCCTCATCACTTTCAAATTATTTAGTTGTTTGATATGTGCGCTATTAATCAAGCGCCCAATCCCCGCCTCATAGACTTCAATGCCCACATAATTGAGCTCTAAGTTTTCCTGTGCCATTGCCACCAGCGTATCGCCATTGCCAAAACCAATCTCTAATACCACATCATTATTATTGCCAAAAATCTTGGTAAAGTCTAATACACCTTGCGCTTCAATCGCATAATCATCCCACAACTCAGTTAATCCTTTTTCTTGCGAAGCAGTCAGCCTGCCAGAGCGTTTAACAAAACTTTGGATTTTTCTCATAGAGTTTAATTGTTAGATTTATCAAAAGTTTTGAAAAATGTAAGTGCAGATTCTAGTGTCGCTTTACTGCTAGTTTTAGTGTTAATCCATTGCTCAATTTCACGCCACGACCAATTGTTAAAGTGCATGCCTTTGTATTTAGCCTTAAAGTTCTGCTTCTGCTTTTCATTAAGCAATTGCTTTGTTGTGTCAATTTTTTTGAGCGTGCTCAACATGTCGAATTCCATCATCGCTTGTCGATTGTTGGCAAAGTTATGTTGAAATTTAACTAATAAATCTTGCTCAAAGGCTTGATTTTGAACCAATGATAGTTCAAATAAATTAATGTAAGCAATTTCAAAACTAGGCTTGATCTTAATCGCTTGTTTGTAAGCCTTCTTGATGGACTCGTATAGGTTGTTGTAGCTTTTAGTGCCATAAGCATTATCTTTATTGTAGTGTAGTTCATAGTAAGAATTTGCGATATTGTAATACGACATGTAATCATTAGGCTTGATTTTAATAACTTTTTGATAGGCTTCAATCGCTTCTTGATATTGGCCTAATGCCATGTTGTTAAATCCTATTTCTTCATAAGTAATAGGATTTTTTTGATCAAGACTTACTGCTATTTGATAAGAATCAATAGCTTTTTGGTATTGCGCTATGATTTCGTAAGTACGCCCTATTCTAAAATAAACTTCGGCAATTAAATTAT
>NZ_FQTR01000361.1 GCF_900128535.1 bacterium endosymbiont of Bathymodiolus sp. 5 South | reverse complement strand
TTTATAATAATGAACGACCATATTTTGCTCTAGGCGGGATACCGCCAAGAGCAAAGGTGGCGTAATAAGATGACTGTAAACAGTCAAGCCTCTACTTTAGAGTTGTATGGAAAATGGGGGTATTACACTGTGGAAGTGTGCTACTTTAAAGTAAAGGTCAAATGGTATTAAAAAAATGGAGAAGTATGAATGAAACTTAAAAATATTTTTGTTGGTTTTTTAAAAACCTTGCTATTGATAACCCTATTTTGTGGCAGTTTAATTCATGCTACCAACTATATGTTTCTTATTCTTCAGAATTATCAATATACAGCCAATGATTTCCCCCCTTACTTATTCGAAAAGAATTTTGAAACGGGTCAATTAACTAAAATAATTGACACAGAAAATGCGTTTCAATTTAAAACCTATAGTCTGGCATCAGAGACCGATATAGAATCATACATGTCAAATGTTAAACCTGTTTTAATTAAATGGGCAGAAGAAGACGAATCGGATATAGGATCAGATGCTTCAACTTCCTCAATATTATCACGCGATATAATAGAAGGTGTTGAGATGGATCACTTGCCCACAAGAGAAGTTCATGTTGCCATTTACAAAGGCAAGATAGAGGCTGTATCTTATGCAGAGGATGCAAGGCAAACAATACCTGAAATTAAAACACTGATAGCAAACCCTGAAGGATTAATAGAAGGTCAAACAAAGATCGTTAAAGGAGGAGGGTCGTCGCTCTTAAATTACACGCTCCAAAGATTTAAAGCAAACAATGTAAAACGCGTTCAACTTCGCTCTATAAGAGATAAATATTACCTTGATCGGGGTTGGGAAAAGAAGGAAAAAACCGATTGTAGTGGTCTAATTTATTTGGACACATTTCAAGTCGCTTTTTTCAATTCAGCCATTTTTTCCACTGGGGTTAAATATCCAATAGCCGCATGAATCTTTTTTTGTAGTTGTAAAATAGATGTAATACCAAATTCAAAAAACAACAATACTATAAATAGTGTATAATAATCATTTTTTTCACCAACAAAACAATGCCAAAAAGAATTCAACTACCTGATG
>NZ_FQTR01000360.1 GCF_900128535.1 bacterium endosymbiont of Bathymodiolus sp. 5 South | reverse complement strand
TTTCAACACAAGTTTCACTCACCTTCTATTATTAAAAATAGCCCTTGTTGTCTCAATCAACACAGCCATTGCAGGCGGAGGTAACATTGAACTAAACCGCTTTACTGAGGTAGATACCTCTAGTGCCCATAATGATAATGGCGGATATTATAATGCGTCAAATTTCCCCAACTCCAGTGCCTTTGCCACTCTTCAAACCGATGGCTCAATCATGGCGTGGGGTGACTCAAGTTATGGAGGTACAGCGCCTGCTGGTAACGGTTATACCAAGATTTATTCATCTGCATATGCCTTTGCTGCCACTAAAGCCGATGGGTCAATCAAGGCGTGGGGCGCCTCATATGCCGGAGGCACAGGTGCGCCTGCTGATAGCGGCTATATCAAGATTTATTCAACTTTAATTGCCTTTACCGCCATTAAAGCCGATGGATCAATCAAGATGTGGGGCGGTTCAGGTCATGGAGACACAAGTGCACCCTCTAGTGGCGTCTACACTAAGGTTTATTCAAATGCGTTTGCCTTTGCTGCCCTTAAAGCTGATGGGTCAATCACGGCGTGGGGTGACTCAAACAAAGGAGGATCAAATGTGCCTGCTGGTAGTGGCTACACTAAGATTTATTCAGCCAATAGTGCCTTTGCCGCCCTTAAAGCCGATGGGTCAATCAAGGCGTGGGGTGACTCAAGTTATGGAGGCACAGGTGCACCCTCTACTGGCGTCTATACCAAGATTTATTCAACTGCGCATGCCTTTGCCGCCCTTAAAGCTGATGGGTCAATCACGGCGTGGGGTGCCTCAAGTTATGGAGGCACAACACCCTCTGGTAGTGGCTATACCAAGATTTACTCAAATGATGGTGCCTTTGCCGCCCTTAAAGCCGATGGATCAATCAAAGTGTGGGGTAACTCAAACACAGGAGGTGTAAATGCACCCGCTGGTAGTGGCTATACCAAAATTTATTCAACTGGGTCTGCTTTTGCTGTCATTAAGGCCGATGGATCAATCAAGGCGTGGGGTGACTCAAACAAAGGAGGTGCAAATGCACCCTCTGGTAATGACTATACCAAGATTTA
>NZ_FQTR01000359.1 GCF_900128535.1 bacterium endosymbiont of Bathymodiolus sp. 5 South | reverse complement strand
AAAATGCCTGTGGCAATATCAATGTGGTTATTTTGAGTGATCAGTTGTTGGGTTAATTGGCGAATTTTCCAATCGTGCCTTAGGAGTGCTGTGCCAGCAAATGCCAAGACAAAACTGGGGGAAAATAAAACCAAATGGAAGGAGGATAGGTTACTAATATCAACTGAAAAAATCTTGCTATAGTAAATATACACTGCTATTAGCATTGCCAATGCAAACAAACCAATACCAGACCACATCAAGAATGTTGAGTTTTTTTTTATAGGTTTTAAGCGTGTTGGAACCATCTTTATTGGAATTTGATATTTTTGAGATTGCATTCTCTAATTCTTTGTCTTGACTCTCATCGTGTTGTGTTTTTGTTTCCTTTAATTTGCTTTGCGCTTGTTCAGCTATTACTGTTTTTTCCTTTAATTTTTCCTTTAATTTATCTATTTCAGTTTGCTTATCTTCGTGATTTTGAGTGTTATTTTCTAATTGTTGTATTTTTCTCTTTAATTCTTTCTTCTCTTGTTCGGCTTGTTTTATTTTTTGTTGTAGTTGCGTTACTTCGTCATCAGCTAATCCTAATATTGCTCGTTGTTCCTGATCAACAAAGGCGTATTCTGCATTTATTACCCCTTCCAGATGCGTCCCCACCAAATTTGCCCCTCGCAAATCCGCCCCTCGCAAATCCACCCCTTCTAGGTGCGCCCCTAGCAAATTCGTCCCTCGCAAATCCGCCTCTCGCAAATCCGCTCCTTCTAAATCCACCCATGCCAAATCCGCCTCTCGCAAATCTGCTCTTTCACCCTTGCTCCCGTTTGAGTTTAACCAAAGTTGATGTTCAGATAAGATTCCTTCCAGTTGTTCAGTGCTGATTTCTCTCATAAACGGTTTAGATTATTTCTGATAAAAACACAGATAATTCACACTCACATCACTTTCAAGCTTATAAGTTTTTGTAAAAGGGTTGTAAGTCATGCCAATCATGCTTTTTAGGGTTAAATCTGAGTGTCTTGCCCATTCGTCCATTTCGCTCGGTTTGATGAACTTGTCCCAGTCATGAGTGCCTTGTGGCAGGAGTTTGAGGA
>NZ_FQTR01000358.1 GCF_900128535.1 bacterium endosymbiont of Bathymodiolus sp. 5 South | reverse complement strand
GTTATTGATATGACAGGCTCAGGCGACAACACCCTAAAGCTCAACTTAGATGATTTATTAGATGCTTCTACTAGCACCAATATTCTTAAAGTATTGGGCAATAGTGGTGACGAAGTGATTGCCACTGGCTTTGATGATTCAACCATTGATAAAACTGTTAATGGCATCACTTATGATGTTTACACTCATAGTGACGCCAATACAAGTGCTAATGCCGAACTTTGGATTCAAAAGGGTATAACAATACTTGATGCAAAACCACCTACCATTGCCATTAGCAGTAATATGAGCAAACTTAAAGCAGGTGAAAGCATCACCATTACCTTTACTCTAAGTGAAGCATCGCCTGATTTTACCAAGGATGATGTGAGCGTTTTAGGCGGTGTGTTGTCTGATATTATACTTAAATTTGGTGAAACTAAAGTTTATACAGCGACTTTTACCCCAACAGCCAATAGCACAACTACAGGCACAATCTTAGTAGCAAGTGATAAGTTTAGCGACGCGGCGGGTAATACCAATGTTGATGGTGCTGATGCGAATAATTCAGTATTCTTGACGATTGACACCAAAGTGCCAACAATTGCCATTAGTAGTGACACGGATAAACTCAAAACAGGTGAGAGCACCACCATTACCTTTACTCTAAGCGAAGTATCCACTGATTTTGACGCCACTGATGTGGTTGTTACAGGGGGTATATTGACTGATTTTGCACTTAAGGCTAATGAAACTAAAGTTTATACAGCGACTTTTACCCCAACAGCCAACAGCGCAACTGCAGGCACAATCTCAGTAGCAAGTGATAAATTTAGCGACGCGGCGGGTAATATCAATGTTGATGGTGCTGATGTAAATAATTCAGTATTCTTAACGATTGATACCAAAGCCCCAAATGCCGTTGATTTAAACTCAGCAACCGATGTACAATCCACCAGCAAAGCACTGTTTACCCGATCAGAAATTGCAGTAGGCGTCGCCTTTGACGCCGATATTTCAAACACCACTGATACAGATATTAAATCTATTAAAGTGGTATTAGGTGGCGTAGGTTTTAACGCAACTAATGACAAAC
>NZ_FQTR01000357.1 GCF_900128535.1 bacterium endosymbiont of Bathymodiolus sp. 5 South | reverse complement strand
TTTATTGATACAGAAGAACAAATAACTTTGACTTCTATTGGTAGCGGTCTTATTGCAATCATAGGCTTGTATTTTTTTTACAAACGCTTAAAAAACCAAGATATCCAGCGAGTAGACGACCGGTTTAATTCAGCCATTAACTTGTTAGGATCAAGTGAAACTTCAGCACGCACAGGCGCAGTTTATGTCTTGCATGAATTGGCATTGGAGGAGGATAAATATCGCCAGCAAATTGTGCAAATCCTCTGTTCACATGTTCGTTCAAAAACCAGTGAAGCTGCGTATCAAAAAACTCACAAAGAACGCCCATCAAATGAAATTCAAACTACGCTCAATCTTTTGCTTAAAGAGAAAGAATGCGGTTTATACACACAAGGTTTTGCAAAAGTATCGGGCTTTCCTAGGGCGGATTTTGAGCATGCCTACCTTGTGAGGGCGGATTTTTGGAATGCACAGTGTCAAGGGGCGAATTTTTGGGATGCACAGTGTCAAGAGGCGAATTTTAATGATGCTCAGTGCCAAGGGGCGATTTTTTGGAATACACAGTGTCAAAGGGCGAATTTTTGGAATGCACAGTGTCAAGGGGCGAATTTTTGGAATGCACAGTGTCAAGGGGCGGATTTTTGGAATGCACAGTGTCAAGGGGCGATTTTTTGGAATGCACAGTGTCAAGAGGCGAATTTTAGGGATGCTCAGTGTCAAGGAGCGATTTTTAGTGATGCACAGTGTCAAGGAGCGATTTTTAGTGATGCACAGTGTCAAGGGGCATATACGCCTAAAGGGGTTTCTACACAAACATTAAGTTCTAGAATTGGTAAAGAGACTGAGTTTGAAACTTTGCAATTAGAGGGGGAAATTGCCGAAGATGTTATTAAAAATATTGAAAATTCCAAAAACTATTTAGACGACTATATACAAACAATTATCGAAGACAACACGGGCAAAAAAGCAAAATATGGCACGCCAAAGGGTTGTATCACAGGCATTTTAGAAAATAGTGAACAACTTCAAGCCATCATCAAGAAAGACTGGAAAAAATTAGAACAATTAAATAAAAAACAACATGATTAAAACCATTAAAAACA
>NZ_FQTR01000356.1 GCF_900128535.1 bacterium endosymbiont of Bathymodiolus sp. 5 South | reverse complement strand
ATCTGATGACTCAAGTACACTAGACAGTTATAGCAATGTTTTTGGACGCTGGTTGATCAACACTGCCAGCAACAATAAAGATTTAATAGCCATCACCCCTGCAATGTGTACGGGTTCTGGCATGAGTGAGTTTGAAAAAAACTATCCTAAACAGTATTTTGATGTAGGCATTGCTGAGCAACACGCTATCACCTTTGCAGGAGGGTTAGCAACACAAGGTTTAAAACCTATTGTTGCTATTTACTCAACCTTCTTACAACGAGGCTATGACCAACTTATTCATGATATTGCCCTGCAAAATCTCAATGTTATTTTTGCCATTGACCGCGCAGGTTTGGTGGGTAGCGATGGCGCCACTCATGCAGGGTGTTTTGATTTAAGTTTCTTAAGGTGTATTCCAAATCTAACCATTATGGCGCCAAGCAATGGTTTAGAGCTATATCAAATGCTCAATACCGCCTTTAAAATGGAATCACCCGTTTGTATTCGTTACCCACGAGGTGTGGCAAATATAGCGAAATATGAGACTCAAGACACAATAGAAATTGGAAAAGCTAATGTTTTACTAAAAGGTGAGAAAATCGCTATTTTTGCTTATGGTAGTAGAGTTGATAGCGCATTAGAAGCAGGCAAAGTGCTTGGAGGGAGTGTGATTGATATGCGCTTTGTAAAGCCATTAGATGAGCAACTTATCAGTCAAATAGCAAACTCACACCAGCAGTTGATCTCCATTGAAGATAATGTTATATCAGGTGGTGGAGGTAGCGCTATTAGTGAGTATCTACATCAACAAAAAATTACCACGCCTTTGCAAATTTTAGGTTTACCCGATGACTTTACTGAACAAGGCTCTCAAACAGAGTTGTATCAACAATACGGACTAACAGCGCAAGGTATTATTAACACCATACAGTCATGAAAAAACTCCTAAAACGCTATAGCCCTAATCCAAACGAATTAAAAAATCACAAGCACTTAGGATGGCTGGGTAAGCACCTGCAGCATTCAGGTTTATGGAACTTTAATAGAAAATCTATTGCTAAAGCTTTTGCTGTGGGTCTATTTTGTGCTTTTATTCCCGTGCCTTTTCAA
>NZ_FQTR01000355.1 GCF_900128535.1 bacterium endosymbiont of Bathymodiolus sp. 5 South | reverse complement strand
TACAGAAGCATACTTTACACTACTCACACTTGCCGAAGGTGCAGTGTTACTTAACGGCGTCAAAGCCTTGGTTGCAAAAGTAGACGGAACAGAAGCGCTTAAAATCATTGCCAAAGAAACGGCGATGAGTATCAAAGATGCTGGGGCGTTTGTTAATGATTTGGTTCGGGGGAGGGGGTTTGGTAATGTTAGGGCGATTGGACGGTTGAAAGTCAATAAGCTCGCTGAAGCTAATATAACTAACTCTGGAAAAACTGTATTAGGCAAGCATATAGAGGGTGGTGGATACATCAAAAAAGCACAAGATACTGGCAGTAGCTATTTTGATAATGGAAATAAGTGGGATAAATTATCACCCAAGCAAAGATGGAATGCAAATAAACATTTTTTAGATAAAATATCTGCCAAAGGTGATGAAATAAACCTTTCTACACCTAAAGGAAAAATTATAAAAGGTAAGTATTTAGATAAAGAGATAAACTATCTTATCAATCAAAAAGGATATCGTTGGATTGATGAACTAACACTTAAAAAATTATGACTAAATTGCTACAATTTTTAATCAAGCATCTTGCTTTTTTATATAACGAGTATCAGGCTTCTTTTACTAGTGATGGCATAGATAAAGGCCGTGCTAGTTATTGTGGAAATGTTAAATTAAAAATAAAGCATTTAATTGTGGAAATTAGTTTAGATAGAGATGAGTTAGATGTTGATTTTGGAACAGAATTGCATTATGACAAAGATAAGAGTAACTACGAAGAATATTATGATGATAAATTTGATCATCAGGTCGTATGGCAATTAATCACTGGAAAAATACATAAAAGTGGAATTTTTAATAAAAAAGACGCAGTTTTTTTGCATAAAAATATGGATAAAATATTAAGACTTTTTGAAGAAAACAACTACACTCAAACTAAACAAAAATTAGAAGAACTTGAAAATGAAAGAAGCAAAAGAATTTGGGGAGATTAATATATCCCCAATCCAAAAATAAAAACCAAAAAAACGCACAAACCCCAACTGGTATAATGATTTCAACAAAAAAACAGTTTCACCTATTAGGTGAAAACCAAAGACAACCAAGCCCCTCAT
>NZ_FQTR01000354.1 GCF_900128535.1 bacterium endosymbiont of Bathymodiolus sp. 5 South | reverse complement strand
CTAAAAACACGCCTTAAGTTGCTATTATTATCCATTATTTTAATTTTATTGGCACTAAGTCAGCCAACCCTTGACAAAGGGGAAATTAAGATAAAAAAACACTTGAGTGACTTAGTAGTGGCAATGGATATGTCGTATTCTATGTTGGCAAATGATGTTTACCCAAGCCGCTTTGAATTTGCAAAAAACAAACTGTTACATAGTCTGGATAAAATTAGAGATCGGCAGGTTGCCATTTTAGGGTTTACCAGTCAGACTTTTTTAATTTCCCCTTTAACGGATGATTTTTCCAGTCTTAAATTTTTAATTAAAAATTTACGCACAGACAGTATTAATTTAAAAGGCACCGACATACGCAATTTATTACAAGCTGCCAGTGATTTGACAGGCACAACAAAAAATAAGCAAATATTGCTATTGACCGATGGTGGCGATGACGCTAATTTTAAAGAGGCGATTGCGTATGCAATAAAGCACAATCTACAAATTTTTATCTTTGATATCGCTAGCAAGAGTGGTGGCAGTATGCGTACTGAAAATGGGCTTTTAAAAGACCAGGACAATAATATTGTTGTTGTTAGAGAAAATCCAAATATTAAAACATTAGCAATGCAAACAGGTGGAAAGTATCTTAAATATTCTTTAAATAATAACGATTTGTCAGATTTTATTAATACTTTTGATCGGCACAATAACAGCAAGGAGGTAAAAATTAATCAAAAACGCCAACTGTTTTATTACCCTTTGTTACTTGCCTTGCTGCTGTTGTTTGTTGTCTTTTTTTCCTTACCTAGAAAACCATGAAATTTATTTTTTTCGTCTTATTGTCAATGAATGTAGAGGCAGGATTGTTGGATTTTTTGCACATTGAGCAAGCTAATAGCGCTTACCAAAAGCAAGATTATGAAGCGGCCGCAGAAAAATTTTCCGATATTGACAATGACGCTGCACACCTAAACCAAGCAAATAGTCTTTATAAGCAAGGTTTATACGAGCAAGCATTGGAACAATATCAAAGCGTTAAAGACAAAGAATTGGACTTTAATCGTTTGTATAATATGGGTAATACTTACGCTAAATTGCAAAAAATTGATGAGGC
>NZ_FQTR01000353.1 GCF_900128535.1 bacterium endosymbiont of Bathymodiolus sp. 5 South | reverse complement strand
ACATTTACGCTAAAACACCCCTATAAAACAAGGGTAGCATCCCCTCATATCTCAACAAATTGAGAATTTGACCAATGCAAGGGTCAGCCGTAGAAACGCAGGAAGACCAAGAAAGAAAATTGATGAACAAATGACACTTTGATCTTAATTATTTTCAGCCTATGTTTAATCAGGCGTAGCGATAGATGCAGGTATAGTGCCTCCATTATTCGATTCACCCCACGCTGTAATTGAGCCGTCGGCTTTAACGGCGGCAAAGGCACCTCCAGTTGAATAAATCTTGGTATAACCGCTATCAGAGGGCGCACCTGCACCTCCAGAACCACCCCACGCCGTGATTGACCCATCAGCTTTAAGGGCGGCAAAGGCATTATAATTTGAATAAATTTTGGTGTAGCCATTACTGGAGGGTGCGCCTGTGCCTCCAAAACTCGCATCACCCCACGCCGTGATTGACCCATCACCTTTAAGAGCGGCAAAGGCGCCATAAGTTGAATAAACCTTAGTGTAGCCATTATCAGAAGGCTTACCTGTACCTCCAAAAGGCCCATAACCCCACGCCGTGATTGACCCATCAGCTTTAAGGGCGGCAAAGGTATTCCAATTTGAATAAATCTTGGTATAGCCATTACCAGAAGGCGCACCTGTACCTCCCTCATTCCAACTACCCCATGCCGTGATTGACCCATCAGCTTTAACGGCGGCAAAGGCAGCTGTAGTTGAATAAATCTTGGTGTAGCCACTATCCGAGGGCGCATCTGTACCTCCATTACTCGATTCACCCCACGCCGTGATTGATCCATCTTTAATAGCGGCAAAGGCTTTCAGAGTTGAATGAATCTTGGTATAGCCACTACCCGAGGGCGCACCTGTGCCTCCAGCACCACCCCACGCCGTGATTGAGCCATCGGCTTTAACGGCGGTAAAGGCATACCCATTTGGATAAATCTTGGTATAGCCATTACCCGAGGGTGCGCCTGTACCGCCCGCCCAATTCGCACCCCACGCCGCGATTGACCCATCGGCTTTAAGAGCGGCAAAAGCATGCCCAGTTGAATAAATCTTGGTATAGCCATTACCAGAGGGTGCACCTGTACCT
>NZ_FQTR01000352.1 GCF_900128535.1 bacterium endosymbiont of Bathymodiolus sp. 5 South | reverse complement strand
ATGATGATATTATTGAAAGATCTTGTCAGGCTTGGAATGAAATACTAAGTGAGAATGGTTTTATTAAAAATTTGTGTAGTAGAGAGTGGAGTTTTTTGGTTTAGTTGTTTTTTGAATTTGGTATAAGACTCTATAAATCAGATTGTGTTAATCTTTAAAAAAACCAATCTAAAATAACATCAATGCCCGCCCTTAAAAAACCCTTCACTCTACTTTTAATACTAAGCCATTTGAACGCTTTTGTATTAGGTGGCGTGGGTAATGTGTATGCCGCCAACCAAGAAGTTAACACTGTAAAATCTCCACAAAATTTTGTTGATATTACTGCCAACGAGGTTTTAAATATCTCATCCGTCCAAGGCTTCAAGTTCGTACAAACGAAGTACAGTTCTAAGGGCTTTTTCTCTAGCAGTGTTAATATCAACACCAAAGCCACCGCAAAAGATGCCTATTCAGCATACCAACAAGATCTAGCCCAACAACAAGCACAACTCCAAGACCTTCAAGCCAAACTCGAAGATGACATTGGCTTTATTGAGCAAATAGACATTGACGAAATGAGCGAGTTGGTCGGTGATCTACAAGCAGACAAAAAATACTATCAAACCAATATCGCCCTAGCAGCATCCAGCCTAGCAGCCAAAACCACCGCCCTTGCCGCCCAACTAGCAACAGCAGCAGCAAGCTCAGGCACCTATGGCTTTAACGCAGGGATAGAATTTGACATTGACGCTCTAGAGCGTCAACTCCAAGCCCAGCAAACCCAATCAATTGCCTCCAATCTGGTTGCCAATAATATCAACATCAATACCAACAAAACCACCACCATTGTTGGCTCAAACCTCCAAGCCAATGCAAATAACGCAGTCAACTCAGATAATGCAGTCAACTCAAATAACGCAAATAACGCAGTCAACACAGACAACACAAATAACGGACAAATCAACATAAACAGTCAAAACCTTAACATCCTCTCTAGCCAAGATACCAACAACACCAAGTCTAACACCCAGCATAAAAACTTGAATGTCTCTTATACGCTATATGGCACTAATTCAAGTAATCTGAGCGGCAGCATCTCCCGAGATTCCAGCACCAGC
>NZ_FQTR01000351.1 GCF_900128535.1 bacterium endosymbiont of Bathymodiolus sp. 5 South | reverse complement strand
ATTGGCGAGTCAGCAGATGATCAAAGTGGTTGGTCAGTTTCCAGTGCAGGTGATGTCAATGGCGATGGATTAGATGATTTAATTGTGGGTGCTAAGAATGCTAAAGTAGGCAAAGAATATAGCGCAGGCAAATCGTATGTTGTGTTCGGCAAACAAGACAACACCAATACTATTGATTTATCGGACATTGCCTATGGCATAGGCGGTTTTGTTATCAATGGCCAGTCAGCAGGTGATCAAAGTGGTTGGTCAGTCTCCAGTGCAGGTGATGTCAATGGCGATGGATTAGATGATTTAATTGTAGGTGCTAATACTGCCAGTCCAAGCGGTAAGACAAAGGCAGGTAAATCGTATGTTGTGTTCGGCAAACAAGGCACCGATCCCATCGAATTATCAGTCATTACTGCTGGCAAAGGTGGTTTCGTTATCAATGGTGAATTAGTGCGTGATTTTAGTGGCTGCTCAGTCTCTAGTGCAGGTGATGTCAACGGCGATGGTTTAGATGATTTAATTATTGGTGCTATGTATGCCAAGTATGCCAATCAAGGCAATATAGTTATGTCAGGTAAATCGTATGTTGTGTTCGGCAAAAAAGACAACACTGCTATTAATTTATCAGATATTGCCGCTGGCACAGGTGGCTTTGTTATCAATGGCGAGTCAACGCGTGATTATAGTGGCGACTCAGTCTCCAGCGCAGGTGATGTCAATGGCGATGGCTTAGATGATTTAATTGTGGGTGCTCATGAAGCCGATCCAAGTAATAAAATAAACGCAGGTAAATCGTATGTTGTGTTCGGTAAAAAAGATACCTATTCCATTGAATTATCAGATATTTCTTCTTCTGGTATTGGTGGCTTTGTTATCAATGGCGAGTTAGCGTATAATGAGAGTGGTTGGTCAGTCTCCAGCGCAGGTGATGTCAATGGCGATGGATTAGATGATTTGATTGTGGGTGCTTATGGTGCTGATGCAGGCAATCTTTACTCAATCAAAAAATATAATGTAGGAAAATCGTATGTTGTATTCGGTAAAAAAGATACCTATTCCATTGAATTATCAGATATTTCTTCTGGTATTGGTGGCTTTGTTATCATTGGCGAGTCAGCG
>NZ_FQTR01000350.1 GCF_900128535.1 bacterium endosymbiont of Bathymodiolus sp. 5 South | reverse complement strand
ACTATAAAAAAGTCTGTATTTTTATGGGTGCTAATGCCTCTGGAAAAACTTCGTTAGGTAGAATGATGTGTAAAATTAATAATTATTTAGCGGGTAGACCAGTGGAAGATACCCCATCAAAAATCTGCGATAAAGATAGCAACGCCAGTTTTGAAGTTACTTATATTACACCAGAGACTAAAGAAATACACCAATTAAAAGCTGAATTTGATAAGAATGGATTGTTTTTTGAAAGTTATCAATCTTGTGGGTTGAATAAAACAGATAACCTTAAAAAAACATTGGCAAAAGTTAGCGCCTTAGAGCCAAAATCAAATTATAGCCAAGAAAGCAATTATGGTATTGAAAAGCCTGGATTTAAATCAGTTGCTTATTTAACTGGACATCAGATAGGTGGTGAAACCCACAAGTGGAGTTATATGTTTAGCGCATCCAACACTTCGACAGAGTTAGATATCAATGTTAATGTAAGTTTATTAAAAGAGTTGTTAATGACTTTTGATCCGTCAATATTTGATGTTGTGGAAATGCCTGAAGAGCTGAATAAAAATACTTATATTGTTAAATTTTCTAATGGCGATAATATTATTGTTGATAATGGAAGAATTCTTGATGAAGAAAGATTTTCAAGGGGCACATTAGAGTCTATAGAAGTTGCTAATTTTATTAGTTTTTTAATAGGAAATGATAATGCAACATTGTTTTTAGATGAAAAGATGGCACATTCTCATTCCGAACTTGAAATATCTATGTTAAATTTAATGGTTGAGAAGTTAAAGGGGGATTCTCAACTGTTTTATACCTCACATAATTATGATGTTCTAGAAATGAATTTACCGTCTCATAGTTATGTTTTTATGAAAAAAGATGAGTTTGTAGAAGTGATGCATCCTGAAAAGCTAGGTTATACAAAAAATGATAGAAGTCTATTTGGATTTGTTAAAAATGATGTATTTGGAACTCTACCAGATACTACAAAAATAGAAGAGTTGTTGTAATGAGTAGAAAACAGGTTTTTTATTTTTATGAAGGTGAAACGGAAAAGAAGTTATTGGAGTTTTTAAAAAATACAAAAAAAATAAGTTCAGGTAAGGTTAGAAAATTCAATCTTT
>NZ_FQTR01000349.1 GCF_900128535.1 bacterium endosymbiont of Bathymodiolus sp. 5 South | reverse complement strand
TCAAAATACAGCTATCAATGCAGCGATGGGATTGCATGATGATGGCAAAACAGGAGGGGCATTAAACTCTTGGGGGCAATACGCAAAAAGTGGCGATATTATTTTTGATGTTGCAGGAGGTGGATTAGGTGGTAGCGTTGTTGGTAAAGTTGCTGGTCGTGCAATTAAGAGTGGTATCAAAAACAGTGCTAAAACTGTTGCTGGTGAAGTAAAGAATAAAGGGATTTGGACTAAAACTAAACAAAAGAGTAGAGTGGAAAATGCTTTTAGTCATTATAAGAATCATAAAAAAGACTTTCCAAATGTTCAAAATGCAAAACAATATGTTACATTTGCTAAAAACTTTATAACTAAGCCACCAAAAGGAACTTTAATGAAAAAACGCCCTAATGGAGATAAACTTTTTTATAACCCTAAAAGCAATACATTTGCAATAAAAAGAAAAGGCGTTCCTGCAACGATATTTAAACCAAGAAAAGGTGTAGAGTACTGGAGAAAGCTATAATGTATCCTTGTCAATGTTGTGGTTATTTAACTTTAGGTGAAAATACTAGAGATACATATGAAATATGTGATGTTTGTTTTTGGGAGGATGATGTTGTTCAAAATTATGATCCTAACTTTAGTGGTGGTGCAAACGATCCTAGTTTGAATGATGCAAAAAATAATTATATTAAATATAAAGTAGCAGATAAAAAGAATAAAAAATTTGTAAGAAATCCATATTCGCATGAAATACCTAAAAAATGATGTAATAAAAATGAGAAAAAATGGGACGCTACCCTTTTATCGTAAAAATATAACCCCACCCTCTCATTAAAAACAAAACCACTATTTTTAAAACAAAAAACCACCAAAACTCATTAAAACAACCAAATGCCAAACCCATTTTTAATATCAATTTTAACCTTAATCACAACCCTAGCAACAACTCCAGCCATTGCTAATACAAACCTTAATACTCCAAACAAAACCACCACTATTGTTGGCTCAAACCTCCAAGCCAACACAGATAACGCAGCCAACACAAATAATGGACAAATCAACATAAACAGTCAAAATCTTAACATCCTCTCTAGCCAAGATACCAACAACTATAAAACCCCAACAAA
>NZ_FQTR01000348.1 GCF_900128535.1 bacterium endosymbiont of Bathymodiolus sp. 5 South | reverse complement strand
ATTGCGTATATTTTTGCATGTTTCACTCCTTTTTCTTGTCGGATTAAAGAGTGGTTAATATACCCTTTGACCGACTAATTGTGTGTTGCACTTATGATGTGAATCTAAGAACTTGGAAACTTGTTAAAAACATACTTAGTCCTCAGAGGATTCCCGTGTATTGCCAGCCATGCAAAAGTCTCTTGAAAAATAGCATGATTTCCATTATGAAATACCGGTTTACACTTAAATTTGTGATTTTTTTACGGTGACTTTTTTATTGTGTTATATGTTATTAGTTGGTTTAAATATGGAAAATTCTGAAACTCCCTCTATCCATCAGGATTATCAATCAACTAATTTTAATTCTAGAATAAAGCAAATAATCATTCATTATACTGTTGCTGATACCCAGAATTCTTTTGAAGAATTGTTGGGAAAAGATAAACATAGGGAAGTTAGCTCTCATTATTTAATCAACAATCAAATAAGCGACAAATATCCTTATCTGATTTATCAATTAGTGCCAGATTCCAAGCGTAGTTGGCATGCTGGTGTGAGTAATTGGCACAATGATTCTGATTTAAATAATTCCTCCATTGTGATAGAAATTGTTAATAAAGATGGTAATTTGCACCCTTTTTCAAATAAACAAATTTCAGCGGTTATATTTTTAGTTAAGAAATTGAAGCGGCGCTACAAGGTTAAAGATGTCAATATTGTAGGTCACTCTGATATTGCTCCTGCTAGAAAAATAGATCCTGGAAAATTATTTCCATGGAAAAGACTTGCTGAAAATGAGGTGTCTGCTTGGTATGATGAGTCTGACATTAATCAGTTTTCTCTTGTTATTAAAAAAAGTCCCTAATTATAATCAAGTTAAAAAACTTTTAATTGAATATGGTTATTATTTAGTCGCCCCTTAAAAACCACTCCAAACAAACCAAAACCACCCATTTTTCCAGCCATCTAATACCAAATTCAAAAAACAACTAAACCAAAAAACTCCACTCTCTACTACACAAATTTTTAATAAAACCATCCTCACTTAGTATTTCATTCCAAGCCTGGCAAGATCTTTCAATAACATCATCATAATTTTGGAATGTAGTATTAGACAAGAATCTTTGTTTAATC
>NZ_FQTR01000347.1 GCF_900128535.1 bacterium endosymbiont of Bathymodiolus sp. 5 South | reverse complement strand
TATTGGCACTCATTATTGCTGTATTTGCTTGTTTGTTTTTTTGCCAAGAGAAAAAATTATCTATTTATTTTCCATACAGTGAAAACTTAAAAACCCTTGTAAAGTCTAAGCAATTGTTGCGCAACACCCTCAAATTTTTAGCCCTCAGTTTGGTTATTATTGCCCTTGCCAGCCCGATTACAACCAAGGAGGTGATACTTGATAATAGTAAAGGTTATGAAATTTCATTAATTTTAGATGCCTCTGGGTCAATGCGAAAAAGTAATAAGTTTGGGATTGTTAAGAAAATTTTGGTGGATTTTATCAAACAGCGTAAAACTGATAAATTGGCGTTGAGTATTTTTGCAGATTTTGCTTATATTGCTGTGCCTTTGACTTATGACAAAAAAAGTATTGTTAAAATACTCAGCCATATTAATGTAGGCATTGCTGGGCAGCAAACGGCACTTTACGAGGCTTTATTTTTAAGTTCCAAACTTTTTAAAGATTCTCATTCTAAAGAAAAAATTGCCATTTTGTTGACAGATGGTATAGACAATGCAAGCAGTGTACCGCTTGAAGTGGCTATGAACCGTGCAAAAAGTAACAAAATAAAAGTATATACCATTGGCATTGGTAACGCAGGAGAATTTAATGCTGGGATCTTGAGAGAGATTGCACAAGGCACAGGCGCTGAATTCTTCTCAGCCAATAGCATCCAAGGCATAAAAGACATTTATACGCGAATCAATCAATTAGAAAAAAGTAAAATAAACATTAACAAATACGAAAAGAAAACTTACTATTTTCACTACCCCTTAGGTTTGGCGCTAATGCTTTTATTTCTTTATTTTTGGCAGAGAAACACATGGATTTTGAACAAATAGAATTACTTTACACTCTCATTCCAGTGGCTATATTGTGGTTTTTTATTCACCACAAGACAAGCAATCTTGAGGCTTTGTTTGCGCCCGAAGTGCTGGAGAAAATCAGTTTAGACAAGCATGGGATGCGTCTAAAAACACGCCTTAAGTTGCTATTATTATCCATTATTTTAATTTTATTGGCACTAAGTCAGCCAACCCTTGACAAAGGGGAAATTAAGATAAAAAAACACTTGAGTGACTTAGTAGTGGCAATGG
>NZ_FQTR01000346.1 GCF_900128535.1 bacterium endosymbiont of Bathymodiolus sp. 5 South | reverse complement strand
TGATTTCTTTAAACCTTGTCCTAGCAGGGCTAAGGCTGGGTTTAAAAAATCGCCAAGTGGGTGAAAAGTGGGTTTCTGATGATCATTCCTATTTATGCAAAGGCCTCAGTTTAACTTGTTCGAAATAAGAAAATTTAAATTGTTGTCTTAATTTGTTGGGGTTTTATAATGTAGGAGTCTAAGATTACACAACAAAAAAAACTTACACAAGTATCTATTTTTAAGGTAAAAATATATATAGGGGGGTGAATCATAATGCTTTATAAAAAAGTAGTCAGTTTTATACAACTTAGATTCACATCTTATTTTTAATACAGAACTAGAGAATATCTAGGATTCATGCTGATGTTTAAAGTGTAAAAAAACATTTTGCCAATTATTCGCTGTTACTTAGAAACAGCGAAGTAAAATAATTATTAAGGGGAGTTTCTATGAAAACTATAAAACTATTTATTATAAGTGTACTGTTGTTGTCATCATTCCAAGCATTGGCTGCTCTTATTACGGAGCGCATGAACGCAGTTGAAAATAAGGATCAGGTATTCCGCCTTCATAGCATTAAGACCATATCGTATGCAGAAAGTAGTGATAGAGAGCAATTTATAATAAGTAAGACTGGAATAACATTGAAGAAACAAAATTATGAGGCTCTTGACAATAAAACACTTTATATCAAGGTTGACATAGTGCTTACTGATGGGGTTCCTTTACGCCTATATGTTATATTTACAGTTTTGGATGTAGCTGAAGCACCTAAAAATATTCAACTCAGTAATTCAACTATTGAAGCTGGTAGCGTCAATGGTACCGTGATTGGCACAGCTACCGCCGCTGATGACGATACCAACAACGCAGACCTTAGTTACAGTCTTGACGATGATACTAGTAACGAATATTTTTCAATCACTTCAAAGGGTGAGTTAAGTATTAAGACAAAGGTTAATAAAAAACCAGGGGGTAATTATCTTGTTAAGATTAATGCCTCTGATCCACAAAATAACAGCGCTAGCAAAATGTTTGAGATAACAGTAACTAAAGCAATTCCTAAGTTTGCCATTACTACAGCTGATGTTTCTACGCTAGAAAATGCAGATAAAGTGATTAATCTTACTACCAATAGAGGCGGGGC
>NZ_FQTR01000345.1 GCF_900128535.1 bacterium endosymbiont of Bathymodiolus sp. 5 South | reverse complement strand
AAATCAAACTCGGCATATACACCAGTTCTGCCTTTGGGGAGACCAGTGTAATTTCTAGGGTTTTGTCTTGTTTGCGTAGGGTTCTCACCGCAGTTAAACCTGCAAACCCTGAACCAATAATCGTGATTTTCTTCATCGTTAAAAGAGCGCTATATTTTTAAATGTCATGGTTTCCATATTGGCAATACGCCCAAAGTCTTCCATTGTTTTTGGCCAATCATCTCTTGATTCAAGTTGCCTCATGAATGCTTCTTGATATGTTCTACTTTGCCATTTAAGCAAGCAATACACATATCCTTGCTCATCAATCCCAGAATCACGAGAAATAAACCCTTTAACGCTACTAATATCATCATCAATTTCTTTAGACAAAATCTTCCAATCACTCAATAAACCCTTGTTATTTAATTCAAACGACACTAATACAAAAAATCCACTCATTTCACTCTCCTCTATTTTTACAAAAATGCCCAAAATCAGGCTCTTCAACACTGCGCGCAATATTATCAATAAAGGCTTGCAATTCATCAAACTCTAATACGGTGAGAATACGCGTTACAATCGTTGACTCTACTCTTAATGTACACATTGTGCCATCTTTGAGTTGGGTCTGCATACCTGCAGCATTCATCATTAAGCCATCACCATTTTGTTCTAATATTCGCTCTAATTCTTCTTGTAATTTATCATACAATACTTGCAACTCATCTAAAACATCATCTTTGGTCTCATCGGCAATAGAAACAATTTCACCCTGCACTGAGCCAAAGTTCTCGTCATCTTCAAATTCAAATTCTATTCCCACTTTTGTTAAATGGTCTTTGAATTTGTTTGATAGTCTAGCATCAAAAAATATATAATCTAACATACGCAATCGATAATTTATATTAAAAGGATATTTTAATGCTGAACAAAGACGCACTTAACACTTTATTTACAAAAGCAAGAAGTCACAATGGCTGGTTAGACAAACCTATCTCTGAGACGCAAATCAAGGAAATTTACGCGCTGATGAAGTTTGGACCAACTGCGGCTAATACTTGCCCTGTACGCATTACCTTTGTGCAATCCAGTCAAGCCAAAGCAAGACTCAAACCTCATCTCGATGAAGGTAATGTTGCCAAAGCAATGGCT
>NZ_FQTR01000344.1 GCF_900128535.1 bacterium endosymbiont of Bathymodiolus sp. 5 South | reverse complement strand
TTTGGCAAAAAGTTGGGTTGTGCATGGTAAGAAGTCGCTATTTTTTCTATTGCACTCAGTAAAATATTGTCAGTCAAAATATAGTGCGATTGTTTTGAATGTTTAAGGGTGGTTTTATGGTTGGTTGTTTTGGGTTTTTAAGGGTTGACTAAGTAGTGGCGTAATTGCTCATTTATTATATCAACAGGTAAGTTTTGGGTTATGAATGGCTCTATTTTTAGATTTCATAAAAAACCTTGACAAAATTATTTTTAACTGTTAAAGTAAATCTCTTAATCATTATTTTTGAAAATGAAAAACATGACAAACACACTCAACAAACTGACTAAATTCCTTGCAGTCGCCATCTTTTCAATCTCTTTAAATGCTTTTAGTATTGCAATAACTCCCTTCATCACAATCAGCACTAATCATGTTAGCGCTACTGTTGGAACTGCTATTACACCTGTTACCATTACTAATACAAATTCTGCTTCTCTTGTTTATTACTCAATTTCTCCTGCTATTTCCAACGGCTTATCTTTTAATAAAAAAACTGGCACCATCTCTGGGGTGCCAATTGTTGTCTCTGATTCAGTAACTTATACTGTGACTGCAGTTTTAATGGCTAGGATGAAAGTTGATTATCATGGTCAAGACACTGCAACTGTTGTTATTGCTGTTGGTGCCGGTACTATTAATCTAGCCCTTGGAAAACCTGCCACACAATCCAGCACCTTTTTGTACCACTCTATTAATCCTGTTGCTGGCTATGCAGTGGATGGTAACACTGATGGCTATTTCTTAAATAAGAGCACAACCCATACTGAATATGCACAAGGCGCTTGGTGGCAGGTTGATCTAGGCGGCAGGAAAAATATCAATGAAATCATTATCTACAACCGCACTGATTGCTGTGCAGATAGATTAAGCAACTACCAAGTTAGTATTTCTGATAAAGCAGACTTCAGTACCCACACCTACCAACAAGACTTTCATGTTGCGCCTAATCCCAAAAAAATCATTCAATTAAACGCATCAGGCAAGCAAGGTCGTTATGTTAGAATCCAGTTGCTTGATAAGAATTATCTGTCTCTAGCAGAAGTTCAGGTTATGGGTGTTGATCTTTAAATAAAGAAAATGCAGTAAAGGTGTT
>NZ_FQTR01000343.1 GCF_900128535.1 bacterium endosymbiont of Bathymodiolus sp. 5 South | reverse complement strand
AGACTTCAGCACCCACACTTATCAACAAGACTTTCATGTTGCACCCAATCCTAGAAAAATCATTCAATTAGACGCATCAGGCAAACAAGGTCGCTATGTTAGAATCCAGTTGCTTGACAGTGACTATCTCTCTCTAGCAGAAGTTCAGGTTATGGGTGTTGGTTCTTTGCATTTTGCTGAGGTAGATTATTCTAGTGCTCAGAATGATTTTGGTGGGTTTAATAATGTGCCAAATTATGCTAATAAGACGGCTTTTGCTGCCATTAAAGCCGACGGTTCAATCATGGCGTGGGGTAATTCGAATAATGGAGGCACAAGTGCGCTCTCTGAGAGCGGCTATACCAAGATTTATTCAAATTTATATGCCTTTGCCGCCCTTAAAGCCGATGGGTCAATCGTGGCGTGGGGTAGTTTAAGTCATGGAGGCACAGGTGCGCCCTCTGATAATGGCTATACTAAGATTTATTCAAATGGACATGCCTTTGCCGCCCTTAAAGCCGATGGGTCAATCACGGCATGGGGTTATGAAGATACAGGTGTGCCCTCTGGTAATGGCTATACCAAGATTTATTCAACTAATGGCGCCTTTGCCGCCCTTAAAGCCGATGGGTCAATCACGGCGTGGGGTAATTCAAATTCTGGAGGCATAGGTGCGCCCTCTGGTAATGGCTATACCAAGATTTATTCAACTGATACTGCCTTTGCCGCCCTTAAAGCCGATGGATCAATCGTGGCATGGGGTAATTCGGGTCATGGGGGTTCTGGTGCACCCTCTGGTAATAGTTATACCAAGATTTATTCAACTAATAACGCCTTTGCCGCCCTTAAAGTCGATGGTTCAATCAAGGCGTGGGGTGGTCCAGATTCTGGAGGTGAAAACACACCCACTGACAAAGGTTATATCAAGATTTATTCAACTGCAACTGCCTTTGCCGCCCTCAAAGCCGATGGTTCAATCAAGGTGTGGGATGATCCAGATTCTGGAGGCGCAAACGCACCCACTGACAAAGGTTATATCAAGATTTATTCAACTGCATATTCCTTTGCTGCCCTTAAAGCTGATGGTTCAATCACGGTGTGGGGTGACTCATTTACTGGAGGCGGAAACACATCCAGCGTACCCACTGACAAAGGCTATATCAAGATTTA
>NZ_FQTR01000342.1 GCF_900128535.1 bacterium endosymbiont of Bathymodiolus sp. 5 South | reverse complement strand
CATGGTTGATTCTAACTCTGCCAGCACCGCCTCACTCAAGCCGTGTTGCCCAACCATCACAATAGATTTGAGAGTATGCCCACGAGCGCGTAAGAATTTTTTTTGATTGTTGGTTAGTTTTTTCATTTTTTAATTTTTTCCAATACATTGATTATTTTTTCTACCAACCCATCCGAGTTGTTTTTTGCTTTTATTGTAGAATACACGATTGCATCAGAGAGTTTAGGCAAAAACTCTTGTTGATATTCATTATTTTCGTTTTTCACCCGTTCAAACATTTTCGCCATTGCCACACGGTTGCTGGCTTCAATACGCAATGCCTTGGCATTGGTATATTGGCGAATAACAGCAAAAGTAACAATAGAAGAAAAAATATAAACAATATATGTATCGTGACTTTCAAAAATATTGCAAGCAATAAGAATAATCACCAACACAATCAATCCTAAAGTTATGAAAACTGCCCATTGACTCCATTTAAACCAGTTTTCTTCTTCTGTTTTATGTTCTGCTTCCAGTCCTTCTAATATCCCTTGAAACCCTTGTACTTTTGTATTGCTTTCTTGGGTTTGTGCAATTCTCTCTGCAAATTCTTTTTCTAATGCCTTTATTTTTTCGTTAGCAATAATGCTGGGGTCTAATTCTTGTGCTTTTTTAAAATCTTCAATCGCCTTTTTTTCTTTTCCTAGTTTTTGGTGAACAATACCACGGTTGTTAAAAGCACTAGCATATTTTGGATTTAATTCAATGGTTTGGTTGTAATTCTGTATGGCTTTTTCAAATTGTTTTAAGTCAGCATAAACAACGCCACGGTTGTTAAAAGCACGGGCATCCTTTGGGTTTAATTCAATGGCTTGGTTGTAATCTTGGATGGCTTTTTCAAATTGTTTTAAATCAGCATAAGCAACGCCGCGATCGATAAAAGCATCGGCATATTTTGGGTTTAATTCAATGGCTTGGTTGTAATTCTGGATGGCTTTTTCAAATTGTTTTAATTTAGTATAAACAAGACCACGGTTGTTAAAAGTACGGGCATCCTTTGGGTTTAACTCAATGGCTTGGTTGTAATCTTGGATGGCTTTTTCAAATTGTTTTAACTTAGCATAAGCAGTGCCACGGTTGTTAAAAGCATTGAAATCCTTTGGGTTTA
>NZ_FQTR01000341.1 GCF_900128535.1 bacterium endosymbiont of Bathymodiolus sp. 5 South | reverse complement strand
TTTTTCCAACCATCTAAATCAACAAAACTGCTTTTTATCCAGTACCGCAAAAAACCTTAGGTATTTTACAAAAAATAAACCCAGTTTTTGCCAAAACAAAAAAATAGTGGCTATTACCAGCCATTTTCTCAAATTCCAAGCACAGGCAGCTATTAAAATATTAATCTCATCACCAACTTGCCCTTTGAGTAGGTTTCTAGAAAGTCTAAAATCCGATTTAAAGGGTAGCGTCCCCAATATCTCTATTAGCCAACAAACTTATGCCACAAGAGCACAAGCAAGGAGTGCTATATTTGAATATATTGAAGTGTTTTACAACAAGATTAGACGGCATTCAACGATTGATTATTGTTCGCCTAGTGATTATGAAAAGAAGTTTTATCAAGATAATATCCCTAACTTAATATTAAGCCTTTAGGGCTTAAGTTAGGGCTTGGAATAAATTCCAAGTTGGGGCTTTATCCCAAACCCCGAAAAAGATTATTGATATGGAAAAAAATGGGTGCAATTAGAATTTGGTGTCTAGTCAAATGGGGGGTCAAGGCGTCCTCTTTTATTCACTACCGCTTATAAATCTCTAATGCAACGAATGCTCATGCCATCGGCACGGTTACTGGGTGAATTGAACCCACACCTACTATGGATTCTAAAACTATTAGCCTTATTATTATTAGCAGCAGTACGAGTACGACTCCACAAGAAAAGGCTAGTTCCAACATTGCGATAAATGCCATCCGACGAACTTCGGATGCCAGGAGCTGGGAACTTGAGGAAGCTACTGAAGGCATCAGCAACACCAAAATTATTATTAGTGGTACCCAAAGTCTCTCTGTGTAGCTCATCGTTCGTTGGCACACTAAAGCCTACAGGGCAAATGTCATTACTACCGCCATCTTTCCAAGCGGCTACTCTAAGTGCGCCGTTATTATCAACTTTTGTCCAATCCGAAAATGTGGTAATAAATTTATCATCTGCAGTAATAGTTGATAACCTAGCAGTAGCTTTGCTTGAATTCAAAGATTGATGACCATCTTTTGCTCGTCCCCATTGATAGTGATCACCATAAGCAGCACTGTCATTACTTGAGGCAGCAACTTTTGTTGCGCCGAGATTTCTATCAAGCCAAACTCTGTGTGGTGGGTTAGGCGAG
>NZ_FQTR01000340.1 GCF_900128535.1 bacterium endosymbiont of Bathymodiolus sp. 5 South | reverse complement strand
ATTGTGCCCATGTGTTGGCTTGGCTACTAACACCTGCCGCCTCATATGCACCTGACCAGCTGGCGCCATAACTGACAGCGGAGCCTAAAAATCCGCTTTTGAAACTACCGCCAGATAATCGACTTCGTACACCACCAGTTAGACCATGGGCTATAAGTTTATTAAAACCCGCTTTCATTGGTGCAATATCCTAGCATTAAATCCTGCTGTTAATGCACTTGATAATCCTTATTTTAAATCACCCTTACTTCCAACTATACTTGATTAAGAAGCCTGCTGCATAAATATTTAATCCTAGGATAAATAAAATACCAATTAAAAAAGGGTAGCGTCCCCAATATCTCTTATCTTTTATTATTGCCTTTATATTTTTTTATCTTCTTGATTGCTATTTTTTTATTCAATATCCAAAATATCCAAATAGCTACAAATAACTCCATTGATCCAACAATATATTTTTGAATTCCAATTAAATTCCAACCGTATGCTCCATAACCATTAAATGAATAAATTGAACCAACTACCCATAAAAAGGGAAACCAGTTTCTTTTCAAAAATCCTATCATTTTGAATGCTCAACTGGATCATATACTTCTCTAGAAAACACATAACCAGCTGTTCCTGCTCCACTAGCAGGTGGGACACCAGGTATTGCTACACCCTCAATAAAATCCAAAACCTTTTGCATATGATGTGCATATCCATAATAAACACTTCTAAGTGTAGGTAGTACTAATTTAGCACCACTGATAGCAACCCCGCCAACAAAAGCAAAGGCTATTGTTGCAGAAAATTCAGCAGAAGTCGTTAAGGTATTTTTTGCTACTCTTTCAAATTGCTTGCCATAAGCAGCATTCATATCAGCATCATTAGCATTTCCCATAATATAATTCTCAAATGTTGAAAGTTGTTTATTGTAGTCTGATAGATCATTAAACATCCTACTAAACGCCGCACTCATGCCACCATTAGCAAACTTACCGCCACCCAACTCAGCGGCAACCCCGCCGACCACATAAGAAGCGATAACATTTTGTGCTCTTTGTGCCCATGTGTTGGCTTGGCTACTAACGCCTGCCGCCTCATATGCACCTGACCAACTTGCGCCATAACTGACAGCTGAGCCTAAGAATCCGCTTTTGAAACTACCACCAGACAATCGACTT
>NZ_FQTR01000339.1 GCF_900128535.1 bacterium endosymbiont of Bathymodiolus sp. 5 South | reverse complement strand
TCTGCTGCTACAACCCTCTTCTTGCTTTGCTTGGTGACATAGGCTTGAGCATTTTGTTGAAGATGGAGCTGATAGCGTTGCCAGGCAACGCCTGGCATGATGGCTTTTCTAGCGGCTTTAATGCTACTGTGAGCATCACTGATGATGAGTTTAGTGCCATGCATACCACGCTTTTGTAAATCCCCTAGAAACTCACGCCAATAGACCTCTGCCTCACTCAAACTCACCTGAACGCCAAGTACTTCACGCTTGCCTTTGTCATCAATACCGAGTGCAATTAACACGGCACAGTCTCTAACTAAATTATCAACCCTAACTTGTTCGTAGCGAGCATCAACCATCAGATATTCAATTTTACCCAATGGGCGCTCTCGCCAAGCATTTAAAGCGCTATCTAATTTTTTAGCAGCATTAGATACCATTTGTGAGGAGACACTGGTACCACACATTGATTCAATGATTTTACTCACTCTGCGAGTACTCACACCATTGACATACATTTCACTTAGGGCGATATTTAAGGCTCTCTCAGAGCGCAAACCTTTTTCTAGGCAATTAGGATAGAAATCACTATTTCGTGTTTGTGGTACTGACAGATCCAATTCACCAATGCGAGTTTTAACCCGCTTAGGTTTGTAACCATTGGCATAGTCTAATCTGTTATTACTTCGCTCGTAATGCCCAACACCTAGGTGTTGGGTTCGCTCTATCAGCATTGCCTCGTTAAATAGAATCTCCATGGCTTGAGGCGTGGCCTCCATACCGTAGGTTGAGATTAATTCGTATACACTGGCTAAATTATTACCATTAATTGCGTTGAATTCATTATCATTATTGTTCATCTTTATTACTCCTATTATTTTGTCGAAAAAAACAATAGAATAAATAGAGGTGAACACTTTTTTAAAGTTTTTGGTTTTTTATTATTCGGGTTTTTGCAAGCAAAAAACCAAAAACTTTAAAAAAGTGTTTATGTTGAATTTACAGAAAAGAATTTACACTACCTGGTGATGTGCAAGACTTAAAGAGTGCTGTGAACTTTTTACCTATCTACCCCAATCCAAAAATAAAAACTAAAAAAACGCACAAACCCCAACTGGTATAATGATTTCAACCAAAAAACAGTTTCACCTATTAGGTGAAAACCAAAGGCAATCAAGCCCCTCATTAACCA
>NZ_FQTR01000338.1 GCF_900128535.1 bacterium endosymbiont of Bathymodiolus sp. 5 South | reverse complement strand
AATTTTTCATCAAACCATTCATCATAACTAGGGATATCTTTATTTGTCGTGGTTTCATCTTTGAATTCATTTTCAACTTGCTTGACACTATCTTTTAATTCTGGATTGTTAGCAGTAGCATCAAGTTGGTCTTGGAATTTGTTAAGTGGGTTTTGGTTAATTTCTGCTAAGGCATCGTCTACCCAGCCTGGAGTCTCTAATATATTTTTGTTGGCATTAAAATCAACTTCCCGCTTGATTTGTTCTAGCGTTTGTCCGCTTTCTGCTTCGAAGGCTTGTTTGAACTCAGAAGAAGCACCATCAACAATAATGTTGAATTGTTGTTGTTTTTGTTCGGGGGTAATATCATCATTAAACCAGTTGTTAAGAGTTGATTTTACTGAATTGCTGGCTGTATTATTATAAAGTTCACTACCACCAAAACTTACACCAACTAAAACTACGGCTGCCGTTATAGGATTAGAGAACAATGCTGCACCAGCAATACCAGCAAGCGTTCCAATACCCCAACTAATCGCCGCATCAATACCGCCCGCTGCACCCTCTTGATTAGTAGCAAGGGCAATTTGAGCGATACCCAGTGCACCACCTTTGAACTTAAAGGTATTATTCATGGCTTTAAGTGCATCATCACTAGCACCTAAAATTCGTGCTGTTTCTACTTGTGCAGAAAAAACAGTGTCTACCGCCAATTTAACTTTTGATAGACTATCTTGCTCTTGTTGCTCTTCATTTGTTAGACTCACGGTTATTCTCCTTTATTTAAATTATTTGTAAAAAGTATTTTTGTAGTTAGTATTGAAATTATAAAACCAAATGTCATTAAATAAGCAAGAGAAGCGAAGACTAGTCTATTAAAAATAAAGCCATAAATGCTATTCCACTGAAAAATATCGTTATTTCTACCTACTTTATCTAGTTGTTCGTATAGCATATAAAATTTTGAACCCTCAGATATATTTAAGACAATCGTTCCAAAGAGCAGAAGCCCTATAAAAAAAATATAAAACACCATTAAATATTTTTTTCTAACTCTTTTATGAGTATGGTGAATTGCATTTTCTTTATACCAAGCCCAATCCTTAATAAAAATTCCAATTGTGCTTACAAAAATAAACCAAAAAATCCCCTGATACAAAACATACAATAGTATCATTTTTTCTCGGTAGGCTACCGAG
>NZ_FQTR01000337.1 GCF_900128535.1 bacterium endosymbiont of Bathymodiolus sp. 5 South | reverse complement strand
TGTCGCTTCTTATGTGGTTGGCGGGATTGCTGCTGAGTTGGGTGGCGGTAAGTTTGCTAATGGCGGGATGAGTGCGGCGTTTAGTAGGATGTTTAATGATTTTGGCAATTCTGAGCTTGAGAATAGTGGCGAAAAAACATCTAGCGGGTGGAGTGGATGGGGTCTGACTGGTGTTATTTTTTCAGGAGTTGGCGGTATGTTAGCACTTCTTCCTCACCCATTTTCTAAGGTGATTGGATATGGCATGATGTCTATAGGTGGAGCAATGCAAGTTTATGATATAAAATTGATGGCAGGGCAATATTTAGGAGCAAATAGTAAAGTTATGAAAACTAAGAATACTATGGATAAAATTTATAGAGAACGAGAAAAAGAACTTAAAAAAATAGGATTTTAGGAAATGAAAAAAAAGCACTCAATATACTTTCTTCCATTGTATATCGCTATTGGACTGATAACAAAAATATTTGTATTAGGTAGTTATATGCCTATACCAATGATCAATACAGAAAGTAACATAGAAAAATTTGTTATTTTGTTAGAGGATTCTATTAAAAATCAAGATTTAAAAAAATCAAGAAAAATTATTCAATTTTTAAAAGAAGATTATCAACGTCAAGATAAGGCTATATCTCAGATTGCATCTTATATAAATGAACAAAGTGAAAAAGTAAGACATGAGTATATCAATAGCATTATCTATTTAGTTTTATTGTGTATTTATACATATATAATTTTTAGAATAATAAGAAAATTATAAACCCCTCACAATTTCAGACAACAATCGAATAAAAGGGAGAAGATATTGGGGACGCTACCCTTTTTTAATTGGTATTTTATTTATCCCAAGATTAAATGTTTATGTAGCAGGATTTTTGTCAGGCATGATAGGAAGCAAAGGTGATTTAAAACAAGGAATGTTAGGTGCATTAACAGCAGGATTTATGCATCCAATGAAAGCAGGTATAGCCCATGGCGTAACTGGTGGCGTGCGAAGTCGATTGTCTGGTGGTAGTTTCAAAAGCGGATTCTTAGGCTCAGCTGTCAGTTATGGCGCAAGTTGGTCAGGTGCATATGAGGCGGCAGGCGTTAGTAGCCAAGCCAACACATGGGCACAAAGAGCACAAAATGCTGTCGCCTCTTATGTGGTTGGTGGGATTGCTGCTGAGTTGGGTGGCGGTAAGTTTG
>NZ_FQTR01000336.1 GCF_900128535.1 bacterium endosymbiont of Bathymodiolus sp. 5 South | reverse complement strand
AATATGTCAAAAGAAAAATTCGAAAGAACCAAACCCCATGTCAATGTAGGTACAATCGGCCACGTTGACCACGGTAAAACAACTTTAACAGCAGCAATAACTAAGGTTATGGCTGAGGCGAATGGTGGTGAGTTTAATGACTATGCAGATATTGACAATGCACCTGAAGAAAGAGAACGCGGTATTACAATTTCAACAGCACATGTTGAGTATGAATCAGAAAATCGTCACTATGCACATGTTGATTGCCCGGGTCACGCTGACTATGTTAAGAACATGATTACCGGTGCTGCACAGATGGACGGTGCTATTATCGTTATTGCTGCAACAGACGGTCCAATGGCACAAACTCGTGAGCACATTCTTTTGTCTAAGCAGGTAGGTGTACCTTATATTCTTGTTTATATGAACAAGGCAGACATGGTTGATGATGAAGAATTGGTTGAATTGGTTGAGATGGAAATCCGTGAATTATTGACTGAATACGACTTCCCAGGTGATGACACGCCCGTTATCTTTGGCAGTGCGCTTAAAGCATTAGAAGGCGATACATCAGAGATTGGTGTGCCTTCAATCTTTAAGTTGGTTGAAGCGCTAGATTCATATATCCCAACCCCTAAGCGCGACACGGATAAAACCTTTATTATGCCAATTGAGGATGTGTTTTCAATCTCAGGTCGTGGTACTGTAGTAACTGGTCGTATTGAAGCGGGCATTGTTAATGTCGGTGATGAGCTAGAAATTGTTGGTATTAGAGATACACAAGTAACGACTTGTACAGGTGTTGAAATGTTTAGAAAGTTACTTGATTCAGGTGAAGCCGGTGATAATGTTGGTGTGTTACTTCGTGGTACCAAGCGTGAAGATGTAGAGCGTGGTCAAGTATTGGCTAAACCAGGTTCTATTAAGCCACATGCGAAGTTTGAAGCTGAGATTTATGTGTTGAGTAAGGACGAAGGTGGAAGACACACGCCATTCTTTAACAACTACCGTCCACAGTTCTACTTTAGAACAACAGATGTAACTGGTGCTTGCCAATTACCAAAAGATGTAGAGATGGTAATGCCAGGTGATAATGTGAAAATGGAAGTAGAGCTTCTGTCTCCAATCGCTATGGAAGAAGGTTTGCGATTTGCTATTAGAGAAGGTGGACGCACTGTTGGTGCGGGTGTTGTTTCTAAGGTGACGGATTAAG
>NZ_FQTR01000335.1 GCF_900128535.1 bacterium endosymbiont of Bathymodiolus sp. 5 South | reverse complement strand
AATACATTGCCACAATCGGCAGAGACAATAAAGTGCCCATAATAGTTAAAAATATCAAGACTTCACCAATATTGCGCTTAACAATAAATTTAGCACTCAACCACATCCCTGCCAAAGCTATCGCACCACTAATCGCTGACAACTTAGCAAAAAATGATTCATCAAAGCCAAGCACATCAATTTGCCACCATCGTAAAGACGCACCAACTAAGGGCATCGCACGATAGACAAAAATAATAATCATTGCCATCTTAATATGGCGAATCGCATTTTCGCTCAAATCGCCAATCAAATCATTAAGTAAAGTCAATACAATGCCAAGTGAGATAACAAACACAATCTCTTGCGAATAAGGTACTTGCGCATAACCCATAATCACAACAAATAATGCGAGAGCCGAGCCACCAAATAACACATGTTTATTGAGCTTAGATGTTGGCACAGGGTTAAGGCGTACCAAGCTCACTCCCAGAATTGACAACAAAGGTATAAATAACGCAATCATAAAAACCACTTCGCGCTCGTCTTTAAAAACATCTGCCAGCTCACCACCAATCCAACCCGTTATAAAAATCGCAAAACCTAACGACAAACGCGCTAATACCTGAATACTTGCTAATTCTTGATGGATTTCTTCTTTAGACTGGTTCTTATCTATCACCTCAGTACTCATCGTATCTGCCACCACATCTTGCATCACAAAACCAACAACAGCAATCACGCTGGCAAAAATATAAACACTCTTTTTAGAAAACTCTGCAACAATTGAATAATCACCCACCACCGCAATCATCATTAAAGAACTAATGGTAATGAGCAATGCACCAATGTAAACATAAGATTTACGGTTGGAGCCAAAAATCAACACACTATCAACCAATGAGCCGAAAATCATTTTCACCGTCCACGGCACTGTCAGCCATATACCTAACTCTGCCAAATCTGCTGCACTCATATCCAACGAGTCTTTCACCCAAAACATCTCAGCAATGGCGGTAAAAGCATTACTGCCATAGGCAAAATACACCAACAAGAGCGGCACATAACGCAAACGCAACGCTTTAATCGGTGTCAATAAAACACTCAGCACTACGGCCAAGGCTTTTGTTGGTGAAAGTGAAATATTTAACATAGCAGTTATTTAAATGAATTTTCCTATTATAATTTGTCTATTTTAATATAGTGAGAATATTATGGGATTT
>NZ_FQTR01000334.1 GCF_900128535.1 bacterium endosymbiont of Bathymodiolus sp. 5 South | reverse complement strand
AATACAACCCAGGTTGGGAATCAGGCTCTATGAAAACCTTAGCCGCTCATGGATTAGCAGGCGGTATCGTGCAAGACAGAATGGGCGGTAGTTTTGGTGCTGGTTTCTTATCAGGTTCACTTGGCTCCTACCTTGGATCATCAAGACATTCAAAGAATATGTTTGAGATGATTGGCAATACTGTTAGAGATGCGGTCGTTGGTGGCACCATCTCGGTGATTGGCGGTGGTAAATTCGCAAACGGGGCGCAGACGGGGGCGTTTAGGTATTTGTTTAATGATTCCTTTGATCATCTAATTTCTAAAGGGTCACATGATTACGAAAGAACATCTTCAGTTGTGTGTTCTACGAGTTCTCAAGGTTGCTCAATTAAAAATGTTGCGCTTCAAGTGCAGAAGGTAGGTGCATTTCCCAACCAAAAGAGTGCAGTTTTAAACAATGGCACTGCACAGCTTTTTGATGTAGCCCTACTCCCTTTAAATTCAGACGATATTTTTTCAATTCCAACATCTACAGGAGTTGTCAATGTAACATTACCCAATCATGTACTCTATCCTGGGGTAGTAACAAGGGATGCAGTTTTAATTAATAATTCTATATATATTAGAACTCAGGGTTCTGGGAGAGGGTATTGGGGTGGTATAAATAATTTTTTGAAAGATAATGTATGGTCTCCTATAGATCAAAAAGTAATTAATAAATTTAGATAAATGGAAGAAATTGCAAATTTTTTAATATCTAAGATATTTGATTCTGTAATTTTTATAGATTCTTTAGGTCGTGGTATGAGTATTCTATTGGTAGGATTATTGCCAATATATATATGTGTGTATATGTACCTAAAAGGTGTATTTAAAAATAAGGTGCGCACTATTCTTTCTTTCTTTTTTTCTTTCTTTCTTAGTTTTTTTATATCTGCCTTAATTTTTATAGTATACATAGCTAGGTCTGGAATATAAATAGTCAACCCTTAAAAACCACACAACAAATTGATTTATAACAATAAAACCAACAATAACCATAGACAAATCAACCAACTTTTTCTAAAATAGCTCTTATTTTTTGGTCGTTTTTCTTAAAAATTACTAATACTATGATTAGTAGTGTTATAGGTGGCGTTTCCGCAGAATTGGGCGGAGGTAAGTTTGCGAATGGGGCAAGGAGTGCGGCTTTTGTGAGTTTGTATAATCATGGTAGTAGTGCGTA
>NZ_FQTR01000333.1 GCF_900128535.1 bacterium endosymbiont of Bathymodiolus sp. 5 South | reverse complement strand
TTTGCACTATAACCTGACAAATCTAATGCGGCTAGTTTTTTGCTGATGATTGCTTTTAAGTTTGGGGCTGTATCATAAGCGGTATTATCATTAACATTTGAGTCTGATTGAAATTCATTGTAGTGGTTATCAGCCCCCAAATTAAAACCATTGATAATGTCGTTAGAACTAGGGCTAGTTGCACGCTTTTCAGGCGCTAATAAGTTGTCAACATAGCCACCAAAATCACGCGCGAAGTAAATCCTCAAAGCCTTTAACGAATTTGAATCTTGATTCCCTTCCTTAGCAAAAAGCTCAGCTAATGGGTTGGATTTAACGCTGTCAGCAACAAAAACAGCCTCTCCTTTGGCGTTGATATCGGTTTTAAATTCTCTAAGTTGCCATGGACGATCAACGAATGTGTTAGAACGCACTTGACCTGTGCCGTGGGTGTAGTGGGTGAAATTAATGGCTGCAGGTAATTGAACGCCATTGTGCTCTAAGCCTTGATAAAAGAATTTTTCTAGTTGCAGTAGCGCATCTGTTTTGCTCATGTTTCCTATTTCTCTCCAAAAATCTGCGACTGCAGCACAGCCTTTTTTGCCTTTACTAGGTTCAGGATTAGGGTATTTAGCCTCAAAACTTAGGAAGAATCTATTGCCATTATTTTTATGATAAATCACTCGGTACTCACCACAATGTTGGCCATTGCTGGCACTGAGGTCAAAACGGTTAAATATTGCGCTTGGTGACATGTTGTCAAGCAACCCTGAAAGAGTGGCTTCTTGCGTTCTTTTTTGTAAATCCATTTTTACAAAGCCATTGGTTTTTAAATCAACATTGAATGTTTTCAGCAAACTGTTGAGGAGTTGTGCGTTAGAACTGTCTGTTGTTGCATTAGAACTATTACGAATGTTTGTGAGTGTTTTGGCAAGTGAGAATTTTTTATCAAAATCATCGTTATCCACGCCAGTGGCGCCTCGGTTAAAGACTAAAGCGTTGTTATTGATGAATGCGGATCGTTGTAAGGGAATAGCAGAGGCATCAGGATTTTCTGATGTTTTATCTTGCAAGTAATCATCCATTAGGTTGCGCTCACTAGAGCGTCCGCCTGCAATCGTGTTGATTGAGACAATAAGGGCTGTGCTTAATAGTAGAATGCGAGCAAAGTTTGTGTTAAGAGATATTAGGTTCATGATTTTAAATTTAAAAGATAATTTCGCTGATTA
>NZ_FQTR01000332.1 GCF_900128535.1 bacterium endosymbiont of Bathymodiolus sp. 5 South | reverse complement strand
CATGGCTAAACCGTTATCCTCACGCACAATCGGTGCCCCAATAATTTCAGTACCTGAGGTAAAGTGTTTAATAATGTGTAACTGCTGATAGTCTTTCTGACCAAATACTGCCACATCAGGATGAATAATTTCAAATAATCGTTGCACCACCCGCACCACACCATTAAAAAAATGTGGTCGTGATTGACCACACAAAATCTGCCCAACTGCGCCCACATCAACGCTTGAGTTTACCCCATCAGGATACATGTCTTGCGTACTTGGCGTAAACACAACATCCACCCCATCCAATAACACCAAATCCCGCTCTAACGCACGAGGATAAGCAGCAAAGTCCTCGTTTGGGGCAAATTGTGCAGGATTAACAAAAATACTGACCACCACCCTATCGGCTTGTTGCTTAGCCAATTCAACCAAGGACAAATGCCCCTGATGAAGACCACCCATGGTTGGCACAAAGGCGATTTTAGCGCTATCATTTTGCCACTTTTGCATCTCGCTTATGCTTTTGATAATTTTCATGTATCAACTAAGGTTGTTTCTATTCATAATTGACAATCGTTATTGAATAAAATATTAGGGATTTTAATATTGTCTAAATTTTCTTGACTTAATTCTGGCTGGGCAACACCAAAAACAACTCTTAATGGTGAAATGTTTAAATAATTTCTTACTATTTGTTCTATTTTGAAATTGTCAAAACTTTTGGTCGCCCAAATTCTAAATTTAGTACCTAGCACTAAATTTACTCGATAACCAATTGCAATAACCACATCTAGGTTATATTCTTTAATATTTCTTTTAACTTCTTTTTGAACTTGTAAAAAATCCTTACAAGTTGCTTTTTCTTCTAGCTCTTTATCGACAAATATTTGTTTTAAATGTATGGTTATGTTTTTCGGTGTTACCTCAAAAATCTGCGCCATTTGTTTTTGCGACGCCAAAATGGTATCAGAACTTACATCTGCTTTCAATTCAATAGCACCGTTTTTTGCTTGGTAAATTGCTGGGGTTTTGATCATGGATTATCACCAAAAGCAATATTTATTTGACCAAGTTTTGTTATTTTCTTTAACTTTTCTATTTCTATTTCTTTAATAATATCTCCAGCCTGTGAAATTTTTCCAGTAATTTCCACCCACTCCCCCAAATAATTAGATTTATAATCATCTATGCTCAAATTTTCAGACAAATGACAATGTATTTCATTGCCCTCATTCT
>NZ_FQTR01000331.1 GCF_900128535.1 bacterium endosymbiont of Bathymodiolus sp. 5 South | reverse complement strand
TGGAAGTTGTGATTTGCATTTAGGCGATAGTCGGTTACAATAGTGTCTATTGGTGGCTGGTTTATATCGAGTTGTGATTTGCATTTAGGCGATAGTCGGTTACAATGTAAAGTTGTTATTGCTATTTTTAAATATAGTTGTGATTTGCATTTAGGCGATAGTCGGTTACAATTAGATTGCTCGTCGCTAGGAGGCTTAGGGTGTTGTGATTTGCATTTAGGCGATAGTCGGTTACAATGAGAGCAAAGACAAGACCACACAATAATAAGTTGTGATTTGCATTTAGGCGATAGTCGGTTACAATATAGGATAAGAATCTTGAAGATTTTCATCAGTTGTGATTTGCATTTAGGCGATAGTCGGTTACAATCGCAGCGGCATATTGAATCCAGCCAACAAAGTTGTGATTTGCATTTAGGCGATAGTCGGTTACAATCGACGGGTTAAATCACCATACTCGCCGCAAGTTGTGATTTGCATTTAGGCGATAGTCGGTTACAATTGATTACGACGATGAGTACGAGTACCGGAAGTTGTGATTTGCATTTAGGCGATAGTCGGTTACAATCGGCGGGTTTTATCACCATATTCGCCACAAGTTGTGATTTGCATTTAGGCGATAGTCGGTTACAATCGCTTAGACAACTTAGAACGGCGTTTAAAGTTGTGATTTGCATTTAGGCGATAGTCGGTTACAATTCATATAGCCGTGAATATGGCCATGTTCAAGTTGTGATTTGCATTTAGGCGATAGTCGGTTACAATAAACGCTCGTTTGATTTGAAAGTGCACACAGTTGTGATTTGCATTTAGGCGATAGTCGGTTACAATAAATTCAGTTGCGGCTGACATGGTGAGAATGTTGTGATTTGCATTTAGGCGATAGTCGGTTACAATCCGGTGTTTGTTGTTGTCTCAATTTTTTTAGTTGTGATTTGCATTTAGGCGATAGTCGGTTACAATCACCAACGGAAGCATGACCAAGTCCCCAAAGTTGTGATTTGCATTTAGGCGATAGTCGGTTACAATATAAGCCGCAGATTCAAAGGTAAGGTCACCGTTGTGATTTGCATTTAGGCGATAGTCGGTTACAATCACCAAACGGTGCAGTATCTGAATTTACCGGTTGTGATTTGCATTTAGGCGATAGTCGGTTACAATAGTGATGGTTCTCATGATGTAATTCTTCAGTTGTGATTTGCATTTAGGCGATAGGCGGGTA
>NZ_FQTR01000330.1 GCF_900128535.1 bacterium endosymbiont of Bathymodiolus sp. 5 South | reverse complement strand
TTGGGCTGGATTTAGTTAACATTTTTTTAAGCAAAACAACCAAGAAATAAGAGGTATTTTAGAAAAAGTTGGTTGATTTGTCTATGGTTATTGTTGGTTTTATTGTTATAAATCAATTTGTTGTGTGGTTTTTAAGGGTTGACTAGTTATAGGGCGATATTTGTTGGCTTTACCAATTCTTACAGGAGTTATATACTGTTTTATTAAAGTGTATTCTGATTTATTAAAAATATTTACTCATCCGACCAACAATTAAGGTTGTGTCAGTAAAAAAATAAAAGAGTAGCATTTCCTTTGTTTCCTTTATTTAATCAACCCATTATTTATGATTTTAAATTCAAGGTGTTCCCTTTATTTAATATCGCATATTAGGGCAATAATGCCTTATATTGAGGGTTGTTTTATTGTTTTTAGTTTTTATTAAAAAAAATGGTGGTGTTCCTTTGTTTAAATTTAAAGCCCATCTTTTCTATTAGAAAGCCATTTTGAAAAATATTTTTTATGCTCAATAAGTTCTTTGCTATTTTCTATTATTAAATCTATCCCACCATCATAAGGTGCAAATATATTTCCAGTATTCAAAGAATAAAATAATAACTCGCCATCAAAATCATTACCTGCAATATCAAGTATCATGCTATCATTAAGTTTTGATTTATTAAGAATAAAATAATAAGCATCAACAAGATATTCATTATCTTTATCTTCTGCAATATCGTATGTGGTAAAGTAGTGTAAGTCTAATGAATTTATCCATTGCTTATTTTGAGATTCTAAACTACTATCAAAAGCAGTTAAAAAGCCAACTATTTCGCCATTCATAATTTTATTAAATACAGTTTGATTTCTAAGTAAAATTTCTTTATTTTCTATTTTAGAATCTGAATATCTTTTTCCGTTATACAAACTGTGAATCCTAAACCATTTTTTATTATAAACTTCTCTAAAGTAATTACCAAATGGAGGAATATTATTAAAAATATCTAAATCATCTTTATTCATTTACTCAATCTCCAATTATTTTTAAACTTTTATCTGCTGTGCCAAGTCTAGTTTTTTTAGCACCTAAGTTTTTTACACTGTTTGCTATTTTCCAAACACCTCCATTATGTGACTTTATGTCTCTAGTTAGTCGCCCCTTAAAAACCACTCCAAACAAACCAAAACCACCCATTTTTCCAACCATCTAAATCAACAAAACTGCTTTTTATCCAGTACCGCAAAAA
>NZ_FQTR01000329.1 GCF_900128535.1 bacterium endosymbiont of Bathymodiolus sp. 5 South | reverse complement strand
CTTTGGGTTGCGCCACCCACACGCATGGATGAAGCGCAACTTAAAAAAGAAGGTGTGTATCAAACTTTTGAGTCGCTTACTCAGCATACAGAAATACCCGGTTGTTCGCTATGTATGGGCAATCAAGCACGCGTCAAAGACAATGCCACCGTAGTTTCCACTTCAACACGCAATTTTCCTAACCGCCTAGGGGATGATGCCGATGTGTATTTATCATCCGCCGAAGTCGCCGCCATTGCTGCAAAACTTGGGCGCATTCCAACCGTAGAAGAATACCTATCAGCAATGCAAGGTATAGAGCCAGCATCTAATGATATTTACCAATATCTTAACTTTGACCAAATATCACAATATCAAAAGTCAGTTGGGCACATTGCACTTGATACAATCTTAAAAGAGTAATTAAAAAACCATCAGACAATAAAAAGCCGCTATTAATAGCGGCTTTTTATTGTTAAAAATTTAAAAAATTATGCAGATTTCTTATTGGTCTTTTCTGATTTTTTCCAAAAATCACCGGTATAAAACTGACAGTATTTAAACATTTCGTTATCCGTAAGGTAACCTTTTTTACCGCTCCAGTCTTCTTTTAGCATTGTTACTAACTTGTTTTTTAATTTTTTTTCGTTTATCATTTTCATAAAACTGCCCTCCTAATGCATATGGATTTCTATCCACTTACGATAATTCTCAACCTTCATTATATCTTTATTATCTGCCTGATGTTTAGCAATTACCATAAATATACTATGTATTAATAAATCATCAATATATAACTTCAGTTTCTTAATCTCTTCCCCGCTACAAACAAGTAGCATAGACTCATATATAAACAAGATAATTTCAACTATATCATTTTCATCATTTTTAAAATCAGGATGAAATATAATCTTTAAATTTTTAGCGTACTTAACACATTTTACTTTAATAATCTGAAAAACAGCAATCACTTTGTGATTTTCTACTACTAAATACCAATCATAATCACTTAATTCACTTTCAAATATTGCCTTTTCTGTTAGATCTAAGTAACGCTTCCAATCTTCTAAAATTAAATCATTGGTATCAACTTTTTGATAAGTTAAAGTCACTTAATCTTGGCTTCCTTATACATCACATGCTGTCTTACAACTGGATCAAACTTTTTAACTTCCACCTTTTCTGGGTGTAGTCGTTTGTTCTTAGTTGTTGTGTAAAAGTGACCCGTCTTTGCTGATGATACTAAC
>NZ_FQTR01000328.1 GCF_900128535.1 bacterium endosymbiont of Bathymodiolus sp. 5 South | reverse complement strand
ACAGGTGCAATTTAGTAGTCAATTAAAAGCATTAGAGTTGAAGTTTGATGCGGATTGGGAACCCCTTAAAAAACTTAATGCCAGTTTGGAGCTGGATGGCAAAAGAATGACAGTGATGGTGCATGATAGCAAACTTAATAATATGGCGCTCAATGCGATAAAAATTCAAATTGATGATATCAGTCAACAAGATTTAGATGCCAAAGTTACTGGCAAAATTAATACTCAGAGCGAGCGCTTGGTTGAATTTTTAAAACGCGCACCACTTGATAAGTCAATACATGAAATGCTAAATAGTATTAATTTATCTGGCAGAGTAAATGGCGATATGCACTCGGTGATTCCGTTAGATGAAAGAGAGTTAATATTGGATATTGACTTGAGCCTGAAAGATAATCGTTTGTCTGTGCTAGATGACAAGGTTGTGATTGAGGGCTATAACTCAAAGCTGGCATTTCATCATAATAAGATTACTGCCACTGGTAGCGGCAAGATTCGCGGCAAGCTATTTGACATTCGTATCAATCCTAACAACAAGGCTGATGACCACGAGCGTATCTTTGGGGTGGAATTGATTGACAGTAGCAGTGGCTTTAAAGCGTACATAACGAAGCAACTTGATCAATCTTGGCGTGGCAGGGTTGAATCCAAATCGGCTAAGGGTAATGTGGCAGTTTTTCCAAATGAAAAGGGCATTCCGAATGTTAGATTATTAGGCTTAAAGGTCATAAGTTTAGATGCGATTAAAGGTAATTGGAAAATCACACCAGAAGATTTTCCTAGTATGCATTTAAGTGCTAAAAACATTCGTATTAACGAAGATATTTTCCCAGACTTTAGTGTCAAGTTGGTTTCTAAGGATAGCGTACTTTCCATTAATAATTTACAGTTTGAAGGGTTTGGTGTTAGCAAAAAAGTGCTTAGTTTTAAAGGCGCTTGGGATGGTAAACACACACAACTTAGTGCTAAGGCAAAAGGCAAAAATTTGGCTGAATTTTTGCAACGGTTGAAAGTTAAAGAAAAAGTTACAGGCGGGGAATTTGATTTTGATGTGAGCCTTGCTTGCGAATGTGCCCCATGGAATATGAACTATCAAGATATCACTGGTCATCTTGATATAAATGTCAAAAAAGGCGTATTCACTGACCAAGATCCTAATATTGGGCGAATTTTGTCACTGCTCAATATTAAATCAATTGCTAAGCGCCTGAGTTTAAATTTTTCTGATGTTAC
>NZ_FQTR01000327.1 GCF_900128535.1 bacterium endosymbiont of Bathymodiolus sp. 5 South | reverse complement strand
CAGAACAACACAAATAGAAGTCAATGCTGATGGCACCAAAACCATGCTAACAGGAGGCACCAAGACCGTTTATAGCTGGGATACAGATAAAGGAGGAATGAGTCAAAAAACTGAAACGGTTAAGAGCCACAGTGAAGTGTTAAAGAATCCATTGGGTGATTTTGATGAGCATTTAACCCTTGTGGATGAAATGATGCAGTCGTTAGATACATTAATTGAAGACGAAGGGGAAAGAAAAAGGTGTTATGATTTTTTAAACAAATTAAAAGAAGATATTCAGCAAGCCAAGGAAATGAACTATGAATCTAGGGTGGGGTTTTTAAGGAAAATAGTCGGCGATATAGAAGAGAATTTAGGCACGCAAGCAATTAAAGTGAAGTTAGAAAAAGTCCATGGATTTGTGCAGAGCCGCATTGAAAATCCTTTTATATCTGGCTTGATAGATAAAATGGACAAGAGTAAATACGGTTCAGATATTGACAAAAAACTGGAAATGTTAGAAGGTATTAAAAGTGAATTAGATATATATCAAGAGAATCAATCTAAATACGAGCCAGCAACACAAGATTTTCTAAATAGCTTGCGCTTTTTCATAGATTCGGCTCAAAGATCTCAATACGCATTACAGCAATGGGAAAAATTTGCAGTGCCGGATACGCACGAGGTTAGTCCTTTCTCCAAGAGCACTTATCATGTTTTTGTACAGATAGAAGATGAAAGCATTATTGCAGAGAGTTCAGCAGCTCTGGCTGGCAAACATTTTACAAATTCCACGCTGATTCAAATGGATAAGGAAGGCAACTATCGGGTGGTGCATGGATTGAGTTTAAGCGAGATACCAGAAGCCAGTGATATTAAACTTGTTTTTAATGGACATGGCGATGATAAGGGTCTAGAGAGAACAACAGCAGATAGAACCTATCGTGATATCGTCAATGATATTGTTACCTTAAGAGAGGATCTCCCCAAAAATTCAAATATTGAAAAAGTTTCCATGGTGGGGTGTAGCCTAGGCTCTGATTTTTCAAAAAATACCTTAATCGGACTGAAAGAAAATGGCATTGAGACTAAGGTCAGTTCTCGGTTATACGATGTATCAATAGACGATCAAAGTGGCAGAAGATTTACCGACAACGCTTACCACCTTGAGGAAGGCAAAGTTTTATGGGGTTATAAAGAGGGTAAAGTCAGCCGCTTAGACCCTTATTCAGATGAGCGTTACCATGTCGTTATTTC
>NZ_FQTR01000326.1 GCF_900128535.1 bacterium endosymbiont of Bathymodiolus sp. 5 South | reverse complement strand
TCAAGCCAACACATGGGCACAAAGAGCACAAAATGTTATCGCTTCTTATGTGGTCGGCGGGGTTGCCGCTGAGTTGGGTGGCGGTAAGTTTGCTAATGGCGGGATGAGTGCGGCGTTTAGTAGGATGTTTAATGATCTTTATGATAGTAAAACTAGAAAATGGATTGGAGGACAGGACCCAGATATTGTAGAAGCAGTACAAAGACAAAATGCTAATGCCAAAGCATTGGAAATAGTATTTGGACCTAAATATAACACACCAGAAAGCAATATTAGTGGCACCGAGTTTTTGAGTGGAGTTGGTAATGGAGCGAATGCTTTGATTGTATTTTATCCTGGATCAATACCTGTAGCCGGACCAGTTGGTATAATAGCAGATCTAGCAAATGGCTTTATTTATAGTAATTGGGATGGTGTAAAATCTTATATAGCTGGATTTGGTATAGGGAAAACGATTGGACCCCAAGCGGGCGCTGTAACTTCTTTAATAAGTAGCCAATTACCTAAATGATGCAATTTTTGAAAAAAAATATTGTTATTATTAACCTTGTTATTGGATTTATATATTTTATATTTTCTGGCTTAAATGGGTATGAAAATATGTGGCTTTATGTAAGTTCATATTTTTTACTTGTGCAAATATTGTCTTTTTTTGCAGGTAGAAAAATACTTTTAGGTTATGAGTCAATTGGAGTTGACGGCACAAAGAAAAATCATTATTTAAGAATATACGGGCTTTTTTTATACTCCATAATGTTTATAATTTCTTTTTTAAAATTAGCGGGACTCATATTGTAATGGTTCAACAAACTGTAGTAGCCTAACAATCTTGAGATATTGGGGACGCTACCCTTTTTTTAATTGGTATTTTATTTATCCCAAGATTAAATGTTTATGCAGCAGGATTTTTGTCAGGCATGATTGGAAGCAAAGGGGATTTAAAACAAGGAATATTAGGCGCATTAACAGCAGGATTTAATGCCAAGGTATTGCACCCAATGAAAGCAGGTTTTAATAAACTTATAGCCCATGGTGTAACTGGTGGTGTACGAAGTCGATTATCTGGCGGTAGTTTCAAAAGCGGATTTTTAGGCTCCGCTGTAAGTTATGGCGCCAGCTGGTCAGGTGCATATGAGGCGGCAGGCGTTAGTAGCCAAGCCAACACATGGGCACAAAGAGCACAAAATGCTGTCGCCTCTTATGTGGTTGGTGGGATTGCTGCTGAGTTGGGTGGCGGTAAGTTTG
>NZ_FQTR01000325.1 GCF_900128535.1 bacterium endosymbiont of Bathymodiolus sp. 5 South | reverse complement strand
GCTTATCGAATGGAAAATTACCCTTAGAGGCATCGGGGAACATTGACGAAAATACCATTTTGGCAGTTGCCAAAACAGGGGTTGATTATATTTCTACTGGTAGTATTACTAAGAATATTCAAGCAATTGATCTATCTTTGCGATTCAATTGAGAGGCGCTCGGCTTCTCAATTAATGCCTGAGGCAAAGAAAATAGGCGAGAGTAAATCATCTTTGGTGTTGTATCTCAGTGGTGCGCCATTTTCATCAAGCACTGAACCCCCAGCATTTTGCAAAATACAAGCACCTGCTGCTGTATCCCATTCGCAACAAGGACCAAATCTAGGGTAGTAGTCGTAAATCCCTTCGGCAATTTTACAAAATTTTAGCGCACTGCCTAAGCAAGAGAGTTGATGCTCACCAAGTTGTTCAAGATGTGCTTGTAGTCGTTGACTATGCGCTGAATAGTGTCCAGTTACCACGCGTAGTGGTTGTGTTGCTACGCATGCTTTGAGGCGTGTTTTAGTGTTGTTATGGATTTGGTGGGCGCTGTTGTCAAAGCCATAATAGTGTGCATGAGTCAGTGGTGCGTAAACCAATCCAAAAATTGCCTGATGATTTTTAATATAGGCAATACAAATGCAAAACTCTCCCGTTTGTTCTATAAAATCTCGTGTCCCATCCAGTGGGTCAATTAGCCAATATTCCTGCCATTTTGAGCGTTGTTTAAAAACCATAGCATCAGATTCTTCGGATAAGATTGGGATATTTGGTGTTAGTTGAGATAAGGCATCAACAATGGATTGGTGTGCATTTTGATCAGCGATAGTGAGTGGTGTTTCATCTGCCTTTAGCTCAACTTTAAGGTCATTTTTATAATACGACAAAATCTCTTCACCAACATGGGTAGTTAATTCAATTAATTGTGGGAGAATTTTGTCAAACGCCATGCGAGCATCATACCTTATGTGTCGTTATATAAGCGTACACAACAAGTCTAATACCCAAAGGGTAAAATACTTTTAGTGTGAATGTGGTGGGCCTTCTTGGACTTGAACCAAGGACCAAACGATTATGAGTCGTTTGCTCTAACCAACTGAGCTAAAGGCCCTAAAGGGGTTACTCTAGGAAGCTTGAAAGTTTATGCGCTCTAGAGGGGTGTCTAAGTTTGCGCAAGGCTTTGGCTTCAATTTGGCGAATACGCTCGCGTGTTACATCAAATTGACGACCAACTTCTTCTAGAGTGTGGTCGGTATTCATATCAATACCAA
>NZ_FQTR01000324.1 GCF_900128535.1 bacterium endosymbiont of Bathymodiolus sp. 5 South | reverse complement strand
GGCAATCGGACACCATTAAAAACATACAAGAAAATGTAGACAATACCTCTAAATATCAAGATTTAAGGCAAGATGTTTTAAAAAGCCAAGGAAGCTTAATTAATCGGTGGTTAAATGTAATTGGTATCTTTTTAAGTGTAATTATGGTACTTAGTGCGTATGGGGTTTTTGTGGTTGAAGATAAAATCAAAGATCTTGATAAACTTGTTAAAGAGTCTGAAAGCGTATTAGGAGTAATTAAAAAAAATAAAGAACTTAGTGATAAATATACAAAAGAATCCCTCAATCCAGAGTCAACACTGACTGAGAAAATAAAGCAAGAAGTTAAAGAATCTGGCACAGAACTTCAAAAACTAATGTTAAAAATACGGAAAGAAAAAGATCTCAAGATAGCAATTGACTTATGGAAATATGTTATCGGTCGTGCTTATTATGAAGATGATAAAAAAAGTATATTTATTGGTTACTTTAACCTTGGTTATTCTTATGGTAAGGAGGGCTCTCATAAGAAAGCCATTGGCGCTTACAAAAAATTCATTGAGATTAAGCCTGATGATCATAAGGCTTATTACAATATGGGGATTGCTTATTATAAATTAAAAGAGTATCAAGCAGCCATTGATGCTTTCGAAAAAGCCATTAAGATTAAGCCTGATGCTTATGAGAATTATAATAGTGTGGGGGCTGCTTATATTAAGTTATTTGAATCACAACTTATTCAAACGCAAGACTTTGATCAAGATTTAGTTCGGAAATTTAACATGTATGATAATATCGACAAAGAAATAAAGGCGCTAGTCAAAGTGCTGACTATTTTTAAATCAATTGATAATGGCACGCAAGTAGCGGGGTGGCAACAGGTGTTTAATCAAAAGTATCAAGGTGTGTTTAATCAAAAGTATCAAGGTGTGCGGAACAATATTGAAAAATGGATTGACTCAAAACCTAACGACGAGAAAAAGCAGGCTTTACAATCCGCTTTAGAATTTTTTAAAGCACAGTAAAATTATTTGCATTCTTAGTTGTAACAACAGACAGTTTTTTTGATAATCATTGGCGTTAATGCCTTTCTGGCGTTGTACAAGCGTGTCGTTAAGATGATACTAACCAGTCTAACTGCTCAACAATGCGGTTTTAAAGGGCAGCTTTGATTTGTGTCAATACATTATTTGCATCAACATAGCACAATGTTGGCGCATAGTTTTTAACTTCAACTTCGCTGTAACTGGCATAAGAGGCAATAATCAATAAATC
>NZ_FQTR01000323.1 GCF_900128535.1 bacterium endosymbiont of Bathymodiolus sp. 5 South | reverse complement strand
CTCTAAACGGTTTACATGATGATGGTGAAATCGGTGGCACTGGAGACAGTTGGAAACAATATGCAAAAAGTGGCGATATTATTTTAGATCTTGCTGGTGGTTTAGGTGCTGGCGTTATTGGTAAGGTTGCTGACCGTGCAATTAAGAGTGGTGTCAAAAACAGTGCTAAAGCTGTTGTAAGGACAGCAAAAGATAAAAACAAAATGAATCATATTTTTGACCCAGAAAAACATGGTATGAATGTATTTAAGAACAAAGAGAAAGTTTATTTAAAAATAAAAAAAATAGTAGAAAAATATAAAGGAAACCCCGGGAAGAAAGATATAATTAGAATTATTGATGGGCATAAAGTTACTATTAGGATTTTTATTAAACCTAATGGAAAAAATGAACTTTCAACTGCATTTATTAGGAAATAAAATGTATACAATAAAGAATATAAAAAGAAATCTTAATAATTTTGAAATTGATGTTGTAACAAAAATATTAGAATTAGAAACAAAATTAACAAAACAAAATATTAACCGTGTTGTTTCTAATTTAGAAGTTGTAAGTGAAGAATCTAATGAAGAAGCTGGAGGTTATATAAATTTTGTAGAGAATTACATAGATTTAAAAGATGACTTTCTAGGAATTAAAGTTGAGGCAAAAGTAAATGATAACTACACGGCTGATTTTTTATTAATAATAAGAAATAGAATGATTGATTGTCTAGAATTTCATTATTGGGATGACAATGGTGAAATATTAAAGCCTGAGATAATTGATAAATATGAAATTATTTCAGGATAAACAAAAATAAAACAGGGCACTATGCCCTCCCATTTGATTGGACACCAAAATAATTAGGGTCAGTGTGTAATTTTTTAACAAACCACTTTATCAAAATCCAACTAAAATAAGACTCTGCAAATCAGATTGTGTTAATCTTTAAAAAAACCAATCTAAAATAACACCAATGCCCACCCTTAAAAAACCTTTCACTCTACTTTTAATACTAAGCCACTTAAACACTTTTGTATTAGGTAGCGTGGGTAATGTGTATGCCACCAACCAAGAAGTTAACACTGAAAAATCTCCACAAACTTTTGTTGATGTCGCTACCAACGGAGTTTTAAATATCTCATCTGTCCAAGACTCCAAGTCCGTACAAATGAAGTCCAGCCCTAGCAGTGGCAATATCCAAATAGCCGACATTGACCAAAGCAATTCCAAGTCCAAATCCAACACCAAACTCCTCAACAGAGACATCAAAGACAC
>NZ_FQTR01000322.1 GCF_900128535.1 bacterium endosymbiont of Bathymodiolus sp. 5 South | reverse complement strand
AATGCACCATCCATACGCTTTCTGGTATCGGTACAAACATCCTTAAAGGTGACATTGTTTATGTGAATTGTATTAATGCTCAATATTTGAGCGATGGTGTGTGTGTTAGATAATAACATTATTTTGTTTGCTCTATTTTTATTGTATTCTCCATTTTCTCTTAAAAAACCACCTATAGTTAGTTTTTTTAGGTATCATTCATGCCCGAAAACTATCTACTAGTTTTTTTAAAAATAATATAATAATAAAGGGGTAATAAAATGAAAACACAATTAAAGGTAATTGCATTGTCGGTTTTAGTCGCTACATCAGTCCATGCAAAAGAAAGCGAGGATATGTATTTTGGCTTAGGTGCTGTTCAAACAAAATTTGGTGGTGCCGAAGGTTCTGTGCGCGGAATTACATATAATGAAGAGGCTTACAAAAAAAATAATTACAAAGTAACCTTTGGTAAGCGTTTGAATAAAAATTTTGCAGTAGAAGGTTCGTATACAAACTATTCTAGCGATGAAATGACATCCTCACTATCTGCCGCTAATGGTGCTGCTTTAGAGGCAGCGATGGCTGCCTTGCCAGAAGGAGCAGCTAAGAAATCTTTAATAGGGCTGGCTGGCACTACGCTTACGGGTACTGGCACTACTAATGCAAAGATTACTTCATCTGCAACCGTGTCTGGTCGTAGTCTTGGTTTGTCTGGGCTGTATTATTTTGCACCGTCGGATAGTTTTGAGCCGTTTGTTAAACTAGGTGTTAGTGCTTGGAATATGAAAGCTGAATCTTCTGCATTTCAATATGATAATGCAGGTATATTGACCCCAATCACTGGTGCTACAGGTTATAGCGATAAAGGCAGTGACACTAATGTTGTTTATGGTGTTGGTGTTGATGGAAAAATTAATGACACAATAAAGTATCGTGTTGCTTTTGAGCGTATAAGAGCAGATGGTAACATTGATAATATTGGTATTGGTATGCTCTATAGTTTCTAAATATAGATACTTAATCTACCATAAAAACACCCTGCCTTTGCAGGGTGTTTTTGTTATCTAGGAACCATTAATTACCAATTTTCCATTTACCTTTTTCTGAAAAAGCTTCAATGGTTTGGCGTTTGGCTTTATTGATAAGGTTAGAGTGTGATATTTGGTATTTTTTGGCGTAATCTACTAAAGAGATAATTTCTTTGCCTTCTAAATATGCCAAGCGTTTGTGGTAACTATTGGTGAGTGCTTTGCCGATAATGTTTTCCATAGTCTTGGTTTTTGCTGATTGG
>NZ_FQTR01000321.1 GCF_900128535.1 bacterium endosymbiont of Bathymodiolus sp. 5 South | reverse complement strand
AGGGACTATTTCGCCTTTTTCATTGAAGGCGAAAGTTTTTTTAAGGGCGCTGGAGCGATATTTTCCAGAAGAACCTTCTTCTGAATCCATTATAATTTTTCTGCCATCCAAAAGAACCATTACAGGAGCAGGTCTGACACTTACTTTGGCATCACTTATTCCTTGTTCTCGTAACTTAGGTAGAAGCTTTATTGCATATTTCTCCCCTAAACTACAGGAAGCCAAACTGACTTTCCTCACGCCAGAATCCTCACCAGTAGCCCGATCTATAATACTAATATGTTCGGCAATTTCTTCAATGCTTCTGTCGCCAATTCCTTTTGAATCACCATGCCCATTGATTATAACCTTAATATCGCCTTTTGGTATTTTATTTAATTTAAGTCCGTATACAACTTTGTAATTACCATTTTTATCCATATGGACAACAGTTGTATTGTTTGGATATTTTGCTGCCAGTCGTGACTCATCTTGAATTGTGCCTGGGTCATCTTCTATTGTTATAATAATTTGGCGTATGTATCCCACAAATGGATCTGTAATGTCGCCCTGACTTATCTCCTCTACCTTCCATTGCCTAAGTTCAGCTTCAGATTCCTCAGCCACTTGAATTTCATATTCTATAGTTGATATATCGTGTTCTAATTGTTCACGCATGGCAGGGCTGTGACTTGCAAGATCCAAAAACCATTTATGCGTCTTCTTTAATTCGCTAACTTTATCGCTAACTTCCAGTATTTTATCTGCTCCGTATTTTTCGCGTGCAAGTTGCGCAGACTGTTCTGTTCTTCTCAAGTTTTGAACTTCAATATCAGTAATAAAATCTTGCACAACAGCGTCTATCCTATTTAATTCTCCTATAATTTCTGAATCTTGATTTTCTCTTAAATATTTGTCAAAATCTAATTTTAATCTTTCTATTTCAGAGGCACAGGAGCTTAAATCATTTTCTCGTATTTCACGAAAAGTATAAAGAGCGTCAGATAAAATATAAATATGCTTAATTTGCTCTTTAGATGTGATTTTTTTACTCATAAGCAACTCTTCCAATCTTTGTATTTCTTCATTAAGATTAACCAATGGATTCCTCAACACTTCACTGTGGCTTTTAACCGTTTCAGTTTTTTGAGTAATTTCCCCTTTATCAGTATCCCAACTATAAATCGTCTTAGTGCCTCCTGTTAGCATGGTTTTGGTGCCATCAGCATTGACTTCTATTTGTGTTGTTCTGCCGGTTACTTCGGCGTTGATGGTGCCATTTCCACTGTCATACAAT
>NZ_FQTR01000320.1 GCF_900128535.1 bacterium endosymbiont of Bathymodiolus sp. 5 South | reverse complement strand
CCATTAAAACATTAATCTCATCACCAACTTGCCCTTTGAGTAGGTTTCTAGAAAGTCTAAAATCCGATTTAAGATGTCCGATAATCGGCTCAATCGCCGCTCGTCTTTTACACAGTTTGCGCTTTTTATCTTGTTGATAACGATTGTCTCGCTTATTGGTAGCGTTTTTTTTGGCTTATATGCATTCCCAAGTTGGTGCCTAGGAACGAGATACACCTTCTACTTTTGTGATAAAAAAAGTTGATGTATTGCGGGGGGCTATCATCCTAATTAGGTACAATTTTAAGGGTTTAAATTTTTATTTTTAAATAAAAATTTAAATTCTTAAAGTGTAAAATTTGCTCTAGGGCATAAATACAAGGCTTGATAATTATCAATTCAAATTGCCAAACTGGAGCAATGTGGCGAAACTAGGCGCTTAATCGTATTAGAACCTTTTGGAGGTATGTAAATGAAATTTAAAGATACTTTTTCTATTTTTTTAAAAACCTTGCTAGTAATAGGTATATTTTACAGTGGCTTGACTTATGCCTCTTATTTGTTTATTAACCTTCAAGATTATCAATATACAGCCGATGATTACCCCCCTTACTTCTTTGAAAGAACGCCCAATACAAATAACTTCATTAAAGTAACTGACACACAAAATACTTTTCAATTTAGAACTTACAAGTTAGAATCAAAAATTGATATGATGACATATAAAGCAAAAGTAAAACCTACTTTACTTAAATGGGGAGAGGAAATACACCCATATGATACTCAGCCTCATGAGGCTTCAAGTCTATCAAAGACTATAGAGCAAACTATTGAGGAAGACCTTTTTGATGGTTCGCTTGAAAACGAAATTCATGTTGCTACTTACGAAGGCAATATAGAAGCCGTATCTTATGCTAAAAGTGCAGATATTTCCGCACCTGAAATTAAAACACTTATAGCAAACCCTGAGGGGTTAGCGGTAAATCAAACGACGACTGTTAAAGGAGGGGGGTCGGCACTCTTAGACTATACACTTCAAAGATATAAAGCACAGGGCATAGAGAAAGTACAACTTCTTTCCACACAAGACAAATATTATCTCAATCGAGGTTGGAAAGTCAAGTCTAATACAGATGAAGCGTGTACAATAATGTGATTTTATTTTTAAAATAGACCTTTGCATAAATAGGGATGATTAGCAAAATCCAATTTTTGCCCAATTGGTGATTTCTTTAAACCTTGTCCTAGCAGGGCTAAGGCTGGGTTTAAAAAATCGCCAAGTGGGTGAAAAGTGGGTT
>NZ_FQTR01000319.1 GCF_900128535.1 bacterium endosymbiont of Bathymodiolus sp. 5 South | reverse complement strand
GATTTATTAATTATTGCTTCTTATGCCAGTTACAGCGAAGTTGAAGTTAAAAACTATGCGCCAACATTGTGCTATGTTGATGCAAATAATGTATTGACACAAATCAAAGCTGCCCTTTAAAACCGCATTGTTGAGCAGTTAGACTGGTTAGTATCATCTTAATGACACGCTTGTACAACGCCAGAAAGGCATTAACGCCAATGATTATCAAAAAAACTGTCTGTTGTTACAACTAAGAATGCAAATAATTTTACTGTGCTTTAAAAAATTCTAAAGCGGATTGTAAAGCCTGCTTTTTCTCGTCGTTAGGTTTTGAGTTAATCCATTTTTCAATATTGCTCCATTCCCAATGGTTCCATTCCAACACACCTTGGTACTTTTGACTAAACGCTTGCTGCCACCCTGCTACTTGCGTGCCATTATTGATTGATTTAAAAATAGTCAGCATTTTAAATATCTTTGTTGTTTTGTTGGCAACATCATGCATGTTAAATTTCTGAACCAAATCTTGATCAAAGTCTTGCTCTTGAATAAGTTGTAATTCAAATAAATTAGTATAAGCGTGATGATAATCAGACTTAATCTTAATGGCTTTTTTGTAAGCGTCAATAGCCTCTTGATACTTTCCTAATCCATTATAAGCAACCCCCATATTGTTATAAGCCTCATGATAATCAGGCTTAATCTTAATGGCTTTTTTGAAAGTGTCAATGGCTTTTTGATGCTTTCTTAACCCAATATAAGCAATCCCCATAGTGTTATAAGCCTCATGATAATCAGGCTTAATCTCAATGGCCTTTTTGCAAGCATCAATGGCTTCTTGATACTTTCCTAATCCATTATAAGCAACCCCCATGTTGCGATAAGCATCATGAAAATCAGACTTAATCTTAATGGCTTTTTCGAAAGCATCAATGGCATTTTGATACTCTTTTAATTTATTATAAGCAACCCCCATATTGTGATAAGCCTCATGATAATCAGGCTTAATCTCAATGACTTTTTTGAGAGCATCAATGGCTTTCTTATAATAGCCCTCCTTGTAATGAGAATAACCAAGATTAAAGTAACCAGGCGATAGATATTTTTTATCATTTTCATAGTAAGCGCGGCCGATAAAATATTTCCATAAGTCAATTGCTATCTTATAATCTTCTTGCCGTATTTTTAACATTAGTTTTTGAAGTTTTGTGCCAGATTTTTTAACTTCTTGTTCTGTTTTTTTGGTCAGCTCCACCTCTGGATTGGCTAATTTTTTTGCAGTTGAAGCACTAACTTTA
>NZ_FQTR01000318.1 GCF_900128535.1 bacterium endosymbiont of Bathymodiolus sp. 5 South | reverse complement strand
TTCAATAATTCTAGCATTATTTCCTGTGCTTTGTGTTTGGTTGCCGTTGGCGTCGTATTGATAAGTGTGCGTTAGGGTGTTGTTGTCAATTCTGCTGGTGAGTTGGTTGGCGGTGTTGCAATTATACATTTTAATTTTTTAAATCATTCTAGTATCTTCATCAAGAGTGCCTTTAAATAAAGAGATAACACGAAGCCCTATTACTTTAATTATCAATAATAAACTTTTAATATATTTATGTTGTTTTCTATAAATAATGGCAATTCCAACAGGTGCTGCAAGATTGCCATATTTGTATCCTTTTTGATAATATTTTAATGCTTTATTTAAGTCTTTTTTAACATATAGACCATTTTTGTAAAAAAAACCTAATGCCGTTAGTGCTTGATGGTGGTTTATGGTTGCGAGTTTGGTGTAGATTTTAAAGGCTTTTTGGTATTGTTTTTGGTAGGTGTAGATTTTAGCAAGTTCAAAACCTGCAGCTATGTGCCCACTATCTTCAAAATTTATTTTATACCAATATATAGCTTTATCTAAATTAATGTCAAAATCATCACAACCACTATGATAGCAATAAGCTATAGCAAAAGAGGCATATTTATCCCCTAATTCAAAACTATCTAAGAGTATATTAAAAGTTTTTTTACTACAAGGTTTAATTTTAGAATTCATATACTCTGGATATGCGTCATTTTCTTGATATATATTGTTTAATATTTCTATTCCAGTCAATAATTTCATTAGTGAATTTGCTGAGGATTGTATTTTGGTTTTATACTATCTATTACCCTTATTGTTTTAAAATGATCTCTAAATGGCTCAATCTTAATCCCATCACCCCCATGAGTCATCCCGTTACAAAAAACCACACCCTTACAAAACTGTGCAATAGCCCTCTTAACAATAGGATTTGTAATAATATCTTTAGAAAGCTTACCAATTAAACCCCCTCCAATCATGCTAGCCATACCCGTTACTAAAGCCTTTTGACCCGCATCAACTTCAGTTTGTGTTCTACCATCTATTTTAATGGGTGCTGCATTACTACCAAATACCAACTCTAGCGCTCTAGCATTTGCATTTGCTGCTTGTTCTGCATCTTCTGCTGTTAATATTTTATTAAAATTATACAAAAACACCATCCCCGCCTGAACAGCCCCATCTTCAAAACTACCGCCCCCTGCTTTAGAGGCGAGCCCACCTGCAATCATTGTAATTGCGCCTTGGGTATAAAAATCTAGTTGCTGACCCTCTAATCCTAAATCAACACCTTTGGATATGATTGCTGAGACAAAGCCAT
>NZ_FQTR01000317.1 GCF_900128535.1 bacterium endosymbiont of Bathymodiolus sp. 5 South | reverse complement strand
GAATAGGTTAAGTAACCTTTTTCTTTGCCGATCATAATGACTTTTTCTAGTGCTTGTTTGTGTGCTTTTGTTGTATTTTTCATGAGTTAGTAGATGTTGTGACAATCCAAAGGGGCGATTATACCGTCTTATGACTATTCGTCGTCAGTAAAAATTGCACTAATAGATTGTTCTTCACTAATGCGTTTAATTACTTCTGCAAGTTTTGGCGCGATGGATACGACCCTGATTTTATTGCATTTAACGGCTGCTTCAGTTAAAGGAACGGTATTAGTAATCACCAATTCATCAATTTCAGAGTTATTAATATTGTCAACTGCAGAGCCAGATAACACAGCATGTGTTGCGTATGCCACCACTTTTTTAGCGCCTTTTTCCTTTAAGATACTAGCCGCTTGACATAGAGTGCCAGCGGTATCAACCATATCATCAATTAAGATACAAATTCTGCCCTCAACATCACCAAGCACATTCATGACTTTTACCATGTTTGGTGCGGGGCGACGCTTGTCGATAATCGCAAGGTCAGAATCGTTAATGCGTTTAGCCGCAGCACGCGCACGCACAACACCACCAACATCAGGCGACACTACAACTGTGTTTTCATAATTTTGTGCAAGGATATCATTAATCAAAACCGGCTGAGCATAAATATTGTCAATTGGAATATTAAAGAATCCTTGAATTTGGTCAGCGTGTAAATCAATCGTTAAAATCCTGTCAACACCAGATGCCTCAACCATTTTTGCAACAAGTTTTGCAGTGATTGGCACGCGTGTTAAGCGAGAGCGACGGTCTTGTCTAGAATAACCAAAATACGGTACAACGGCAGTAATACGAGCGGCAGAAGAGCGTTTTAGTGCATCAACTATGACTAATAATTCCATCAGAGTTTCTGCTGGCGAGGGTCCGCAAGTGGGCTGCAAAACGAATACATCACAACCGCGCACATTTTCCAAGATTTCAACTTGTGATTCCCCATCGCTAAATCGCCCTACGAGCGCCTTGCCTTGGGCGACATTTAGACTTGAGATGATTTCGCCGGAAAGCAATGGGTTGGCATTACCGCTAAAAATTTTAATTTTGTCGAGCGACATAGATATTTGTTGTTAACTTAAAAGTGCCTGAATTATACTATGAGACCTTTGCATAATGCATCATTTATTCAGATACTAAATGGTGCGAGACCTTTGCATAAATATGAATAATCATCAAAACGCCATTTTTCACCAACTTGACAATTTTATAAAACACAGCCATAGCTTTGCTATGACTATATTTCATAAAATCACCAATTCGGCAAAAC
>NZ_FQTR01000316.1 GCF_900128535.1 bacterium endosymbiont of Bathymodiolus sp. 5 South | reverse complement strand
AACCCACTTTTCACCCACTTGGCGATTTTTTAAACCCAGCCTTAGCCCTGCTAGGACAAGGTTTAAAGAAATCACCAATTGGGCAAAAATTGGATTTTGCTAATCATCCCTATTTATGCAAAGGTCTCAAGTAATTAACAATTATTCTGTAAATAAATTTCAAAAATCTATCAAACATCCCTTTGTTTTAGCAAGTATTTTTACTTTCTACAAGGAAAATATTAAGAAAAATGCGAAGGCGTATAGTAAACTATGTAACTGAGTAGTTTTTAATATTTAACGCTGTTTATACAAATCACCACATTGACTTACGCTTTAACTGAAAAAACACACTAATAACGCCACTATTTGGTTATAAAAATTAAAATGAAAATTCCTAAAGTATTTATCTCATATTCGCATGACTCTCAAGAACATAAAAAATGGGTTTTAGACTTAGCGACTAGATTAAGAAATAATGGAGTAGATGCCATTATAGATCAATGGGAACTGAGGGCAGGAGATGATCTTCCTCATTTTATGGAGACTCACCTTTCCAATTCTGATTACACAGTTATAGTCTGCACAGACAACTATGTAGAAAAAGCTAATTCAGGGTCTGGAGGTGTTGGTTATGAAAAAATGATAGTTACTTCCGAATTACTATCTAATATTAACTCAAACAAAATCATTCCAATAATAAAACAGTATGGAACTCACAATATCCCTACATTTCTCCAAACAAAACTTTATATAGATTTCTCAAATGATGATGAATTCAACTTTGATGAACTTGTGCGTACACTTCATAATGCTCCCCTGTTTAAAAAGCCTGAAATCGGTAACAACCCATTCACACCTGTAGAAAATGTCCCTGCTGAAAAAAGTATTGATGCTACTCACAAACTTATGCAAATAATAATTGATGATTATGAAAGGGGACTAGATTATACATCCTATGATAATTTAAGAGAACAAATGAATGTGTCAAGAATTATGCTTGATATTCTTTTGGAAGAGGCAACATCCGAAGGTTTAATACAGAAAAAAATAATATATGGGTTATTTGAAGAAACAACTACTACCCTCCTCCTTGCACCTAAAGGAAGGCAATATGCAATTCAGCACAAGCTAATTCAGATATAAACAAGCAAATATTTTTTGCTTGCTACAAGGAAAATATTAAAATTAGACTTGCTTGTTATTTTATCCAAAGATTTATTTAAAACGGAACTTTGGCAAATTGATATTAAAATAAATAGCTAAAAGCCTAACTGTAAACATACAAAAACCCGCAACAATGGCTGACAGTGTAATGTCTTGAGTTG
>NZ_FQTR01000315.1 GCF_900128535.1 bacterium endosymbiont of Bathymodiolus sp. 5 South | reverse complement strand
AAAAGTGGGTTTCTGATGATTGTTCCTATTTATGCAAAGATCTCTTATAGTTTACAAGGTAACTTGATAGCACAATATAGAAGCTTCCTGTATTGCCCTCAAAAACCAACCTCAAACCCAAAAAAACTTATTTTTTTTCAACAAGAAAACCAACAAAACCCCTAAGTTACCATTAAATTTTTATAAATATTCGCTTGCCCGAGTGAGATTATAAGCAACGACTCATTGCCTTTCCTTTGGGTGTTTGACACCCGCTCAAAAGACGGCTCAATTGAAAAAAGTGGCTTGAAATGTGTCTAACTAAATTAGACTGTCATTTCAACAAAAAAGTGTTACAATCAGCATACAACACAATAGAGTCGTATTAGTTTGGGTGTTTGAATTTTTAGAATAAAAATAAATTTAGGAGTTACTTACCGATGGCAGATCTTTCAACATATATAGAATTACACAATAATACACCTTATACTTTAAAGTTTGCGAGTGAAACTGAGGTGCATGGTGACTGGAATGTTCGGCCACCTGCTACAATTGCTTCTCTTAAATCTGCTTCATTTTCCATGAAAGACCCTTCATGGATTATTCCTGCAGGGTCGGAAGGGACTGTCACATATCAAGTTGCAGTTCCTGATACCAATGAAGAGAGCAATAAACCTCCTATTAATGTTACCTTTACTGTAAGGTTTTGTGACTCGTATTCTGCAGATAATAACTATTGTATTTTTATCACTTCTCATCCCGAATTATTCGCAATATATTTTGAAGCTAAAACTGGTAATGATGACTGGCATAAAAATCATTGTCCACGGAGCGGGCATCCAGTTTATTTACGACTTTTTATAAAAGCAACTTCATAAGCAAAATATTTATATCATTTTAAAACCACAAGGATAGCTTGTTATAGATTTGTCTACCACCGTTTATTTAGTAAATAATACTTTGTTTGAATTTAAGTTATCTGCAAAAATCAGTGATGCATGTTTATCAACCCCTTGTTTGATTTTTGGGTGCTTGGCAAGCGACAGATAATCATTTGAACAAAAATTTATCAAGGATTGCCCATTGATAATCAGTTGCGTATTTTGCGTATTTTCAGATATTTTTCTTGAGCGATACAGATGACTCTGTTTAAGGCTTGATAATTTTTTTGAAAAATCCATATATCTATTTTATAGTTTACAAGGTAACTTGATAGTACAATATAGAAGCTTCCTGTATTGCCCTCAAAAACCAACCTCAAACCCAAAAAAACTTATTTTTTTTCAACAAGAAAACCAACAAAACCCCTAAGTTACCATTAAATTCTTATAAA
>NZ_FQTR01000314.1 GCF_900128535.1 bacterium endosymbiont of Bathymodiolus sp. 5 South | reverse complement strand
AGATGAATTACGCAAGAGAAATGACAGAATGTGGTAAAAATGGACATAAATGTAAACATAACATTAGAAGAAAATATAAAAAGTTATATGATAAAAACAGACAAGAAAAACTTGCAGAAATCAAAAGAGAATTAAGCAAACCACCTTTTTTACGCAACAAGTATAAAACTAAACGAGAATTTGAATCAGCGATTAATTTATTGAATAATAGACCTTTTAAGCAAGAAATAATAAAAATACCAGAGCAAAACTTAAATGGAGTTGAGGTGTTGAGAAAAGAAGAGTATGTTTCGAAGTCTGAGGTTAAAACGAAAGAGGATTTGAAGGCTGTTGCGGAGACTGGGTTTAGTTTGACTCCTCCTGGGAGGGCTTATGTAATTGGAAAAACTACTGTAGATTTAGTAGATGATTTTAAAAGTGGAAATTTTGAAAAAACAGCCAATAATGTTATTGGCAGAGTTGTCCCTAAAGGGCTAAGAAAGATAGGTGTACCTAAAAAATCTATAGGTGGTGGTTCGGATATTTCTGATTTAATTGGCTCAGGTATTTCCTTGGGGATAGATTCAAATGAATAAAGAAACCATAATAAAAACAATAATTTTTATTATTGGCTTTTTGTTTATATTTTTATTAATATATCCTGAAAAAATAGGTTGTTACAATTCTGGTTGTTTTGAGGTTTCCTTAATGTTTTCATTTTTATTTGCTTGGCAAAAGCTTAACGAGTACGATTTTTTAAAAGGCAATGCGTTTTATGGAGTTTATACATACGGAATAAAAATACCATCCTTACAAGAAAATAGCTCTGATGAAAACAAATTAAGAAGACTGTTATGGTTTTTATCTTTAATTAGTTTTGATATTATGATCTTTTACGCTGTATATAAACTAAGCTGGATTTTCAATTAAACCAACCAAATGTCCCAAAAAATACTAAAACTATTTTTAATAATCTATTATAAAACCCCAACAAATTAAGACAATAATTTAAATTTTCTTATTTCGAACAAGTCAAACTAAACAAAAAAATCGGAGTAAAAAAAATGAGTAAAAAACGAACCAAATATACCTCAACATTTAAAACAAAATTAGCACTTGAGTTATTACAAAATAAAAGCACCCTAGTGCAGATTGCTAGCAAGCATAACATCCTTCCACAAAACCTACAGAATTGGAAGAAAACCCATGTCAATTAATGAGAGACTTTTGCATAACTCATAATTCTCCACCCTAATTTCAATTTTTAGTTTTTTTCAAAAATATTTTCAAAACTGCCTGTATTTTTTCATAAAGTCAAAAAAAAAACCTTATTTTCCCA
>NZ_FQTR01000313.1 GCF_900128535.1 bacterium endosymbiont of Bathymodiolus sp. 5 South | reverse complement strand
CACCAAATAGCCATGCCATTAAACGATTGTTTACCCATTGTTTGCGCAAACTTATTTCCACTGCGGGATAGGCAAAAACACCGACTAAAAAATGTCCCAAGCGGTCAAAATTATTACGCCCCTCAGGCAAAATAAAATCCAGTCCCAGGGTTGACAATAAGCGATTACCCCAATCAAAAGGCACCAACTCAAAAGTAAAATGCCCGCCAACGGTGTGATAACATAAGAATAAAGTCATCAAAAAATAAGAAAAATTTGAAAATTTAAAACGACGATAAGTCAGCAGCAAAATACCAACTATTATCAAAACTGGGATATTCTCTGCCCACCAAACCGCCCTGTCATAAGGCTCAATTGCCAATACAATCAACAAAAACAAGTAAATTGCCAAGCAGATAATGGGGAATTTGTGAGTGATTTTCAACATACTAATTTAACCCCAAAACATCTTGCATTGAATACAACTCAGCAGGCTTACCTTGCAACCAATTCGCAGCACGCACCGCACCCTTAGCAAAAGTCATTCTTGATGAGGCCTTGTGAGTAATCTCTACCCGTTCACCATCCATAAAAAAACTCACTGTGTGTTCACCCACCACATCGCCACCACGGATAGTGGAAAAACCAATGGTTTGCCTGTCTCGTGGCTTTTCAATACCTTCGCGTCCATAAACGCCACATTTGGACAAATCTCTACCCAAAGTATTTGCCACCACTTCGCCCATCTTCAGCGCAGTGCCTGATGGTGCATCCACTTTATGGCGATGATGTGCCTCCACGATTTCAATATCGGAATCTTCGCCAATCACCTTAGCCGCCATCTCTAATAATTTAAACGACAAATTCACACCAACACTCATATTGGGTGCAAACACCACTGGCATTTTTTGAGCAGCATTGTTAATGATGGACAAACCCGCATCATCAAAACCTGTGGTGCCAATAACCATGGCTTTATTTGCAGACAAACAAGTGGCAAGATAATCAAGCGTGGCTTCTGGACGGGTAAAATCAATCAGCACCTCAAATTGATCTAACACCGCACTCAAATCATCACCCTTATCCAATTCAACACCCAACACCACGCCATCAGTTTGCTCAATTGCCTCAATCAGGGTTTGCCCCATACGCCCTGATGCACCAGTAACTGCTATTTTTATCATAGGATTTTTATTTTAATGAGACTTTTGCATAAATATGAATGATTAGCAAAATGACAAGTTTTGCCGACTTGGTGATTTTATGAAATATAGTCATAGCAAAGCTATGGCTGTGTTTCATAAAATTGTCAAGTTGGTGAAAAATGGCGTTTTGATGATTATTCA
>NZ_FQTR01000312.1 GCF_900128535.1 bacterium endosymbiont of Bathymodiolus sp. 5 South | reverse complement strand
CAATAAATCAAACGCAGGTAAATCTTATGTCATCTTCGGCAAACAAGACAACACCGCTATTAATTTATCAGCCATTGCTACTGGCACAGGCGGCTTTGTGATCAATGGCGAGTCAGCGAATGATTATAGTGGTCGCGCAGTCTCTAGCGCAGGTGATGTCAACGGCGATGGCTTAGATGATTTAATTGTGGGTGCTTATAGTGTTGATCCAAGCAATAAACCAAACGCAGGTAAATCTTATGTCATCTTCGGCAAACAAGACAACACCGCTATTAATTTATCAGCCATTGCTACTGGCACAGGCGGCTTTGTTATCAATGGCGAGTCAGCGGATAATTCTAGTAGTCTCTCAGTCTCCAGCGCAGGTGATATCAACGGCGACGGCTTAGATGATTTAATTGTAGGCGCTTATCAAGCCGATCCAAGTGGCAAGTCAGACGCAGGCAAATCCTATGTCATCTTCGGTAAAACAGATACTGACGCCGTAGATTTATCAAAACTGGGTGATGAGTCAAAATACACCATTGATTACCTTGGCGATAAAAATGCCAATACTCTTACTGGCACCACTAAAGATGAAATCTTTGTTGCTGGCGCAGGCAACGACACCCTAACAGGCAACGGCGGTATGGATGTCTTTAACGCAGGTGTAGGTGACGATACGATCATCATCAACGCCAGCAACATCACCGCACTAGAGCAAATCGGCACAGGCAACCGTGCACGTGTTGATGGCGGTGGCGGTATTGACACCCTTAAATTAAAGGGTGCAGGTTTAACCTTAGATTTAACCAAGATCAGCGACAGACGCATCCAAGACATTGAAGTTATTGATATGACAGGCTCAGGCGACAACACTCTAAAGCTCAACTTAGATGATTTATTAGACGCCTCTACTAGCACCAATATTCTTAAAGTATTGGGCAATAGTGGTGACGAAGTGATTGCCACTGGCTTTGATGATTCAATAACTGAGAAAACTGTTGATGGTGTTACTTATACTGTTTACGCTCATAGTGACGCCAATACAGCTGCTAATGCCGAACTTTGGGTTCAAAAAGGTGTAACAATATCTGATACAAACCTACCTGCCATTGCTATTACTAGTAATGTGAGCCAGCTCAAAACAGGTGAGAGCACCACCATTACCTTTACTCTAAGCGAAGTATCCACTGATTTTGACGCCACTGATATAGTTGTTACAGGGGGTATATTGACTGATTTTGCACTTAAGGCTAATGAAACTAAAATTTATACAGCAACTTTTACCCCAACACTCAACAGTGTAACTGCAGGCACAATCTCAGTAGCAAGTGATAAATTTAGCGACGCGGCGGGTAATATCAATGTTGATGGT
>NZ_FQTR01000311.1 GCF_900128535.1 bacterium endosymbiont of Bathymodiolus sp. 5 South | reverse complement strand
TTTAAATTTTTTCAAGATTTTTTTAATTATTTCTTCTTTTTTATTCTTATATCGCAAATAATCTTACTTAAAATTGATACAAAGACTGATAGATTTTCGGGTTTTTCAGTGCAATACTAGTCAAAATGCTAACTAATTCTGTTGTACACAAAAGATTTTTATCTTTCATTGTAAGGATATTTTGTAAATCTTTGTCAAAATTGTTTAACGCTTTATTTAAACTCCCTGAATTTGGATAATTATCAGCCAAATTTTTAATAACCAATAATTGATTTTTTAAGTCATTTTGTTGCTGATAGTTATGAATAATTTGATGTAGTTTGTCTTTTTTTATTGAAGAATTTACAATATCATCAGAATGATAGGTTTTTTCACCATTGAGTCGCATGCCCATTTCGCTTAAAATTTTAGAAAGTTCCCCAATAACCGTATTGCCCTCTTTTTTATTGTTGGTAAAAATACGATAATCATCTCGGTATCTAATAATATGATAATTCATATTTTTGTCTAAACATTCACTTAAGCGTTCATCAATATACCCTAATACCATTTCAGCAATAAAATCCATCAAAACACTGCCTTGCGGTATGCCGTTAGTTTGACCATAATTCATGCCTTGCATAGCTGTATCAATAATATTCCCTATGCATTCTTACCCCTCATTTCTCTTTGCAAATTCTTGAGTATGAATTGCCCAAGGAATAGAATGTGTATAAATTGCACCATAACAATCAACTATATCAGTATGAAAAATATAATCATACTCCAGTCCTAGCTCAATTGATTTTTGCTCTACTTGTTTTGACCATACTTGTATTTGTTCTGTTGTACTATTTCCTTCTGACGATACAACAGGTATGCTCGCACAAACAATTTTCTCGTTTTGTTGGAAATCTTCAAATGCTGATAAAATATCATTCCAGTTTTCTTCTTCAGTAATTTTATGCACCAAATCTACATATAACACCGGATGAATAAGCTGAAATAAACGCCATGCATATTGACCATCTTTATTGGTAAATAACTTGTAATTTACATTTTCATAATTACTAGGATAAATACACTCATTATTATCTTTATTACCTTTATTATCTTTTCTCTGATAAATAGGATAAATACACTTACCTTTTTCGTTTTTCCGACAGATTTTTTTATCGCCTTGTAGATTTTCATCTAATTTGGCAGATATTTTTTCGATTAAAGGGGAAAACTTTATATAGGATGGAAGTTTAACACTGGTGTAACTTTCTTCACGCAAGAAAAACTCTTTCGCGTCTTTGTGATCTAGTTGTAATATCGTTTTACTCATATTTATTATGAATTACTGCAAACACTAAATTCTATCACACTTGCGTACCACCTACCG
>NZ_FQTR01000310.1 GCF_900128535.1 bacterium endosymbiont of Bathymodiolus sp. 5 South | reverse complement strand
TCAATTCATCAAAAACCAAGACTATGGAAAACATTATCGGCAAAGCACTCACCAATAGTTACCACAAACGCTTGGCATATTTAGAAGGCAAAGAAATTATCTCTTTAGTAGATTACGCCAAAAAATACAAAATATCACACTCCAACCTTATCAACAAAGCCAAACGCCAAACCATTGAAGCCTTTTTAGAAAAAGGCAAATGGAAAATTGGTGATTAATGGTTCCCAGATAACAAAAACACCCTGCAAAGGCAGGGTGTTTTTATGGTAGATTAAGTATCTATATTTAGAAACTATAGAGCATACTAATACCAATATTATCAATGTTACTATCATCTACTTTTGTACGTTCAAAATCAACACGATATTTTATTGTGTCATTAATTTTTCCATCAACACCAACACCATACATAACATCAGTACTATTGGTTTTATCGCTAAAATCTGTAGCACCAGTGATTTCGGTCAATACACCTGCATTATCATATTGAAATGCAGAAAATTCACCTTTCATATTCCAAGCACTAACACCTAGTTTAACAAACGGCTCAAAACTATCTGACTGTGCAAAATAATACAGCCCAGACAAACTAATACTACGACCAGAGAAGGTTGAAAATGAAGTAATCTTTGCATTAGTAGTGCCAGTACCCGTAAGCGTAGTGCCAGTCAGCCCTATTCGAGATTTAAATCCTGCAGTATCTCTCAAGGCAGCCATCGCTGCCTCTAAAGCAGCACCATTAGCGGCAGACTTTGATGACATGCCCACTTCATCGCTAGAATAGTTTGTATACGAACCTTCTACTGCAAAATTTTTATTCAAACGCTTACCAAAGATTACTTTGTAATTATTATTTTTGTAATTGACAACTCCACTAGATGTAATTCCGTCCTCAGTCAAAGAACCCTCACCACCAAATTTTGTTTGAACAGCACCTAAGCCAAAATACATATCCTCGCTTTCTTTTGCATGGACTGATGTAGCGACTAAAACTGACAATGCAATTACCTTTAATTGTGTTTTCATTTTATTACCCCTTTATTATTATATTATTTTTAAAAAAACTAGTAGATAGTTTTCGGGCATGGATGATACCTAAAAAAAACTAACTATAGGTAGTTTTTTAAGAGAAAATGGAGAATACAATAAAAATAGAGCAAACAAAATAATGTTATTATCTAACACACACACCATCGCTCAAATATTGAGCATTAATACAATTCACATAAACAATGTCACCTTTAGGGATGTTTGTACCGATACCAGAAAGCGTATGGATGGTGCATTATTTATTGCTTTGTGTGGGGATAATTTTGATGCACACGACTATGTAAAACAAGCGCAAAAAATGGGTGCGGTGGCACTACTGGTT
>NZ_FQTR01000309.1 GCF_900128535.1 bacterium endosymbiont of Bathymodiolus sp. 5 South | reverse complement strand
CAAGAAAAAATCCAACACCAAACATTACGGGGTTACGAAAAGTAAATCCAATAAACACTCCTACAGCACCTACAAGCATTCCTTTATATTGTTTTAAAAATTCAGATTTAGTCATGGCTTGCACCCATGGGTCAGGTTCATAATTTTTAGCACGAATTTTATCTGAATATATGTATCTTATGTATGCCCTCATATGAAGAATATAACCTACACATACAAGAAAAAATCCAACACCAAACATTACGGGGTTACGAAAAGTAAATCCAATAAACACTCCTACAGCACCTACAAGCATTCCTTTATATTGTTTTAAAAATTCAGATTTAGTCATGGCTTGCACCCAGATGTCCAGCACACATCAACACCAATGGAAAATCCCGCTCCTCCACTGAAGTGACCACCAGCTGAAACGCCAGCCGCACCAGAACCAACAGATATATTTCCCCCTTTAACGGAACCAATTCCAATATCCACCCCAACTCCTGCACTAAAGCCATTAATATTATCAAGGGAATCAGTTATCACCCCTCCTTGAAAACTTGCACCCCCTTCTACCATAACCCCAGGTCCAAAACGAATACACACTGTAGTCGCAACACAACTTCCGCCACCACTATCATAGTAACTCCCTTTATAAAAACGACCACCAGCAATCAATGCATGCCCTCCTATTTCTACACCCGCACTTCCATAAAAACGACCTATAACATTGTTTGTCTTTAAAGCCTTACCATAATCATTTCCATGACAACGACCCATACACTCATATGCTGAACTTAGGTCATTAAACATCCGACTAAACGCCGCACTCATCCCGCCATTAGCAAACTTACCGCCACCCAATTCAGCGGCAGCCCCGCCAACCACATAAGAAGCGATAACATTTTGTGCTCTTTGTGCCCATATGTTGGCTTGGCTACTAACGCCTGCCGCCTCATATGCACCTGACCAGCTGGCGCCATAACTGACAGCTGAGCCTAAGAATCCGCTTTTGAAACTACCGCCAGATAATCGACTTCGTACACCACCAGTTAGACCATGGGTTATAAGTTTATTAAAACCCGCTTTCATTGGATGCAATACTCCGGCATTAAATCCTGCTGTTAATGCACCTAACATTCCCTGTTTTAAATCCCTTTTGCTTCCAATCATGCCTAACAAAAATTCTGCTACATAAATATTTAATCCCAAGATAAACAAAATACCAATTCAAAAAAGGGTAGCGTCCCCAATATCTGTAATATCCTCACTGACCCTAATAATTACTATTATCATTACCTTTTAACCATCCTTTATATCTAAAAAAATTCAGAAACATTTTTATAAAAAAATAAAGAAAAATCACCGCTCCAATGTCACTTATAACTTTTCCTATAAATAAT
>NZ_FQTR01000308.1 GCF_900128535.1 bacterium endosymbiont of Bathymodiolus sp. 5 South | reverse complement strand
TAATTTTAATCATTCCACTTGGCTTACTTTTATGAAAAACCGCCTTGAAGTCGCACGGGATTTGTTGAGTGAAGATGGGGTTATTTTTGTGCAGTGCGATGATAACGAACAGGCTTATTTAAAGGTGCTAATGGATGAGATTTTTGGGCAGGTGAATTTTGCTGCTAACTTTATATGGAATCATAGAAAATCATCTCAAAATGATGTTGATGTTTCTTTATCGCATAATTACACACTAACTTTTGCAAAAAATCGTCAAACATTTAAACTAAACCCTTTAGAAATTGATAACACTAAGTTTTCCAATCCAGATAATGACGTTAGAGGGAATTGGATTGCAGACCCCTTTGATGCGCCAAATGTACGGGAAAATTTATCTTATGAAATAATCAACCCTAATACAAACAAAAGTCACTATCCACCTGCTGGAAGGCACTGGAGAATGTCTAAAGAAAAATATGAAAGAGCCTTAAATGATAATAGAATTATTTTTGGGAAAGCAGGTAAAACAAAGCCACAATATAAAAGATTTGAAAATGAAGCCAGGGAAAAAGGAGTAAATTCTTTTACTATTTGGGATTTTGTTGACACAGCAACAAAAGGAACAAAGGAATTAATGAAATTGTTTAACGGCAAGAAGTTTGCAACACCAAAACCAGAAAAACTTTTACAAAGAATTATCCACATAGCCACCAAAAAAGGCGACCTAGTGCTTGATTACCACCTAGGCAGTGGCACAACCTGTGCCGTTGCCCACAAAATGGGACGGCAATACATTGGCATTGAGCAAATGGATTATATCGAGGATATTGCCGTTAAAAGAATGCAAAAAGTCATCGGTACAACAGTCAAAAAAGACGGCGAATTATTAGACAGTGTGGATTTTGACAATGGTGGCATATCTAAAGCGGTTGATTGGCAAGGGGGTGGCGAATTTATTTATTTTGAACTTGATAAATACAACCAATCCTTTATTGACAAAATAGCCAAAGCCGATGAAAAATCTATTGTAAGTCTTTACAATGAAATAATCGACAAAGCCTTTTTAAATTATGATGTTGAAAGTGAAAAACTCATGCAAGAAAAAGCAGGTTTTAAGGCGTTGAGTTTAGGCGAACAGCAAGAGTTTTTAATCTCAATTCTTAATAAAAACCAGTTATATAAAAACCTATCAGAAATTGACGATAAAGATTTAGCGGTAGATGAAAAAACTAAGCACTTAAACAAGAATTTTTATGAGCAATAAATTAAGTATACAAGATGAATTAACCGAGTTTTTGCTTTATAACGATGGCAATGGCGATATTCGGGTAGAGACTTATTTACATAATGAAACGCTATGGCTTTCGCAAGTAAAAATTGCCCAATTATTTGGGGTGCAAGTGCCTGCGATTA
>NZ_FQTR01000307.1 GCF_900128535.1 bacterium endosymbiont of Bathymodiolus sp. 5 South | reverse complement strand
ATGCCTTTGCTGCTGTTAAAGCTGATGGCTCAATCACGGCGTGGGGTGCCTCAAATGCTGGAGGCACAGGTGCACCCCCTGGTAGTGGCTATACTAAGATTTATTCAACTGGGCATGCCTTTGCTGCTGTTAAAGCTGATGGCTCAATCACGGCGTGGGGTGATTCAAATTCTGGAGGCACAGGTGCACCCTCTGGTAGTGGCTATAGCAAGATTTATTCAACTGATGGCGCCTTTGCTGCCCTTAAAGCTGATGGCTCAATCACGGCGTGGGGTGATTCAAATTCTGGAGGCACAGGTGCACCCTCTGGTAGTGGCTATAGCAAGATTTATTCAACTTATGGCGCTTTTGCCGCTGTTAAAGCCGATGGCTCAATCACGGCGTGGGGCACTCCACATGCTGGAGGCACAGGTGCGCCTTCTGGTAGTGGCTATACTAAGATTTATTCAACTGATGGTACCTTTGCCGCCCTTAAAACCAATGGCTCAATCACGGCGTGGGGTAATTCAGATACTGGAGGCACAGGTGCACCCTCTGGTAGTGGCTATACCAAAATTTATTCAACTAGGGGCGCCTTTGCCGCCGTTAAAGCTAATGGAACAATCACGGCGTGGGGTAGTTCGTATGCTGGAGGCACAGGTGCGCCTTCTGGTAGTGGCTATACCAAAATTTATTCAACTGGGGGCGCCTTTGCCGCCTTTAAAACCAATGGCTCAATCACGGCGTGGGGTGACTCAGGTTCTGGAGGTACAGGTGCACCCTCTGGTAGTGGCTATACCAAGATTTATTCAACTGGATACGCCTTTGCTGCCGTTAAAGTTGATGGTTCAATCACGGCGTGGGGTGATCCGAATAGTGGAGGACTTACCCCTACATCCGATTAAATATAAGCTAGTATCAACTTAAAGTTTTTTAAAATTAACTGATTAAAATACTTAAGAGTAACAAAAAATCCTATAGGTTGTGCTCACCAGAGCGTCCGCCTGCAACGGCTGTGCTGATTGAGACAACAAGGGTTGTGCTTAATAGTAGAATGCGGGCAAAATTTGGGCTAAGAGATATTGGGTTTATGATTTTAAACCCAGAAAAATAATTTGACTGCATTACAACGGTTATATATAAGTTTTTTAAGTTTTTTACTTATAATTGTTAATGAATTCGTCATTAGGGCGCCAAAAAACTCAAACCAAAACCAACATTATTTAGCAATCTAAACTCCGTAAAAACCCCACTACAAAAGAATTTACGCTAAAATACCCCTATAAATAAGGGTAGCACCCCCTCGTATCATAACAATCGTGTCAATCATCAACACCAAAAACCGTTTTTGATTACACTATCCAATGGCGATTGGATAAGGAGATAGTGACACAGTGCATCCCAATAAGTTTTTAA
>NZ_FQTR01000306.1 GCF_900128535.1 bacterium endosymbiont of Bathymodiolus sp. 5 South | reverse complement strand
TGCCGCAACCAACAAAGTCATCGGCACCGTTGCTGACTTAGAATACACCTACACTCGCTCTTCTAAAACTTTAATTATTAGCAAAACCTCAGGTACTTTTGCAGCTGAGGATGTGGCAAAGGTGGCGGAAGCCATCAAACTGAAAAACACTGATACAGATTCACAACTTGGCATTCGAACTGCTACTATTACTTACATAAATATTACAGGCAATGAATCGGTCTCAGCAACTGTTTCATTAAAAGAGGCACAGCGTGGCTTTATTATCAATGGTGAGTCAGTGAGTGATTTGAGTGGCATCTCAGTTTCTAGCGCAGGCGATGTCAACGGCGACGGTTTAGATGATTTAATTGTGGGTGCTAATTATGCCAATCCAAGCAGTAAATTAAATGCAGGTAAATCGTATGTTGTATTCGGTAAACAAGACAACACCGATGCCATTAACTTATCAGCCATTGCCTCTGGCACAGGCGGCTTTGTTATTAATGGTGAATCAGAAAATGATTACAGTGGTTACTCGGTATCCAGTGCAGGCGATGTCAATGGCGACGGTTTAGATGATTTAATTGTGGGTGCTTATGGTAACAATCAGAGTAATAAATCATTAGCAGGCAGATCGTATGTCGTGTTCGGCAAACAAGACAACACCAATGCCATTGAATTGTCAGCCATTGCCGCTGGTACAAGCACAGGCGGCTTTGTTATCAATGGTGAGTCAACGAGTGATTATAGTGGTTGGTCAGTCTCCAGTGCAGGCGATGTCAACGGCGACGGCTTAGATGATTTAATTGTGGGTGCTTATCAAGCCAATCCAAGCAATAAATCAAACGCAGGTAAGTCGTATGTCGTGTTCGGCAAACAAGACAACACCGTTATTAACTTATCAGCCATTGCCGCTGGTACAGGCGGCTTTGTTATCAATGGTGAATCAGAAAATGATTACAGTGGTTACTCGGTATCTAACGCAGGCGATGTTAATGGCGATGGTTTAGACGATTTGATTGTGAGTGCTAGGAAAGCCGATCCAAGCGGTCAATCAAATGCAGGTAAATCGTATGTTGTATTTGGCAAACAAGACAATACCGATGCTATTGAATTATCAGCTATTGCTGCCGGCACAAGCACAGGCGGCTTTGTTATCAATGGCGAGTCAGCGGGTGATGAGAGTGGTTATTCAGTCTCCAGCGCAGGCGATGTCAACGGCGATGGTTTGGATGATTTAATTGTAGGTGCTTATCAAGCCGATCCAAGCGGTCAATCAAACGCAGGTAAATCTTATGTCATCTTCGGCAAACAAGACAACACCGCTATTAATTTATCAGCCATTGCTACTGGCACAGGCGGCTTTGTTATCAATGGCGAGTCAGCGAATGATTATAGTGGTCGCGCAGTCTCCAGCG
>NZ_FQTR01000305.1 GCF_900128535.1 bacterium endosymbiont of Bathymodiolus sp. 5 South | reverse complement strand
CAGGTATTTTAGCAAAAGTTGGTTGATTTGTCTATGGTTATTGTTGGTTTTATTGTTATAAATCAATTTGTTGTGTGGTTTTTAAGGGTTGACTATTTATGCAAAGGCCTCGTGGAATGAAAGTTAAAAAAACATTTATACCTCAAAAATTATGTAGAATAAAGAGGTGTAGACAATTTCTAGAGATGCTCTAGAGGTGTTAGTTTATTTAATTTGTAATGAAAAAAATGAAAATAATAAAATTATATGTTTTAGGTTTGTTGCTTCTTAGTAGTTTTAATGTGCTAGGAGAAAAAGAATGTAATATTATAACAAATGACAAAAGTTCATATGCAATCAAATCATCAATTTATTCATATTTAAACAAGACTGAGCTTAATACTTGTAAATGCCAAGCAGGATATGAATTTGATCCCTATATTCCTAAGGGAGAATTTTTCTCCAAAGGTCGTGAAGAAAATTCTTTTAGCGAAAAACCACTGGCTTTAGGGGGAGCGCGGTTGCAGTGCGTTACACCAAAAGATGATGCAAAGCTATCAACAGTTGAATGGGCGGTACCTATTGCTGTGCTTTCTGTAATGGCTACGAGTACAGCGGTTGGCTATTATATGCTTAAACGACCAGTTTCGTCGGGTGGCGCTTCAAATACAAGTGTAATCGTAACATCTGAAGACGGGTATCTTGTTCCTGCCAATACAAACCTTCATGTGAGTTTGGACAATACATCGGCTGAACCAATTTCTGTAGTATATGATGAAGTACCAGTATATGATGAAGTACCAGTATATGATGAAGTACCAGTATATGATGATGGGTTCGCTGGTTCAATATATAATCAGGAGGATCCAGTATATGATGAAATATCTAATGTAATATCAACACCTGTAAACAGCCATTATGAGTTAGGAGATCAATTAGGAGATATAATTAGTGCATCTAGTAACGAGGCAACTGTTAATGTTAGATCTGGGGGTTTAGCGCTACGCTATACTGCCGATATCAAACTAAGGGTCCGTTCTCCCGCTGCAGAAAAAGCATACAATGAGATATTTGGCAATACAAAGGTACAATCAAGACCTAGATGTAATACACTATAACCTACCCAAAAAAACCTCGGCACAGTTTACGAGAGACCTTTGCGTAAATATGAGCAACCCTCAAAACGCCATTTTTCACTAATTAGTCAACCCTTAAAAACCACACAACAAATTGATTTATAACAATAAAACCAACAATAACCATAGACAAATCAACCAACTTTTGCTAAAATACCTCTTATTTCTTGGTCGTTTTGCTTAAAAAAAATGTTAACTAAATCCAGCCCAATATCCACCCAATCAAATCTTTTTCATTCAGAGCTCTTTTCTCAATTAGATGTCAAAGACCCTTTAATACAACTAGCCAACACTATTAATTGGACAGTCT
>NZ_FQTR01000304.1 GCF_900128535.1 bacterium endosymbiont of Bathymodiolus sp. 5 South | reverse complement strand
TATTAGGGAACTTTCTAAAATTTTAAGCGAAATGGGCATGCGACTCAATGGTGAAAAAACCTATCATTCTGATGATATTGTAAATTCTTCAATAAAAAAAGACAAACTACATCAAATTATTTATAATTACCAGCAACAAAATGACTTAAAAAAGCAATTATTGGTTATTAAAAATTTGGCTGATAATTATCCAAATTCAGGGAGTTTAAATAAAGCGTTAAACAATTTTGACAAAGATTTAGGCCACAAGATAAAAAATAAAAGAGTTGCAAGATGTATATTTTTTATTACACAAAAACCCAAGATAAAGGAGGAGTTTAAGGAAAATTACTCTATGTTGGTCAGTATTTTAGTTGATATTGCACTGAAAAACCCGAAAATCCATTCAGTCTTTGCATCAATTTTAAGTAAGATTATTTGCGATATAGATGTTGACGATAGGACAAGAATAATAGAAGGAATCTTGAAAAAATTTAAAGACAAACCTAATTCTGAGGATATGCACTTATGGCTGCAAAGAATTGCACTTGTTGCTAATCTTAATATAAAAGATATTGCACTTGTTGCTAATCTTAATATAAAAGATGCTGAGACTAAGTTAGTAAAATTAATTAATTTTGAAGCTGAGCAAGGCATTAAGTTTTACCCTAGACCGGCAGATTATGAATATACAGGTATATGGAATTCTAAAGAGTGGTTAGCTGATAGTTATTATGACTTAATTAAAACACATAATATTGTAAGTCAAGAAGAAATCGATAAATTAGATTGTGTTATTCATAATAAAGAAGTCAATAGTTTCTATTACTAAATTGATTGTTTAACAAACACCCTATTAGCCACTCTGCGCCATAACCCCAAAAAATCCTTCACTGGCTGCACAAATCAGCGAAGCAACATCAAGTCTTGGTTTGATTGAGGCGGGGAAGTTACTATAACTTCGCAAATAAAATCAAATTCAGCGATATTGGCAATTGAGGGCAATATGTTGAGTAGCAAAACGACCAAGAAATAAGAGGTATTTTAGAAAAAGTTGGTTGATTTGTCTATGGTTATTGTTAGTTTTATTGTTATAAATCAATTTGTTGTGTGGTTTTTAAGGGGCGACTAAGTATCTGGCTATTGTTGAGGGTAAGTTTGTCCGAGGCAGTTAAAAGGAAATTGTGAGTGCGCGCAAAAGACAACCTTATTTTTATAGAGACCTTTGCATAAATAGGGATGATTAGCAAAATCCAATTTTTGCCCAATTGGTGATTTCTTTAAACCTTGTCCTAGTAAGGCTAAGGCTGGGTTTAAAAAATAGCCAAGTGGATGAAAGGTTTCTGATGATTATTCCTATTTATGCAAAGGTCTCTTATAATATATTGCATTTGCCACGCACATTAGATGATATTTCACGATATCCCCTTTCTGGAACAGGGGGAGCAGTCCTTAT
>NZ_FQTR01000303.1 GCF_900128535.1 bacterium endosymbiont of Bathymodiolus sp. 5 South | reverse complement strand
CAGGTATTTACAGAATACACCCAAAAGGTCCACAATCTAAAAAGGCAATATCTATCATCAAGCAACTGCCTACAATGCCTAAAAAAATATTGCTTCTAGAAAGTGTTTTATATGTGTTAAACAAATTCAATTTCCGCACTAAAAAAGCGCATAAAACAAATTTGAAAGGTAAAAAACCCTGATTAGTAACAAACTGAGACCTTTGCATAAACAAGAATAAACATCAGAAACCCACTTTTCACCCACTTGGCGATTTTTTAAACCCAGCCTTAGCCCTGCTAGGACAAGGTTTAAAGAAATCACCCATTGGGAAAAAATTGGATTTTGCTAATCATCCCTATTTATGCAAAGGTCTCAAACTATAAAACTTTGAATTCAACCAACAAGTGTAACACATTCCATAGAGTGTGTGATTATGAGCAACTACCCACACCTAAGCGCCGAATCTGAGAATATTATCCAATTAAAAACAGGCATATTCTCTCGTAAAGTGTTAGCAGGATGTGTTTGTAGCGATGATATATCACAAGCAATCAATGATGAAAATGGCTATTGTGAACTGCAAGTTAAATTGGATAAAGATACCAATAAGTTAGAAATAACATTATAATCAGCGAAATTATCTTTTAAATTTAAAATCATGAACCTAATATCTCTTAACACAAACTTTGCTCGCATTCTACTATTAAGCACAGCCCTTGTTATCTCAGTCAACACGATTGCAGGCGGACGCTCTAGTGAGCGCAATCTAATGGATGATTTCTTGCAAGATAAAACATCAGCAAATCCTGATGCTTCTGCTATTCCCTTACAACGATCCACACTCATTAGTAATAACGCTTTAGTCTTTAACCGAGGCGCCACTGGCGTGGATAACGATGATTTTGATAAAAAATTCTCACTTGCCAAAACACTCACAAACATTCGTAATAGTTCTAATGCAACAACAGATAGTTCTAACGCACAACTCCTCAACAGTTTGCTGAAAACATTCAATGTTGATTTAAAAACCAATGGATTTGTAAAAATGGATTTACAAAAAAGAACGCAAGAAGCCACTCTTTCAGGGTTGCTTGACAACATGTCACCAACTGCAATCTTCAACCGTTTTGACCTCAGTGCCAGCAATGGTCAACATTGTGGTGAGTACCGAGTGATTTATCATAAAAATAATGGCAATAGATTCTTCCTAAGTTTTGAGGCTAAATACCCTAACCCTGAACCCAGTAAAGGCAAAAAAGGTTGCGCTGCAGTCGCAGATTTTTGGGTAAACATAGGATACATGAGTAAAACAGATGCGCTGTTGCAACTAGAAAAATTCTTTTATCAAGGCTTAGAGCACAATGGCGTTCAATTACCTGCAGCCATTAATTTCACCCACTATACCCACGGCACAGGTCAAGTGCGTTCTAACACATTCGTTGATCGTCCATGGCAAC
>NZ_FQTR01000302.1 GCF_900128535.1 bacterium endosymbiont of Bathymodiolus sp. 5 South | reverse complement strand
TGGCTATACCAAGATTTATTCAACTTGGGGAGCCTTCACCGCCCTTAAAGCCGATGGATCAATAGTGGCGTGGGGTGCCTCGGATAAGGGAGGCACAGGCGCACCCTCTGATAATGGCTATACTAAGATTTATTCAACTGTGGGTGCCTTTGCCACCCTTAAAGCCGATGGATCAATCACGGCGTGGGGTAATTCGGATTGGGGAGGCACAGGCGCACCCTCTGATAATGGCTATACCAAGATTTATTCAACTGTGGGTGCCTTTGCCGCCCTTAAAGCCGATGGGTCAATCACGGCGTGGGGTTCTTCATATAATGGAGGCACAGGCGCACCCTCTGATAATGGCTATACTAAGATTTATTCAACTGGGTATGCCTTCGCCGCCCTTAAAGCCGATGGGTCAATCACGGCGTGGGGTGCTTCAGGTTCTGGAGGCTCAGGTGCACCCTCTGATAATGGCTATACTAAGATTTATTCAACTGAGTTTGCCTTTGCCGCCCTTAAAGCCGATGGATCAATCAAGGCGTGGGGTGCTTCAAGTTCTGGAGACACAGACGCACCCTCTGATAATGGCTATACCAAGATTTATTCAACCGGGTATGCCTTCGCCGCCCTTAAAGCCGATGGATCAATCACGGCGTGGGGTAATTCGGATTGGGGAGGCACAGGCGCACCCTCTGGTAAGGGCTATACCAAAATTTATTCAACTGGGTATGCCTTCGCCGCCCTTAAAGCCGATGGGTCAATCACGGCGTGGGGTGATTCAGATTCTGGAGGCACTACATCTAACGCTACATCCGATTAAATATAGGGCAACGCCAACTTAAAGTTTTTTAAAATTAACGGATTAAAATATTTAAAGACACTCAAAGAACCTTAGTGCGATTTATCCGAAAATTGACTAAAGGGTAGTAGTTCTTCAAGTATTGGCGGATTAAACCATGGGCGTTCTCATTAGAGCCCCCTTGCCATGACGCATACAGATTAGCAAAGTAAATATTAATACTTTAAATGATTAGATAAGGTAGCGTGTTGCATGATTTCAGGGTCTCTATCATAGGTCATAGGCAAGCGTAAGAATTCAGGCATCGCTTTGTTTTTTGTTCAAATCCCTAAGTGGAAAAGGACTAAAAATAGAGAAATAAAGCAAGAAAGCAGCTGGGAAAATAAGTTTTTTAGGCTTTATAAAGAAATACAGGTAATTTTGAAAATATTTTTGAAAAAATCTAAAAATTGAAATTAAGGTAAAAAATTATGAGTTATGCAAAAGTCTCAGATACTTGTTTAAGTTTTTTTATTATAAAAAATTCAAAAAATAACTAAACTAAAAAACTCCACTCTCTACTACACAAATTTTTAATAAAACCATCCTCACTTAGTATTTCATTCCAAGCCTGGCAAGATCTTTCAATAACATCATCATAATTTTGGAATGTAGTA
>NZ_FQTR01000301.1 GCF_900128535.1 bacterium endosymbiont of Bathymodiolus sp. 5 South | reverse complement strand
CACAGTCAATGCAGTCAATGCAGGTATGATTGCTGCATTTCGTGCTATGATTATACGTATGTCAACCCCTAATCTTTCGAATGCTGCAGACCAAGTAGTTGCTATGGGTTCTGCCATCACAGACATTACTTTTAGCAATTCAGGTGGTGCGATTGCCAGTTGTACAGTAGCGCCTACACTGCCAGCTGGCTTGAGTATTAACAGTGCAACTTGTGCCATCAGTGGCACCCCAACTAAGGTGAAAGCTGCTACTTTATACACAGTAACAGCCACCGCCAACGCACCGGGTCGAACCGCTACTGCAACGGTTGGTTTAGCGATATTTATGACCCCTACAACATTAACTGCAGTTGCCACAGGTGTTCCTAATGAAATAATGCTATCATGGACTAGGGTAACCGATGCAACTGCTTATAGGCTTTATCAAACAACTGATGCCACCTTTGTACAAGCAGGCAATAGCGACCCTAGTCAATTTTCGGTATACAGTCCAGCAGCCACTTCCATTGATACGACTGCTACCAGTATTACTATGACGCTAAGTGGTGCAGCCACCGTTTATTATGTGGTAACAGCCATCAATGGTAGTGCTGAATCTCTGAGTAACCCCATACCCGTCGCTGCTACCGCACATGCTTTTAAATTTAGTCAGGTTACTTCGTCAACAGGTCAAGTATGGATGGATAGAAATCTAGGTGCCAGCCAAATGGCAACCAGCTCTACCGATCCAGCATCCTATGGTGATTTGTACCAATGGGGTAGACCTGCAGATGGACATCAAAAAAGAAAATCCGCTACCACAGCAACGCTTGCGATAAATACTACCCCAGGTCATGCAAATTTTATTACTGTAACTGGTCCAGAAGGTCCTCTTGATTGGACAATCCCAAATACAGGTGATGTTGATGGTGCTTTGCGTGGTGAATTTCTTGCCAAGACTGATGGTAGCGGTATTTGCCCTACGGGTTTTAATGTGCCAACTGAAGCGCAACTAAAGGCAGAAATAAATATTTGGGATACGACTAATAGTGCTGCAGTAGGTGCTTTTAACTCTGTACTGAAGTTACCAGTTGCTGGTGGTCGCATTAAGCAGACTGGCGGACTTGGCAATGTTAGTGCTGTTGGCTACTACTGGACTCGCTCTATTATTCCTATTGGTCGGTGGTATCGGTATGCTCGTTATTTGGGCTTCGGTAGCGGTAGCCACAATATTTATTTACAGTTCCACAATGTTGAGCGCTCCGAGGGCAGGAGTATTCGTTGCATTAAGAATTAAACACTTTGATTCATTTGTATATTTTGTTACACGGGATTCCCGTTGGAGGCGAACTTGAATATGCTGATATTAATACTATTGTGTGCGCCCTATCAGCACGCAAAGATTATCATTAAAACTTTTTAGAAAGTAGCTCAATCTCATACCCATCAGGGTCTTTTAAAAATGCAACCAT
>NZ_FQTR01000300.1 GCF_900128535.1 bacterium endosymbiont of Bathymodiolus sp. 5 South | reverse complement strand
TCCAAACACAGGCAACAATATTTTAATGAAGCCTGAAGAGCTAAGCACATTCAAAGCATCTGTTGAAAACAATTTAGGTTACAATATTGAAAACACCCCTAATTATCAACATACAATTAGCAATGCAGCGGCAGGATTGCATGATGATGGCAAAACAGGAGGGATATTAAACTCTTGGGGGCAATACGCAAAAAGTGGTGATATTATTTTTGATGTTGCAGGTGGATTAGGTGGTATTGCGCTTAGGGCTTCTTCTAAGGCTGCTAGCAAGGCTGCCGCTAGTATTAATAAAGTTAAACAAATAGATAGATGGAGTAGAACGCCTAAAAGTATTCAAGACAGATTAGCTTTAGAAGCCGCAAAAAAAGGTGAAGGAACTCAAATTATCGCCGATAATTTAAAAAAATTAAATGACTCTAGGTATAAAGGTATGAAAAAATGGGAATATAAAACTAAGTCTAAAAATGGCAACGACTCAGTTGTCCATTATGTCAAAGACCCAAAAACAGGTAAATTGATGGACTTTAAATTCAAAAAACACAGCACTGGAGAAATACCGAAATGATTGTTAAATGTATAAAAAATAAAAGAGAAGACTTGTCGGCAGAGCTATTGCCAAATTATGACAATTATGTCAACGGTCAAGAAATATATATGGAAATAGGTCAATATTTCTTTGTTTTCGGTGTTAGTTTTCGTGAAGATGTGCCATGGTACCTAATTTTGGAGGATGAGACTGATGATTATCCATTACCTTTTTCGTCTGGTCTTTTTAAGATGGTTGATTCCTCTATACCAAATGACTGGCATTTTTGCAATCAACCTTTTGCTTCCGACATTCCTTGTATTATTCAAAAGGAATGGACAAACCCTTTATTCTATGAACATTTATTAGATGGAGAAGAGTACGCTGTAAAAAAATTTTATGAACAAAAAAAAATAGCAAATGATGAACTTAAAAAGTTTTTAAACCTTAAGTGATAAGTTCGTCATGTGGTAGTATGCTAATAGCATAGACATTCAAAAACACAACCACTACTTTCTGCCAAAAGACAGGGGTTCATTGTGTCAATAAGTTGAAAATTGTATTGTTGGGTGGGGTTGTTACTGGGGTTGGTAGCGTTGCGCTTGGGACTAAAGAAAAAATGGAACGCTACCCTTTTATCGTAAAAATATGACTCCACCCTCTCATTAAAATAACCAAATGCCAAACCCATTTTTACTATCAATTTTAACCTTAATCACAACCCTAGCAATAACCCCAACCATTGCTAATACAAACCTTAATACTCCAAACAAAACCACCACTATTGTTGGCCCGAACCTCCAAGCCAACGCAGATAACGGACAAATCAACATAAACAGTCAAAACCTTAACATCCTCTCTAGCCAAGATACCAACAACACCAAGTCTAACACCCAGCATAAAAACTTGAATGTCTCTTATACGCT
>NZ_FQTR01000299.1 GCF_900128535.1 bacterium endosymbiont of Bathymodiolus sp. 5 South | reverse complement strand
ATATGCATTTTTATGTAAGAATAGTGTTTCAAAGTCTAAGGATAAGACTTACTATCTTGAAACTTATAAAGAGTTTGACAATGAAAAGGATTTTTTAGAGCAATATAGTCCAGGAAATGGAGGAATTACTCCATTTCCAAGTTATATGTATTGCACAAATTTTTTAAAGAAAATATCGTTAGTATCGCTTCCAGGCGCTAAATATTTCGATATTGTTTTATTGAGTACTATGTTGAAATACGGTTCAATTGTTTGGCTTTCAGATACTTTGATGTATTACAGGATTCACGATGAAAATGATAGCAATATAGAAGACACAGTTGGCGGTATTGCCTTGTTAAATTATATTGCAAAAAAAGGGATAAGCAAAAACCAAGATTTTTTTGTTGCAATGCGATATGATTTATGGAGAAAATGGCTTGTAAAACAAGATAAAGTAAATTTATTTACATGGAGAAATAGAGTTGTCTTTAAGTTTTTATTATTAAAATCTTTTTACCTTGCTAGAAGGTTATTTTTTTGGAGGGCAGTTTTTAGAAAGATTAAAATCTTCCTAAGGGGTAATTAAAGTTTATGAAGTTTTCGGTATTAATGTCAATTTACTACAAAGAAGAAGTGCAGAACTTTAATAGAGCGATGCAGAGTGTGTGGGACGAACAGACTGTTAAACCTAATGAGGTGGTTTTGGTAGAGGATGGTCCGTTGACTGATGAGCTATACCAAGCTATTGAAGAATGGAAAGAGAGGCTGGCTAATACCTTGAAAGTTGTTTCCCTTACAGAGAATGTTGGTGTTGGTGCTGCTAAGAATATTGGCATAGAAATGTGTAGTTGTGAGTTGATTGCGGTGATGGATACGGATGATGTGTCGTTGCCTAAACGGTTTGAGAAACAGTTGGCAGTATTTGAGAATCAAGATGTTGATATTTGCGGTGCTTGGATAGGAGAATTTGAGTTTAACGAAACTCAGATAATATCTTACAGAAGAACGCCTGAGCAGCATAATGAGATAGTGGCATTTGCCAAAGGCAGAAGTCCTGTTAATCATGTGACGGCAATGTATAAGAAATCTTGGGTATTGAATGTGGGTAATTATGCCAAGTATAGAACTAGTGAAGATTACAATTTGTTCGTTAAGTTGATTATGGCTGGGGCAAAGATTTATAATCTGCAAGAGTCGTTAGTGAGTGTGCGAATGGGCAATGAACAGCAGATGCGCAGAGGTGGTTTGAAAAATGCGATGTTTGAAGTGGATGTGCAGGTGGATTTTTATAAAATGGGGTTTTTAAGCCTTTTTGAAATGGTTAGGAATGTGTCTGTTGGTTTTGTTGTTCGAATGTTGCCGAATGCCTTAATGAAGGTAGTTTTTAAAATGATAAGAAAACTGTGAGACTTTTCTTATGAATGATAAGGAAATAGAAAAAAATCGTTATAATAATAGTGCTATTGGTGCTT
>NZ_FQTR01000298.1 GCF_900128535.1 bacterium endosymbiont of Bathymodiolus sp. 5 South | reverse complement strand
GATATAATCCATTTGCTCAATGCCAATGTATTGCCGTCCCATTTTGTGGGCAACGGCACAGGTTGTGCCACTGCCTAGGTGGTAATCAAGCACTAGGTCGCCTTTTTTGGTGGCTATATAAATCAAATGCTCTAATAATATTTCAGGTTTTGGTGTCGCAAAAATACGATTATCAAACAATTGTACTATTTCTTTTGTGCCAACTGAAGAGTTTCCTTTTTCTAATATTAAACTTCTAGTTTTTTTACCTTTCTCATTTAGTCTTTGTTTAAAAAACACCGTCCAACCTTCTCTAGAGTTTTTTTGAATTTTTATCTCACCATTGGTTTTTTCTTGTAAAAATCTTTTATTAGACCATATCCAATCCCCGCTTATCGTTGTTCCATCGGGAGCATCAATCTCATAATTGATTGGGCTTTTTAATCCAGGTCGTGCGAATGTATCCCAAAAATATCTACCTTTTTTATCATTTTCTTTATATCGTTTTAGATATTTTTCATCATGTAGTTCATACCAATTTTCAATATTAGTTTTATTTTTTGAGAAAGTTAATATTAACTCATGTTCATTAACAATGTATTTTGAATCGTTTCCACCACCACTTTTTTTCTTCCAAATAAAACTTCCGACAAAGTCTTTTCTGTCAAAAATCCCATCCATCAATACCTTCAAATACGCCTGTTCGTTATCATCACACTGCACAAAAATAACCCCGTCTTCGCTCAACAAATCCCGTGCCACTTCAAGGCGATTTTTCATAAAAGTAAGCCAAGTGGAGTGATTAAAATTATCGTTATAATTAAAACTGTCGTTGCCTGTGTTATATGGCGGGTCAATGTAAATCAGTTTTACTTTTCCAGCAAAGTTGCTTTTAAGGGTGTGTAGGGCTAAAAGATTATTGCCTTTGATGATTAGATTGTCTTTAATCAAGCCGTTTTCATTGCGGTTAAAATTTACCTCATCGCTAACACCATTTTGGGTGTATTTTTTAGCACTGGTGATGACTTTTTTATTTAATAAACGGTTAATTTCATCTTTGGCTAATACCTCGTTAAAAAATATTTCTTTGCGTTTTTCATCATCTTTTGATTGCCCACCCTCAAGCACACAATCTTTAAAGGGAAAAGACAGAAGCACTTCATTAATTTGTTGAATGTGTTTGTTAGATAGGGTTAAGCCAACTTTATTAGAAAACTTAGTGTAACTATCAATCAAAAAGTTTTTATCATCAATATAATCAATAAACTTACGGTAATTAAAGATTGTGGCAGTATCTATTTCATCAAAAAAATGGGCTTTGCTGTCTGGGTCGTTGAGTAGCAATTTGATCAGTTCAGGGTCAAATTTTTCGGCACTGTGTTTAACATTTTGCTTGAGTAATTCCCCTTCTGCATCGGTGAATTGACTCAGGGTTTTTAATAATTGTTCTAGTTGCTGGTTGAATTTCATAATAGTTACT
>NZ_FQTR01000297.1 GCF_900128535.1 bacterium endosymbiont of Bathymodiolus sp. 5 South | reverse complement strand
AAAATGGCTGGTAATAGCCACTATTTTTTTGTTTTGGCAAAAACTGGGTTTATTTTTTGTAAAATACCTAAGGTTTTTTGCGGTACTGGATAAAAAGCAGTTTTGTTGATTTAGATGGTTGGAAAAATGGGTGGTTTTGGTTTGTTTGGAGTGGTTTTTAAGGGGCGACTAAATAGGGATGATTAGCAAAATCCAATTTTTGCCCAATGGGTGATTTCTTTAAACCTTGTCCTAGCAGGGCTAAGGCTGGGTTTAAAAAATCGCCAAGTGGGTGAAAAGTGGGTTTCTGCTAATCATCCCTATTTATGCAAAGGTCTCATTTAACAAAAGACGAAAAAAAACCACCCCAAAGGATGGCTTTTTTTTCTGTGCTGAAAATTAATCAACTAATACACTCAACTACTTAGCTGTTGAACTCTCGCCGTTGTAGTAACCATTCTTGCCATCAGCATAACCTTTAGCATAGGCATCAGCTTGTGCCTTAGCATAAGCATCAGCCTGACCTTTGGCGTAGGCATCGGCTCTACCTGAAGCGCTAGCATCTGCTCTACCATCAGCATTGCCAGATGCAACGCCTGAAGCAGTGTTATCAGTCTTGTTCTTCGTGTTGAAATTCATACCAAAGTCTGTGTCATTCAACCAGTTATTACCACCCTTGAATGGACCCCAATTAGAGCCGCCATTGAATGGACCGGCATTAGAGCCGCCATTGAATGGACCCCAGTTGTTGCCACCACTCATAGGACCCCAGTTAGAGCCGCCATTCATAGGACCCCAGTTAGAGCCGCCATCAAATGGACCCCAGTTGTTAGAGCCGTTATAGTTATTATAACCATTGTTGCCGTTGTTAAACCAACCAGCTGAAGCTGTTGATGCTACTACTATAGCAGCGATTGCGATAATTTTTTTCATAAAATCTCCCTATAAACCAGTGAATCACCATTGATACACTTTAAATACCAGACTTTTGTCTTGTCAAGTAAAAATTATACAGCAACTACACTAAACCAATGACGCTTTAAACAAAAAAATTAGCGAATGTTACCTTAAATTGTTGGAACTTACATACCCAAATCCAAAAATAGAACCATCCAAACCCAAAACCCACAATCAAAACCAAAAAAATGCACCCCATTCAAACCCTGCCTTCAGCAAAACACAGGCATTTTCTCTGAATTTGACAAAACAGGTGTAAATTATCCAATATTTTGGATGATTTGGTTTTTTCAGGTGCCATAAAGCCTCCTCTAATCAGGATTTTGTAATGAACCTTAGTGTTATTTATTCTAAATCAGGATAATAACGGTTTAAACGCTTTGATGTCGTTTAATACCTTGGTGAGTAATTGATAGTATTGTGCCTGGCATTTAATAATAACTTTTCTACCTGTTTTAATGACTTTAGCAGCAATGGCGTAAAGACGATAGCGTATATACTTTGCCCTTTTATTGACAAACTCAAAGGGC
>NZ_FQTR01000296.1 GCF_900128535.1 bacterium endosymbiont of Bathymodiolus sp. 5 South | reverse complement strand
GGTATTTTAGCAAAAGTTGGTTGATTTGTCTATGGTTATTGTTGGTTTTATTGTTATAAATCAATTTGTTGTGTGGTTTTTAAGGGTTGACTAATTAAAACGATAATTTTAGCATAACCCTAAAACGATTCAATGCCATTAATATACGAGTTACCTCTGAAAGTTTTGAGCGGTTGTAATACTTATTTTTTCTTGTTATAGCCAGTATTTTAAGCAATTAAAAATTTATTAACTAAGAACTGTCCATTGTTACGCCAAAGTTGTATCAGATGCGGACTGAGCATTGTTTACACTAAATGCCATCAGTGATAATACAAAAAACATATAAACGCCATTGGGCGCTGATCGTGTAATCCAAGTTTCAGTTAATCCAAATACCATGCTTGACAAAATAATCCAAATACCGACTAAACCTGCCCATGATTTTTCTGGGTTGTTTTTTATCGTTTGGAGGAAGAATTTGAGGGGTAATAAAAATACACTCACCATTAAGGCCAAGAATCCAACGATGCCAAATAACGCCAACCATTCAAAAAAAATATTATGTGCACTTCTATAAGAATCGCCAATCACATTGTATTGTGGATATGTTGTAGTGAAACGCTTAAGTTCCAGTCCAAAATCACCACTACCAGAACCAAAAAATGGATGCTCTCTAGCCGTATTAATAGCAGCTTTCCAAAAAATAAATCGCTCACTAGCGGTTCCGGCCGGTTGTTTTTTGTTGTCATGTTCATTGTCAACAAATTGAGCGGTGTTGGTAATTGCAGTATTAAATCTATCAATTGTTTGACTGGGAAAGACACTAATAGTGACACAAATTGTCAAAACAATACCGATACAAATTTTCATTATTGTCAATCGTAATTGTTTTTGCGTAATTAGTAAGTATAGAAAAATTAACAACAACAAGGGGAGTGCTACCCAAGAACCTTTTGCGCCAACAATCAAGCTTGCACTGAGTGCAGATAATGCAGATAGTGCCAGTAATACTTTGTCCGTTCTATTGAAATTTGTTAGTAATGATAACAATGCATTGATCCCAGCAATAAGCATGGAAAAATCTCCATACATGATTGAATGATAAGCACCTGTTGAGCCACTATTGAGTAACAAGTAAATGAGCAATATAAAGCCTGATAGCGTTGTTCCAATGTAGAATACCGTCAACATTGAGCGCTGATAATACCTAAAAAGCATAAAAACAGGTGCCGAGAATAAAAAATAACTGAATTTTCCCAATTTTTTAAAGCTACTATAAATATCATCAGAATTTAGCATACCCAGTAAGTAAATAAAAAACACCGCAGCAAAACCAATTAAAACCGTTTTCTCTTGTGCGGATAATGTTGGCGTAAGTTTTTGGATATAGATAACACTCAATATAAATAACAATAAATATATGGTTGATACTGCACTACTCACAAGTGCCATCAATATGGGAAATAAAAACACCAAAGTCAAAACCA
>NZ_FQTR01000295.1 GCF_900128535.1 bacterium endosymbiont of Bathymodiolus sp. 5 South | reverse complement strand
CTGATAAGGCTTATTTAAATAGTTTTGATTAACGCTCAATGTCGGTTGTTGCTAAGTATTTAAACAAACTCCCATCAGGAGGTGGTTTTGTTTATCGTGGTCAATCTGATGAGAGTTGGGGTTTAACCAGCACTTATTATCGGCGTTTTAATTTAAACAAATCAGGCGATAAACAACAGCAACCTACACAACAGCAGTTTCAAGACTATCATGAAACTTTGATTAATGATGCCAAAAGTTACCATTACCATAAAGAAAAATTAAGTGACCTTGAATTATTACTAGAGTTGCAGCATTATGGCGCTGCCACAGGGCTTGTTGATTTTAGTCGTGATTTTTTAATCGCCTTATGGTTTGCTGCTCATGACAACAAAGGCAAAAACGGCAAAGTTTTTGTTCTAAATATCAATGATATTGTTAAATTCTCCGAATTACAAAAGGGTGAAAAAATTTTTGACGAGTGCGAAAAATTACAATTTGTAAACAACAACTTTAAAAGTAATAATCGTATTTTCGCCCAAAAGGGGGTGTTTGTATTCGGCAATCAAACAATTGATAATGCAAAGACAATTAAAATTTTGCAAGAAGAAAAAAAACCAATTTTGCAAGAACTAAGTGATAGATTTTCTATTGATGAAAAATCCCTATTCCAAGACATTTATGGCTTCTCAATGGTCAATGATGTTAATCACCCTATTTATAAAAAAACTGCAGAAGAATATTTCCTAGAAGGTAATCAGGATTTTTATAAAAGTAAGTTTGATAAGGCAATTGAGGCTTTTAAAAAAGCCATTGAGATTAAGCCTAATTATGAGGCTTATTACAATATAGGGGTTGCTTACACTAGTTCAAATAAGTTTAAGGAGGCAATTGAGGCTTATGAAAAAGCCATTAAGATTAAGCCTAATTATGAGGCTTATTGCAATATAGGGATTGCTTACGCTAGTTCAAATAAGTTTAAGAAGGCAATTGAGGCTTATGAAAAAGCTATTGAGATTAAGCCTGATAAAGATGAGGCTTATTACGGTATAGGGGTTGCTTACACTAGTTCAAATAAGTTTAAGGAGGCAATTGAGGCTTTTAAAAAAGCCATTGAGATTAAGCCTAATTATGAGGCTTATTACAATATAGGGGTTGCTTACGCTAAGTTAGATAAGTTTAAGGAGGCAATTGAGGCTTTTAAAAAAGCCATTGAGATTAAGCCTAATTATGAGGCTTATTGCAATATAGGACTTATTTACGCTAGTTCAAATAAGTTTAAGGAGGCAATTGAGGCTTATGAAAAAGCCATTAAGATTAAGCCGGATTTTGACGAGGCTTATTGCGGTATGGGGTTTGCTTACGCTATGTTAAATGAGTTTGACAAGGCACTTGAGGCTTATGAAAAAGCCATTGTTTTAAATTCAGAATTAATAATAAAACTCAGTAAACAGCAAAATTGGTACCCACTAGAACAATGGATAAATAACCTAACTGATAA
>NZ_FQTR01000294.1 GCF_900128535.1 bacterium endosymbiont of Bathymodiolus sp. 5 South | reverse complement strand
CCAAGCACTACTATTTGCTTGGTGAGATAGGTTGGTTAGGTTGTTGCCTGTGTCATAGGTATAAGTTTGATGGTAAGATTCTAGTGAAATCATAATATGGCACAGCGGTTTGTTTGTCGTCTTATTCTAGATGGCCTACTATCAGGTGTAAAACAATCCTGCATATCTCCACGAGGTGGCAGGGGTTTTTCAGCAGATATTAAAGGCATTTTTGGTTTTAAATATAGGAAAACGCTATCACCAGCGCTAATCCTAGTATCATCTAACTTTATAGAGGTTATCTTAAGGCTAAAAGTATTGGCAAGCCTTAAAGAAGACCTGCCGTTATCACTATTACCAACAAAATTACGATAAAATTTTGGGTAATCTCCGTCGGCTTTATAAATCTCTATTGCTTCTTTTGCGCTAGTGTTGGATATACCTTCTCTGAGAAATGTTTGAGGTAGCATGTTTAATGCACCTGCTATTTTTGTCATCCCTAAATACTGATAAGAGATTACTTCTGTTGCGTTCAAGCCAGAAGTGCAGTCTTTACCTCTAAAATTTGACTTAAAAGTTAACTGTCCTGTAGTGAAATCCATAATATTCTCAAAACCACTGGTAAAAGACGGAAAAGAGCGAGCTATAATTCTTAATGCTCCCTTGTCCTCCTCTGACATTGTGATAAATGTTGTATTGGCGTTTAGTGTGTCAAATTTATTAGCAGGATACATCCTAACAATTTTTTCTAGTCTTTTATATGATTTTGGAAAATAAAACAAGTTACTATTCTGATAAGTACCTCTAATAGGACTTAGTATGTCTATCTCATAATCTTCTACATCCATGTTGACTGAGGTAACTTTAACATGCCCTGTCGGATCTATATATTTAAGTGGATTGTTGTCCACATAAACATACAAATTCAAACCATCGGCACCTTGCGAATCAGGACTTATCCATCTGGCAAGCCATGGGGCTAGGTATCTGGCACCATAGTAATATAAGCCACTATTATCATCTCTTTCTTTGTCGGTATAGCGATAGCGTTTTTGTTGGACTTCGGTTTTGTCCTTGCCGGCAATGAGAGCAGTGCCACCATAAGGGTAGTAATGTTCATAACTGACAACTTGGGCTTTGTCGTTGAGTTCTAAGGTGCTGGATTGGAGGTGGCTGGTAAGTTGGTAGCGGGTTTGAGTAAGATTTTGAGTAGGGTTTGGCGCTTTGTCTTTGCTAGTTTCACTTAGAATATGGGAGCCAATGTGTATGGTTCTATTTTGTTGTTTTGCTCTATTAGTTGAGATATCTAATGAAGGCAGATAGTCTCTTTGGTTTTGCACTTGATTGTTAAATTCAACCACACTGCGGACTCGATTGCCTTGATAGTCGTAGACACAATACTCTGTGGCATTGGTTTTGTCTGCTTTAATGAGTTTATTCAAGGTATTGTTGTAGTGCCATTCTAGGTTGCCGATATTATTTAAACCTAATAGATTACCATTAGCATCAAAGT
>NZ_FQTR01000293.1 GCF_900128535.1 bacterium endosymbiont of Bathymodiolus sp. 5 South | reverse complement strand
GTTTTCGCCATTTTTCGTTAAAAGATATTTGTCTGCCCCTCTTAGTTCGTTAACAATCACATTGTAAAAAAGCCCATGATGAGTTGAGATGATAAATTTTTTATCTTTATCTTTCGAGTCTTTTATTAATTGAGCTAAATGACTGGCGACTATGATGACATTATTATCATCCAATGACGATATGGGATCATCGATGTAAATCGTTTTAACCCATGCGTAATTTTCATCATTATCAATAGCCAACTGAGCAATAGCAAGAAAAAAAGACCATACAAAAATATTTTCCTCTCCACGAGATATTTTTATATCTTCAACTTTTTCACTTTTCCCCTCTTTTGTTATCTCTCGAGAGAAACTTACTTTTTTTGCCTTTAAATCAATACTAAAATCAAAATCAACATACCGATTTAACAACTCTCTTACACGCCTTTCAATATCAAAACCATGACCTTCAAACACTTTAAAAAATTTCGACTCTTTTAATTGCAAAACTCTCGTCGTATCATTCTCTAAATCATTGTCCCAATGAAACAGATCTTCGGTAAAGGCATTAAAATAAAGCGTATCGCTTGTTGTTGCCAATTCTTTAAAAGCCCTAGAGAGTCTTGTTTTTCCTACACCATTATGAGCAAAAATCACTTGTACTTTTTTATCACTTTCTTTTAAATGTTCGGCTACCGACTTTAAAGCGTTATAAGTGTCTATATTTTCAGACTTGTTACTCATACTCCGACCTCATTACTAACAAACAACTGTTGCATTAAGCCTTTTTTGTGTTGCTTGAGGTGGTTTATTTGTTGGTTTTGTGCTTCAATAAGGTTGTCTAGTGTGCTTAGGGTGTTGGCGATTTTTTGTTGTTCTTTTGGGGATGGAAAGCATAATTCTATCTCTTTAAAATGATTGTAATATAAATGAACAATAGTACCACCTTGTCCGTATTTTGATAATTCAAGTTTTTTTACAAAATTTATATAATAAGAAAAAAATACGCTATTGCCGTATTTTTTAAATCTTAATATATTTATATCTCCACCAATCAATACATCACACTCCTCAAGCGCTGTTACATTTGCTAAATCTATGGCTGTAGTAGTTGTGGAACATGGAATTAATAAATCACCTAGTTTAGACTCTACTCCAGCACTTGAATGAGTGCGACTATAAACCTCTTTAATTACTTCTGAATATCTTGTATATAGTTCTCCGTAAAGAATACATTTATCCTTGCCATTTTTAACAACATCTTTTTTAGATAAGCCTTGTCCTTTTTTTCCTATAAATACATCCCCTAACTTTTTCTCCTCCCACTCCCCACTAAACTCCTTAAACCTAAGTTTAGGCACTAATCTACTCATCAATCCACCCACCTTAACAAATCGCTATCTATCTTGCTAAATGCAAACACCTTTTTACCCAAATCTTTTAAACTAGCCCCTATATGGTATGCTTGAGTCTTGTCTATAATTAAAAATCTATCATGATAGTTATTTGACT
>NZ_FQTR01000292.1 GCF_900128535.1 bacterium endosymbiont of Bathymodiolus sp. 5 South | reverse complement strand
TTTAGCAAAATCCAATTTTTGCCCAATTGGTGATTTCTTTAAACCTTGTCCTAGCAGGGCTAAGGCTGGGTTTAAAAAATCGCCAAGTGGGTGAAAAGTGGGTTTCTGATGATTGTTCCTATTTATGTAAAGGTCTCTTTTGATAGCATCATCAGTTGACATCTGATAATTAAGCAATTTTCTAGTATCTACAAAATATGTGTTACAAATCAATGCCTTTTTGAGCTCTGATATTAGACCTAAAAGCGTGTTTGGTGTCTGCTATTTTGCTAACGGTGTCAGCAATTTTGATTAAACCCTCTGAGGCAGCTCTACCCGTAATAACCACATGTTGGTTTTTTGGGCGTGCGTTGAGTGTATTTAAAATGACTTGTTCGTCTAAGTATTTGTAGTTAATCATATAGGTAAGTTCGTCAAGGACCACTAAATTAATGGCTTTATCTTTAAGGTATTGCTCCGCTTGTTGCCAAGTTTCTAACGCCATTTTTTTATCAAATTCTTGGTTTTGTGTGTCCCAAGTAAAGCCTGTATTCATAGATATAATACGGACATTTTCCTGTTTGGCAAGAAAAGCATCTTCGCCTGTGGCTTGTGTGCCTTTTAAGAATTTGACAATAGCAACTTGCAACTCATAGCCCAATGCACGACATACCATACCAAGTGCGGAAGAAGATTTGCCCTTGCCATTACCCGTCAATAAGACAATAATGCCTTTATCTATATTTGCCTCTTGAATGCGAGCATCAATATGCACCTTTTTGCGTTGCATTCTGTCTTTGTACCCATTAGTCACTTTTTTGAAGCTTTAGCGCAGGACTAATGCGTGGTACTAGTGTAAAGGTAATAATGATGATTGCCATCCAAGACAGGGTAGTTGGAATTTCAATCATTGACCATTTTGCTACATATGCTGGAAAATCGCGCCACCCTGTTTGACTATAAGTCGTCGTGAAAAAGTAATAACTGCTTGTGGCTGCGAACCATTGCGTGCAGGTGGCAATGATAATAACGAATGCATTTTTAACGATATTGTCATCAATTACCAGAGTACTGATGGCTTTACTGATCCAAAAAATACCATAGTAAGTTAGTGGCAGTAAACTATAAGCAGGAGTGATACAATGGGCACTAACACCTTGATGCACGATAGCGTAATTATCAATTGCCACGCTACTCAAAATAAGTGTGAAGACCACCCAAAACTTGCGAAAATAAACGCCGGCAATAAATAAGGCGGGAATGGTGAAATCAGGCAAATGTAGCATTGATGAAAGCCAGTTGTCGTGTCCGCGCGTGACAATCATTAAAAGCACCATCATGAGTACAGCAAACAGAGTATTGATTTGTTTTGTCATTTTTAATCCTTTAGAGACCTTTGCATAAATATGAATAATCATCAAAACGCCATTTTTCACCAACTTGACAATTTTATGAAACACAGCCATAGCTTTGCTATGACTATATTTCATAAAATCACCAATTCGGCAAAACTTG
>NZ_FQTR01000291.1 GCF_900128535.1 bacterium endosymbiont of Bathymodiolus sp. 5 South | reverse complement strand
TTGCAATATTGGAAGCGGTGCCATTGGCATGCCAATGAGTAACATTGGTGCTGATGGTCGCCAGCCCTTTACTGCTTAGGGCAAGGTTTTGACTGCTGGGGCTAATGTCTAGGCCTCTGGAAATGTTGCCAAAATCAATGTTGTTGCCCTTTGTATCTTGAATATCAGTTAAGACAATGTCGTCTTTACTGTCAATATAAAAAGCAGCGTCTATTTTGTCATTAAGTTGAACGGTGTAAGTAAATTCTAATGTCTTGGTTAGTGCACCATTGACGCCTGTCAATAGAAATTCTTTGCCAGCAATCACGATTTTATTACTACCAACATTAGACAAAGTAATGTTTTCATCAATTGTGAGGGTTATTTTAACTTCACTCCCCAGGGCAAAAGCCCCTTTGTTGTTAACCACCCCTTTTATATGCCAAGCATCAGCAGTGGGTTTTGGTGCATAAACATCCACTGAAAGTGGCAAATTATTACCGCTAAATATTTGCATGTCTGACAATTTGGCGCCTACTCCACGAAAAGAACTGTCCAAAAATAATTTTGTATTTGCATTTGAAAGTTTGCTTGAGGTGTAAAGCAAAGTGCCTTTAGCAAGCGCGCCATCAGCTGCCTTAATGTGATAATATTTTATTGTGTTGCCCGACCTAACGACCTTCATATAATCACCAACGGCATAGTGAACCCCCGTATAACCTTTATAACTATTACTCTCATAAATGTAAAATCTATCACGAGCCGCATATAAGGCGTATTCTATACTTTGGTAAGAGCTATTGGAATTGACACTTGAGAGCCCTAACATCATCCGCTTATTAAGCACACCAATCTTGGCAATAACATAACCGTCATTGACAAAACCCTTAGAAGAAGTAACATCAGCATTCCATCCAGTATTGGAAGTTTTTTCATAAACCCCATTGGCTTGGGTTATTTTATTACCTCCGCCAATAACAAAATCAGTGTCAATCAATGTATTACTAAGCCCTACAGGACTAGTGGCATTTTGCATATTTACCGAATTACCATCATCATCCACAATACCCGTCAAAATAATATCATAATGCCTACTTTTGGCAACTATTTTGTCGTTAGCTTTAACGCTATAGACAAATTCTAATGTCTTGGTAACAGCGCCATTGGTGCCTGTTAAAAGGAATTCTTTGCCAGCAACAACAACTCTATTGCGACCCACATTTGCCAAGGTAACCTTTTCATTTAAAGTGAGGGTAATTTTGATCTCATCACCAATGGTAAAAACGCCTTTGCTATCGGCAGGCCCACTGTCTATACGCCAAGCATTGACAGTCGGTTTGGGTGCATAAACATCGACCGAAAGTGGCGAATTATTGCCACTGAATATTTGCATATCTGCTAACTTAGCGCCGACATTATGAAAAGAACTGTCTAGAAACAATTTGGTATTTGCATTTGAAGTTTTGCTTGAGGTGTAAAGCAAAGTGCCTTTGGCAAGAGGACCATCACTGGCTTTA
>NZ_FQTR01000290.1 GCF_900128535.1 bacterium endosymbiont of Bathymodiolus sp. 5 South | reverse complement strand
AATTGCCTGATGAAATGCATTAATATCTTCAATCACATGATCTGCTGACAATACCAACAATACGCCATTATCTGTTATTTTGAATGCTTGCAACGCCGCAGCAGCAATCGCAGGAGCCGTATTTCTGCCGACTGGCTCTAATAGTATCGTAGGATTGCTGATATTAATTTGCTGACATTGTTCTGCCACTAAAAAACGATGTTCAGCATTGCAAACAATAATTGGGTTTGCAAGATTATCCAGTCCGTTTAAACGCAAAATAGTCTCTTGCAACATTGTATTATCACCCACAAGCGGTAAATACTGCTTGGGATATTGCTTTCGGGATAACGGCCAAAGGCGTGTTCCATGACCACCTGAAAGGATTACTGGAATAATTGTATTTTGAAATTTCATATGGACATTATTGAGTAATTTTTTTGTTTTTTATTTCAAAAACTTTGTTACAACCCTTGATTGTACTTAAACGATGGGCAATAATAATTAAAGTTTTATCTTGACTGATTTTATAGATTTCATCCATAATTTTTTGCTCTGTTTCATCGTCTAATGCACTGGTTGCCTCATCCAAGACTAACACTTCTGGCTCTCTGTATAAAGCTCTTGCAATGGCAACGCGTTGTTTTTGCCCTCCACTTAACTGTATCCCACCCTCGCCAACTAAGGTCTCTATTCCTGCTTTAGTTTGTAGAAAGTCAAAAATATTGGCTTGCTTTAAAACCTTTTCTAACAAAGTGTAATCTAACTTTCTACCAAAACAGATGTTGTCAGCAACTGTGCCATTGAACAAATAAACTTGTTGTGGAATATAGCCAATTTGTGAACGCCAATTTTGTAAATTAGACTCATCCAACTCAATATCATCGATTTTGACTTCCCCTTGATTTTGCTGATGCAACCCAATAATTAAATTCACTAAGGTACTTTTACCAGAGCCACTTTCACCAATAAATGCAATTTTTTCACCCTTATTTATAGTCAAATTTATATCACTTAAAATTGTTTTTTCTTGATAGTTAAAACCAACATTCGCTAGTTCAATTTTATGATTGAATGGAATATTTTTGTCTTTTAAATTTTCTTGGGTAGTTTTTAATTCTTCGTCAATAATATCAATTGACTTATGACAATACATTAATTTGTTATAGTCATTAACAATACGATTAACCGATGGCAGTAAACGGTATAAAGCCAATACAAATAAACTTAAAATTGGCAAAATATACGCTATATTAGATTGCTTAAAGTATAACAAGACCACTAGTAATAAGACGATTAAAGAAAAGCCACTGGTTTCTATAAACAATCTTGGAAAGTCATTTAAAAAATTGTAGCTTGCATTTGCTTTTGCGTATTTATTAACTGTTGTAGAAAAATCGCTTTCAATATCTTGCAGTCTATCTTTATCTTGTAATTTAACATGCTCAAAATTACCAAATATTCTATTAATAATTTCATACAGTTTTGCTTGAACACTTGCTCTTACTTTGCCGACTACTTTTATTCTTTTTGAAATTGAG
>NZ_FQTR01000289.1 GCF_900128535.1 bacterium endosymbiont of Bathymodiolus sp. 5 South | reverse complement strand
AACCAATGTTAAAGCCCTTAGAAAAAATGTAACTGCCAAGTGTTATGGTGGCGATGTTTCTCGCAAACGCAAATTACTTGATAAACAGAAAAAAGGTAAGAAGCGTATGCGCAGCGTCGGCAGAGTAGACATTCCTCAAGAGGCGTTTCTGGCGGTATTGCACATTGATTAGTATTAGTATAGAATATTTTTTTTAAAACACTTAAAACCATGGGAAATAAATTAAAAATAAACACAGACGATTTAAATCTTAGAGATTTGTTAGGTAATGGTAAAAAATACTTGGTGCCAAAATTTCAAAGAGATTATTCATGGGAGCAAGAGCAATGGCAAGATTTATGGGAAGACATTGAATTTATTCATAAGCGTGCTGATGAATACCATTATATGGGGTATTTAGTTTTACAAGAAAAAGAAGACAGTGTCTTTAGTGTCATTGATGGGCAACAGCGATTTACCACATTCTCACTGATTGTTTTAGCGGCCATTAAAAGGTTAAAAGAGATTGACGATAATGAAAGAGCAGACTTATTGCTAAAAACTTTTATAGGTACTAAAGATTTAACATATCTAAGAACAGAAAACAAGTTAACCCTTAATCGCAATAATGCTTATTATTATGAAAAAGCAGTTTCAGGGCAATCCATACCGAGTAGAGGTGTTAACAAAACCACTAAATTGATGCACGATGCACTGCAATTTTTTTATAAAAAATTTCGCCACGATCGATTCTCACGAGGTGAAAATATTAATGCCTTAATTGAAAATATTGCCAAGAAGACGCTGTTTACTACTATATTTATTGGCGATGAACTCAATGCATACAAAGTTTTTGAAACATTGAATGCTAGAGGTGTGAAATTGTCATCAGCAGATCTGCTAAAAAATTACTTGTTCTCAACAATTGACACCAATCAAGATATGCCCGATGATGTCATAGATAAATTAGATGAACAATGGAAAGAAATTGGCACCAATATTTCTGGTAAAAACTATACTGATTATATTCTAACAGAATGGAACAGTCGCCATAAAAAAGTAAGACAAAATCTATTGTTTAAATCAATAAAAAATGAAATAACAACTAACACCCTTGCCGATGATTATTTAAATCGACTGAGTAATCATTGTTATCTTTATGCGGCATTAATTAACCCAGAAGAAGAGTTTTGGAAAGATTTTCCAATGTATAAAGAGATAAAAAGAGACCTGTTGTTTCTAAAAATGTTTGGTATTAGTCAGCCGATTAGCCTATTGTTTGCCAGTTGCCTAAAATTTGAATCAGAATTTCATCGTATTCTAGAATGGGTTAAGAATTTATCGTTGCGTTACAATGTTATCTGTAGGGAACACACTGGAGAGCAAGAGGACCTTTACAGTAAGATCTGTGTTGACATACAAGGCGGGTGTGGAATTCAAGAGATTAAACAAAAATTACTCACCTTGTACCCAAGCGACGAACGCTTTAAAAGTGATTTTACTGAAAAAACCTTTCCGACCAAACAGTCAAATAAAAAGGCGCGTTATT
>NZ_FQTR01000288.1 GCF_900128535.1 bacterium endosymbiont of Bathymodiolus sp. 5 South | reverse complement strand
CAATATGTTCGGGGGTTTTTAGTGGGTTGGCTTCAATAAAGTTAGCATGCTCTAAAAAGTAACCGTTCATTGCTGGTGCAAAGAATACTACTGCCGAGAAAATCATCAAGAATACCACCACACCGACAATATCCTTAACGCTGTAGTATGGGTGAAACGGAATACCGTCTTTTGGAATGCCATTTTTATCTTTATTCTTTTTAATTTCAACACCATCTGGGTTGTTTGAACCAACTGTATGGAGTGCTACAATGTGTAGGAATACCAGTATTACCAAGATAAGTGGCAATGCAATAACATGCAACGAGAAGAAGCGATTGAGTACTGGGTCGCCCACCGCATAATCACCTAAAATCCATATCAATAAGTCAGGACCAATAAGCGGCACAGAGCCAAATAACGAGATAATGACTTGTGCGCCCCAGTAAGACATTTGACCCCATGGCAGCACATAACCCATAAACGCCTCAGCCATGAGTGCAATGTAGAGCACCATGCCGAGAATCCAAATCAACTCTCGTGGCGATTTGTACGAGCCGTAAAGCAAGCCACGATACATATGTAGATAAATAACAATAAAGAACGCTGAGGCACCCGTTGAATGTAAATAGCGAATTAACCAACCCCAATTCACATCACGCATGATATATTCAACCGAAGCAAAAGCTTTTAATTCATCAGGCTTAAAGTGCATGGTTAAAAAGACGCCAGTTACGATTTGCATGACTAAAACCAACATGGCCAACGAGCCAAAGAAATACCAAAAATTAAAGTTTCTTGGTGTGTAATATTCTGCTAAATGTTCATTCCAAACCTTGGTTAGCGGAAATCTTTGATCAATCCAGTTTTTATTATTATCCATAATATTAAGTAAGTTTGTTAGATTTAAAAATAGGTGTTATTTCATGTTCTTTTGGACTGACACCAATTTGAATGAGGGTGTTTGACACAAAGTGATAAGGTGGGATCATTAAATTAATTGGCGCAGGAACGCCGGTATAGACACGACCTGCCAAGTCAAATTTAGAGCCATGACATGGGCAATAAAAACCACCTTTCCAAGCGTCACCACCAAGGTCGGCGGCACCGAGCTCAGGGCGGTAAGTTGGTGAGCAACCAAGGTGGGTGCAAACACCAACAATCACCGCAATGTTAGGATTGATTGAACGGTAAGGGTTTTTGGCGTACTCTGGTTGCTGAGAGGCTTCTAGACTGTTTGGGTCGACTAATATATCGTTTAATGTGCTTAAATTTGAAATGGTGGTTTTGTCGCGTTTAAAAATCCAAACTGGTTTTTTGCGCCAAAGTACTCGAACCAATTGCCCTTCTTCAAGTTTGCTAATATCAACTTCAATAGGTGCACCAGCGGCCTTTGCTCTGGCAGATGGATTCCATGTTGATAAAAACGGCCACGCCACAAAACCGACGCCAACCGCACCAACCACGCTTGTTGCGTTGGTTAGGAAGCGTCTTTTCTTAAGGTCTATTGTTTGTTCTGACATAAGATTGCTATTCCTTTTTGAAAAAATGATGAAGATAAAAA
>NZ_FQTR01000287.1 GCF_900128535.1 bacterium endosymbiont of Bathymodiolus sp. 5 South | reverse complement strand
AGATGGGCCTGATACACATGAACGGTAGAGTGTATGACCCACAAATTGGAAGATTCCTCAGTGCTGATCCCTATATCCAATCCCCTTACAATACTCAGAGTTATAATAGATACAGTTATGTAATGAACAACCCGCTGAAATACACTGACCCGAGCGGTTACAATCCCTTTAAAGCAATAGCTAAAGCATGGCGAGGTCTTTGGAGGGGTATTAAAAAATACGCCAGAGTTGTTGTAGCGGCTGTTATTGCTTATTACACAGCTGGAGCAGTTAACGCATGGATGATTGGACCAATATGTGTGCCAGTAGGTTCGTCTATTGCTATCAACGCTGCAATAGTTGCAGGTGCCGCAGGTGGTGCTGCCTTTGGGGCATCTAACACCTTACTACATGGAGGTAGTTTTTCTCAAGCACTTGACAATGGATTAAAAGGCGCTTTTGCAGGTGCAATTACAGGTGGTATTGCAGGGCAATATGGCAATACTTGGAATGCACAAAGAATTGGTGCTAGTGCTTTTAGTGGAGGTATTTCTGCTGAGTTACAAGGTGGTAAGTTTAAAGATGGCTTTAAAGCTGCATTTATTGGTAGCTCACTTAGGTATCTTTATAATAAAGTTACCAAGTTTGATGTGGATGCGCGGCATGGAGAAAGGGCAGCTTCATTTAAGGACAATGCTGGTCATTCACTTCAAAACACCAATAATTTTGGTTTTTCTCATAGAGCTTCAAGTGTTAGTGAAATTGGGCGACTTGTTCCTGATTTTTTGATTAAAAGCAATGAAGGAAGTGAGGGCAGTTTTTGGTCAAGGATTGCTAATCGAGCGCCGCTAGGACTTAATAGCGTAGCGGGATTCCATGATAATATTTTTGCTAATGGGTATGTTGAGTTTGATCGGTATCTTAATGTAATCACTATGGTTCCAGCAGTAATCGTTACTTATGGTGCAATGACTGATAGATATGGTATAGGCACCCAATTAGCAAGTAGGAAATATTAAATGAAATCTATTGTCTTATTTGTACTAACATTGAATTTAACGGGTTGCTTTACTGGACTTTTAACGCCTAAAACATGGTTTAATCAAGATGAATATTTGCATTTTCTTTACAAAGATCGGCAGGAAGGCTATATAAGTTCTAATGTTATCCCTATTTGCAAATACAGACATTGTAAAAAAATGAGTGAAGATGCCATTTATGTTGAGTATTATTATAACTTTATTGCGTTTAGATCAAGATATAAAGGTACATGCACTACTATTTATAAAGCTAGAAAAAGTGATAATATTATTGTCAGTTGGCGTTTTGAGGGTAGAAAATATGACTGTTTACTGTATTAAGATATTAGAGCGCTATGGGTGTAATACCCCCAAAAAACCACACCATTCTAAAGTAGAAAATTCTATAGATATTGGGGACGCTACCCTTTTTGGATATAGAGATATATAGGGACGCTACCCTTTTTTTACATCCCTGACAAAACCCGCTACCTCCACTACGACAACCTCGGCTCAATAGACACCATCACCGATGGACAAGGCAACAT
>NZ_FQTR01000286.1 GCF_900128535.1 bacterium endosymbiont of Bathymodiolus sp. 5 South | reverse complement strand
CTAGACTCTTGGGCTTGTTTGCCATGCAAGGCAACACTCATTTTAAAAATAAGATTAAAACCTTTAACGCCTATACGCTTCCTAAAGTGCACCAACTCGGTGGCATTGCAGGCATACCTGGCATATAGTTTGAGTAGCCACAGAAGTATTGGTAATAAGGGTTGCGCTTAAACTACAATACAACACGCTCGTCAGAGAGATTCTCTAGCTGTTTAAGAATAAGCAAGCCCACCATCAGCCTAATAGGTTTTGAGGGTACGCCGTTATCATGGCAATAATGCCTTGAGAACACGACATCAAAGACTTCCCAATCCATGGTGTGAGACAAAGCAATGAGTGGGTCTTTGGTGTCTAGTTGGTTGAAAAGTTCTGAATGAAACAGATTTTGTTGGGTGGATATTGGCAAAGATTCAGTTAGCATATTTTTTAAACAAAACGACCAAGAAATAAGGGTTATTTTAGTGGAAGTTGGTTTATTTGTCTATGATTATTATTGGTTTTATTGTTTTAAATCAAGTGGTTGTATAGTTTTTAAGGGGTGACTAATTAACTAGGGGGCACTTTCCAGTTAACTTTAAAATTGTGTATTTCAATATTAGTTGTATCCATAGATGACCATTGAAGTCGCTTTAATGAAAAATGACCACTTAATGTAATGCCACTAGGAAGGCTTTTATTTAATACTTTGTCAAAATTAATCTGTATTTTTTTTGGTGGAATACCACCATTACAAGTTCCTGCACTATTAATTGGAATAATTAGATTCACGCATTTTCCTTGGTTGGCTATTAGATGAACTTCGTACTGTATGTCATTCTTCTTATCGTGTAATATAACGGAAAATTTTGTATAGGCTCCATATGCCCATATCAGCACTGTGGGGGCGCCAATTGTATTAAATCCTCCAACAAAAGCTGACGATTGATGGCCAGTAGTGCGCTTAATTGGTTTAAGATCAACAGAAATATCCCCATTCATGGTGTGATCAACCGAAACTGTTGGTGGTGGTGGTGGTGGTGGTGGTACCCCACCATTTTGTACAATTATTATTTCTTTTGCTATTTTATTACTACGCTCCGCCCAAGCAAGTGCGCCTAAGTCCATTTTTCGGCTGTCTTTAAAGGCTTTGCTGGCAATGGCAAAGTTGGTGAATTTTTGTTTGTTGCCCAGTGGTAGTTTTACCGTGAGTTTGCCGTAACTTTTGACATTGATGGTGTTGTTGTTTTCTTGACCAAACTCAAAGCTCACCGATGGGGTAAGCTCAATATCCACACCCAAAATATTACCCTTAATGTTTGGACCTGCTGTAGTATCCCAGTGATAATAAGTGCCTTTGATCTTTGCCCAAGGTAGGTAAGGGGCTTGACCGCTGAGTTTGACATCGTAACCTGACATACCTCTCTCTTTTACGCTGTTGACTAATTTTTTGTCTGAAAATATATGGTATTTATTGATATTGACACTAAAGTTAGCACGCTGGTATTCTAAACCAAGGCTTAGGCGTTTGTGACTGGACTTGGACTCATAGTCGGTAAACACATTGATACC
>NZ_FQTR01000285.1 GCF_900128535.1 bacterium endosymbiont of Bathymodiolus sp. 5 South | reverse complement strand
TAAGATCTAAGTAGGCTTCTTTGTTAAATTGCTGAGGGTCATCAACAGAAAAAGCATTAAAAGAAAATGTGATTAAAAGGCTAAGCGCAAGAAAACACCTGAATTGATTGAACGCACTAGAAAGCGTGGTATGGGATTTTGTTGTGTTTGTCATAGTAAGTAAACTTAAGTAAGCTTGTGTAATGAAATTTACAGGGATTATACCATTATCCCTATCTGTACAAGTTTTTTTGAGTGTTTGAGTGTTTCTAAAAAACCTTAATAATTAAATAAGACCTTTGCATAAATAATAATAAATGACACTCTAACCCTAATTATTTAGGCTCGCATTTCTTTTAATAACAGCTTGTCTTTAGGTAAAATTCTCATAAATTTTAAACAACTTAAAATCGGTTATTAACCGATTTTTATTGTAATAGTCAATATTAGATTATTGGAAATTTTTTGGTAAAACTGGGTGAATACGCCTGATTTTGTTTTTAATACAGTGTATCAGGGCAATAGCGCCTTATACTAACAGTTGGGTCTTTCAAGGATACAGTACATGGAATCTATTATAGAGTTATTTTCTAAAGTGTCTGATGTTATATGGAGCGCTATTATCGCTTCTTGTATTACAATTTTCGGGGTGTATTTGACAAATAAATATCATGAAAGGCGTCAAACTACATTACTCGCACACGAAAAACAAAAATATCAATCGGAACAAAAGTTTACCTTAAAAAAAGAAGTGTTTTTAGATGTTGCTAGATCGTTTGCTAATGTATTAGAAATAATTCCTAATTTAATGAACTTAGAATTTACTCAAAAAGATATTGAAATGAAAATGGCTGACCATGGAGGTATTGTTGCTAAATCTTGTTTAGTAGCCAAAGAAAGTTCGGTAGCAGCGATTTTGAGTTACTCAACAGAAACGACTGAAGTTTTCATTAAATTAATGAAAGAAAGGGAGGTGGTTTTAGGTCATCAGAAAACTATAGAAATTTACCAATCAACTATAAATTCCGCAGAAAACGAAAAAGATCGAATAATCTCTAGAATAAAAGAATTAAATCATCAAAGTCATAATAACCAATCTACTCTCGATAACTTAAATAAAAAATACGATAAACAAGAGTCAATCGTTGAAGACAATACTAAAAACTTAGAAAAGCAAGAATCAACTTTTGGGTCTTCATATCTTCTATTTATAAAAGAATGTATAGATGATTACGGAAAGCTATTGTTATTGCTACCTCCTATGGCAATAGCCCTTCGAGGAGAACTTGGGAATAATCAGGACTCTAAAGTATTTATTGAAGCTTTAAATAATAATGTTCAAAGAATGAAGGTAGTATTGGACAGTCTATTTGAGAGCGACAAAACCTAAGAATAATCAGGGCTAGAGTGTAATTTATTTTTTGAATCTTTGAAAATTTAACAAACCACCTCCGCAGCAAGACTCAAACTTCTTCTAATAACAGCTTGTCTTTAGGTAAAATACTCATAAATTTTAAACAACTAAAAATCAGTTATTGGCAGTTTTTTATTGTAATGGTCAATATTAGATTATTG
>NZ_FQTR01000284.1 GCF_900128535.1 bacterium endosymbiont of Bathymodiolus sp. 5 South | reverse complement strand
CGTAACCATTGGCATCCATAATCTCAAGTTGTCCATCACCAAGATTAAAGATATAAATATCGTTACCTGCACCGCCTGTTACCTTGTCGTTGCCTTGCCCTGCGTTTAGGGTGTCGTCGCCATTACCACCATTTAAAGTGTCATTGCCTTGTCCGCCGATGAGGCTATCTGCATAAGAACCCCCTGTTAGGGTGTCATCATCAGCACCGCCATCAATATTGTTGCGAGCATCAATGCCACCTGTAATGGTATCATCGCCTGCTAGGGCTTGAATGTTGTTAGTGCCATCCTTGTTTGCAGTAAGGGTGTCATTACCCTCAGTTAAAGTTTTGAGTGAGGCTAGGATTACATTAGCATCAATACGACTATGACTATTATCAGCAAAGTAAATGTAGTCAATTGCTAAGGTTGAAGTGGTACTTGCTTGGGTAAACTTCACCACATCTGTGGTGTTGTTAATGCGGATATAAACAAAGCCATCTGCTTCTTGGGTAATAGTAATATCATCTTTAGTAATACCTTCACCAAATTTAAGCCCATCGTAACCATTGGCATCCATAATCTCAAGTTGTCCATCACCAAGATTAAAGATATAAATATCGTTACCTGCACCGCCTGTTACCTTGTCGTTGCCTTGCCCTGCGTTTAGGGTGTCGTCGCCATTACCGCCTTCTAAAACATCAAACCCGCTACCACTAGTTAAAATATCATTACCATCAGTGCCTATTAGGTGCAAATAGACATCTCTTGCCAACATTTGTGCTAGTGCATTACCATCTTCATCACCTGCTTGTTCTAATGCCGCTAAAGTTTGTTTACCTACATCGCCCAGTTTTAACAGTGCGATTTTGACTTGTCTAAGTTGATTGAGTGTTTGCTGTGGATTATCGGCATATTCAAACTCTAGATAGTTAATAAAGGTTGATACATGCACCTCAGTTAACTCGCCTTCATCATTAGTGCTGATGCGTATTTTAGATAATAGATTGTCATTGTTATTATCGTCAAAGAGTTTGTCTTTAATATAGAGTTGTAAATCATCAAAGGCTTTAAGTAGTATTAGTGCTGCTTTACCATGTGGGTTTCTATCACGATCTCCCCCACACCAAGTACCCAGCCATTCTTGCCCCATGAGTTCTTCTAAGGCTTTGAGTTTTCTAGCATCGCCAATCACATTACCATACATTCTATCTGCTGTTCTGCTGTTAGGGTCAATATCTTCAACCCCTGTCCAGTGGTAAATCATTTGAGTAAGCGCATCATTTTGCTCCGCACCACTAGCACTTATTACTTGCTCTACCAAATCCTGCAATTCACCACTTGTATCCAACGCCATGGCTTGGTGTAGACTATGAACATTACCAAAGCCTGCAAGATTAGGTAAGTTGGCAATAACATCATTAACTTCTACCAAATCAGTTTCTATGGTTTTCGCCAAATCCACATCAAACCAAACATCATTCATTTTGTTAGTTGTGCCTGCTGTGGTGGTAAAGCTACCTTGTTGTTTATGGGCGTTGTTATTAGCGTCTACTTCATTAGAGTTATTGTAATTGGTAT
>NZ_FQTR01000283.1 GCF_900128535.1 bacterium endosymbiont of Bathymodiolus sp. 5 South | reverse complement strand
GCTGTGCAGATAGACTAAGTAACTACCAAGTTAGTATCTCTAATAAAGCAGACTTCAGTACCCACACCTATCAACAAGACTTTCATGTTGCGCCTAATCCCAAAAAAATCATTCAATTAGACGCATCAGGCAAGCAAGGTCGCTATGTTAGAATCCAGTTGCTTGATAAGAATTATCTGTCTCTAGCAGAAGTTCAGGTTATGGGTGTTGATCCTTTGCGTTTTGCTGAGGTGGATTATTCTAGTGCTCGGAATGATTTTGGTGGGGTTAATAATGCGCCAAATTATGCTAATAAGACAGCCTTTGCCACCATTAAAAGCGATGGCTCAATCATGGCGTGGGGTAACCCATATTTTGGAGGTAAAAAAGCACCTACTAATGGTGGCTATATCGAGATTTATTCAAATGAACGTGCCTTTGCTGCCCTTAAAGCTGATGGCTCAATTACGACATGGGGCAGCTTAAAGTATGGAGGTAAAAACGCACCCAACGCACCCACTGATAAAGGCTATACCAAGATTTATTCAACTACTAATGCCTTTGCCGCCCTTACACGCAATGGCTCAATCAAGGCGTGGGGTAACCCATATTCTGGAGGTGCAGATGCACCTTCTGGCAGTGGTTATACCAAGATTTATTCTAATAGAGAAGCCTTTGCCACCCTTACACGCGATGGCTCAATCAAGACATGGGGCGATGTATATTATGGAGGTAAAGACGCACCCAACGCACCCACCGACAAAGGCTATACCAAAGTTTATTCAACTACTAATGCCTTTGCCGCCCTTAAAACTGATGGCTCAATCAAGGGGTGGGGTAGAGCATATTCTGGAGGTGCAAACTCACCCGATGACAAAGGCTATACCGAGATTTATTCAAATGCAGTTGCCTTTGCCGCCCTTAAAACTGATGGTTCAATCAAGGCGTGGGGCGAACCAGGTGATGGAGGTACAAACGCACCTGATGGCAAAGGCTATACCAAAATTTATTCAAATACATATGCCTTTGCTGCCCTTAAAGCCGATGGCTCAATCAAGGCGTGGGGTAGTTCAGATTCTGGAGGCACAAACGCACCCGATGGCAAAGGCTATACCAAAATTTATTCAAATGATTATGCCTTTGCTGCCCTTAAAGCCGATGGCTCAATCAAGGCGTGGGGTAGTTCAGATTTTGGAGGCACAAACGCACCCAATATACCCACTGACAAAGGCTATATCAAGATTTATTCAACTCATAAAGCCTTTGCTGCTCTTAAAGCTAATGGCTCAATTGCATCGTGGGGTAGCTTAGATAATTCGTGGAATGAGATAAAGGATAAAACCACAAACGCACCCACCGACAAAGGCTATACCGAGATTTATTCAAACGCATATACCTTTACTGCTGTTAAGCCCGATGGCTCAATCAGGACATGGGGTGACCTAAGTTACGGAGGTGCATACGCCTCTAGTTATAATCTAGCGCTTGGAAAACCTGCCACAGAATCCAGCGCATATCCATACTCTATCCCCGTTGCTGCTAGTTATGCAGTAGATGGTAACACTAATGGCGAATTCTTAAAT
>NZ_FQTR01000282.1 GCF_900128535.1 bacterium endosymbiont of Bathymodiolus sp. 5 South | reverse complement strand
TGATTGGGTGGATATTGGGCTGGATTTAGTTAACATTTTTTTTAAGCAAAACGACCAAGAAATAAGAGGTATTTTAGCAGAATCTGGTTGATTTGTCTATGGTTATTTTTATTTTTATTGTTATAAATCAATTTGTTGTGTATTTTTTAAGGGTTGACTATTTGTGCAAAGGTCTCTTACAAAAGGATTCATTTAGCCATTGGGTATATGACACCTGCTCAAAAGATAGCTGAATTGAAAAAAGTGGCTTGAAATGTGTCTAAGTTGATTGGAACATTACACAAATTAACTCTTAATGCAACGAACACTCATGGCATAAGCACGATAAGAGTTGTAGAAATTCACACCACTATTGATGGTCAAATAACGACTGATAGATCCACTAGCAGACCGAGTCCAGAGGAATATATGGGCGTCAACAAAGTTAAATACATTATCCGTATTTCGGTAGCCAGCAACTGGGATTTTCAGGAAGCTGGAGAAGGCGGTATCTTTGTTGATAATAGTAGTAGTCGTTGCACTGATGGTATCAGCAGCTAACTCTGCTTCAGTTGGTACGCTAAAGCCTACAGGGCAAATATCGTTACTACCACCATCAGCCCAAGCTGCCGCTCTAAGTGCGCCATTGCTGTCTGCACTTGTCCAATAATATGTTATATTATTGAAAATATAATTATTATGTGCTGGGGCGATGGTAGTTGCCCGTGTTGTCGTTATGCCTGAAGTCCTAGATTCATGCCCGTCATCATTTCTACCCCATTGGTATGAATATCCATAAGCAGCGCTGTCTGTGCTTGAGGTTGCCACTCGGGTTGCACCTAGGTTTCTATCAAGCCAAATTCTGCCTGTGTCAGGTGAGGTAATCAATGTATAAGACAACCCCTTAAAAGTAATATCATCATCAATCATCGTGGCAGTGAAGTTAGTCATACTGAGAGCATCGTAACCACCACCAGAAATAGCATGGCTAATGACAACAGTTTCGTTATCCGTATCACCGTCATTCACACCAGTAACCGTCACCATTTGTGGACGGCTCCAGTTGCGACGGGTAAAAGTGAGTACAGGGGTTACTGTGGCAGCTGTGGTATCACTACTGGTCAATCTAATGGTAACATCACTTGTAGGTTCACTGTCAAGCACTACGGTATAAGTGGCTGTAGCAGACTCGGCTATCGTTGCTGATGTTACTGATTGAGTGATACCAGCAGTATCATCATCGATCATTGTGGCAGTAAAGCTAGCCATACTGACAGTATCGTAACCGCCACCAGAAATAGCATGACTAATGATAACAGTTTCCCTAACCGCATCATTGTCATTCACACCAGTAACCGTCACCATTTGTGGACGGCTCCAGTTGCGACGGGTAAAGGTGAGTAAAGGGGTTACTGTGGCAGCTGTGGTATCACTACTGGTCAATCTAATGGTAACATCACTTGTAGGTTCACTGTCAAGCACTACGGTATAAGTGGCTGTAGCAGACTCGGCTATCGTTGCTGATGTTACTGATTGAGTGATACCAGCAGTATCATCATCGATCATTGTGGCAGTGAAGTTAGCC
>NZ_FQTR01000281.1 GCF_900128535.1 bacterium endosymbiont of Bathymodiolus sp. 5 South | reverse complement strand
ATAAACATACAAATTCAAACCATCAACCGCCCCTGCTGAATCAGGACTTATCCATCTTGCCAACCAAGGGGCTAGGTACCTAGCACCGTAGTAGCATAAACCACTACTATCGTCTCTTTCTTTACCTGTGTAGCGGTAGCGTTTTTGCTGGGTTTGGGTTTTGTCTTTGCCAGCAATGATGGCAGTGCCACCATAGGGATAATAATGTTCGTAGCTGAGGGTTTGAACTTTGTCATCCAATTCCAAGATGTTGGATTGTAGGTGGCTGTTGAGTTGGTAGCGGGTTTGGCGCGTAGTTTGCGCGTTGTCTTTGCTACTTTCGCTGAGGATGTGGGTGCCGATGTGCAAGGTGGCGCTTTGTTGTTTTGTTTGGTTGATTGAGAGGTCTAGTGCGGGTAGGTAGTCTCTTTGGCTTTGCACTTGGTGGTTAGATTCAATCACAGTGCGAACTCGCTTGCCTTGATAATCATAAACATAGTATTGTGTGGTGTTGGGTTTGTTTACTTTAGTAAGTTTATTCAAGGTGTTGTTGTAGTGCCACTCCAGGTTGCCGATATTGTTTAAGTTTAATAAATTGCCATTGGCATCAAAGTCGCTGGTGGATTGTTGGGTTTCAGTGCCACGGTTGCTGTTAGGGTGGATAGTGAGAGTTTGTTGCCAAGTGTTGCTTTTTGCTTGGTGTGAGAGGTGGGTTAGGTTGTTGCCTGTGTCGTAGGTGTGGGATTGGTGGTAGGGTTCTAGTGAAATCATAATATGGCACAGTGGTCTGTTTGTCGTCTTATTTTAGCTAGCCTACTATCAGGTGCAAAATATTCATACATATCTCCACGAGGTGGCAGGGGTTCGTCAACAGATATTAAAGGCATTTTTGGTTTTAAATGTAGGCGAATGTTATTGTCAATAGCCTCGAATTCTACAGAGGCTACCTTAAGACTAAAAGTATTGGTAATCCTTAAAGAAGATCTGCCATTATCACTCTTGATAAGAAAGTTACGATAAAACTTTGGGTAATTTCTATCCGCTAGATAAATCTCTATTGCTTCGTTTGTGCTGGGGTTGGTGATACTCTGGCGTAGCATTGTTTTAGGTAGCATATTTAATGCACCTGCTATTTTTGTCATCCCTAAATACTGATAAGAGGTTACTTCTGTTGCGTTCAAGCCAGAACGAAGACTTATATCTTCATCTTTAAAATTTGAATTAAAAACTAATTCCCCTATGGAGAAGTTCATAGTATTCTTAAAAGAGTCATAAGACGGACGAGTATGTGCTTGAATGATCGATTCCCTATTGCTACTGTCATCTGATATGATGGAGAATTTTGTATTGGCGTTTAACAAGTTAAGTTTATTAGCAGGATAAGTCCTGACAATATTTTCCAGTCTTTCATACGATTCAGGAAAATAAAATAAATTATTATTCTGATAAGTTCCTTCAATTGGACTTAGTACATCTATTTCATAATTTTCCAGATTTATGTCAGCTGGAATAACTTTAACATGCCCTGTTGGGTCAATATACTTAAGGGGATTATTGTCCACATAAACATACAAGTCTAATCCATCAACCGCTCCTGCTGA
>NZ_FQTR01000280.1 GCF_900128535.1 bacterium endosymbiont of Bathymodiolus sp. 5 South | reverse complement strand
AGATTTAGCAACCACCCTAGGACATGAAACCAGCCATGCGATAGACAACCAAGACCCAAGTATCAACACCAACCCACAGAACAACACAAGTAAAGCAGACAATGAAATCTATGCCCAAAACTATGGAGACGACTTTAGCGATTATGTTGAATTTGCCTCAGAAAACTATGGTGATGGCAACTTAGCAGATACCAACAATAACAACTTAGGCAACACACCAGCAGAAAGACAAAGAAACCAAAAGCTTGTTGACAACAACAATCAGGATTATGCAAAGATCGATAAAAGCAAGGGAGAGGACTTTTGTTCTGGCACTAATTGCTATGGTAAAGCCACTCAGAAAAGATTGAAAGAATCTACTACCAATCCAAATGTAGTTGTAATAATTACCAATAAAAAGAACACCAATAGCAATTATAGTAATTATCAAGTCCGAGAGATGCAAGATAAAAATGGCAAAGTTATTGCTTACAGTGCTTACAATCCAAACACAGGCAACAATATTTTAATGAAGCCTGAAGAGCTAAGCACATTCAAAGCATCTGTTGAAAATAATTTAGGTTACAATATTGAAAACACTCCTAATTATCAACATACAATTAGCAATGCAGCGGCAGGATTGCATGATGATGGCAAAACAGGAGGGATATTAAACTCTTGGGGGCAATACGCAAAAAGTGACGATATTATTTTTGATGTTGCAGGTGGGTTAGGTGGTAGTATTGCGCTTAGGACTTCTTCTAAGGTTGTTGGAAAGGTTGTTGGTAAAACTGATCCAAATAAATTAAAACATATATTTGGAAAACCTAGGCATAATCTCAATAATTTAATTAAAATTTATGGTTCCGAACAGAAGGCATTTAATGCTATAGAGAAGGCAACACAAAAAGTTATTAAACATAAAAATATTTCAGGTGTTTTTGAGGTTAATATAAAAATTGGAAATGATGTTATTATTGTGCGTGGGAATGCAATGAATGATGTAATAAAAATTGGAACAGTGTTTAAATGAAACAATTAAATAAACTAGAATTAGCTGTAATAAACAAAATATTAATAGGTCACAATAAATTACAAGAACAATTACATAATATCAATGTTAAAAATAGAGAAATGACAGGAGTGGGCTTTTTTACCACTTTAAATATTTCAAAGATGCCTTTAGAAGAAACAGGAAACTTTAAATTAAACAATGTATATGCTGAAATAGATGGATTGCAATATGGTGCTGGTTTTTTATTGTATATTAAAGATGGAATGCTAGATATGTTAGAAGGGTATTGTTATGAGGATAAATGGCCTAACGACTTTGAAAATTTTGAACTTAAAATAAAATGCAATACCCCTATTTTACATACAACTCTAAAATAGGAGGCAATAATAAAAATGGGACGCTACCCTTTTATCGTAAAAATATAACTTCACCCTCTCATTAAAAACAAAGCCACTATTTTTAAAACAAAAAAACCACCAAAACCCATTAAAATAACCAAATGCCAAACCCATTTGTAATATCAATTTTAACCTTAATCACAACCCTGGCAATAACTCCAACCATTGCTAATACAAACCTTAATACTCCAAACAAAA
>NZ_FQTR01000279.1 GCF_900128535.1 bacterium endosymbiont of Bathymodiolus sp. 5 South | reverse complement strand
GTAAATCCGCACGGTAAGCAATACTGGCAAAAAATCCATTGCTGTTGTCTTGGTCGGCGCTGTTGCTGATGTCGTGCGTGGCTTTGGCGACGCCTAGTACTGCCTCAATACTGCCTTTGTTACTGAGTTCTAACGCACCGTAACTAGAGAGTGTGTATTGCGTGGTATCTATATCGCCTGAGAAATCACCGCCTGTGGCAGTGCGATCTTGCTTACCTAAGCCGATGGAAAAACCGATAATTTTATCTTGGGCTATGCGTCTGTCCATACCTATATTAAGGGATTTAAGATTAAACTCAGTCTTATTTGCACCTGCTCCGTTGCTTTTACCAATCACCACTTTGGCGTTCGTCCAAGTATCCCAACGCTCAACCTTACGGCTGGAGGTGGGGATGACATTGCTCAGCCCGTTGGCACTGAGCACACGATTGATAAGGCTGTTGGTTTGGCTATCGGCAAAACTGACTTGAATGCCATTCACAAAACCATTGGCACTAAAACTGCTTTCTTGTTTATTTTTATGACGAATATACGATAGGCGCCCCATCAATGTTCTTCCGACTTTAGAGAGTAAGAGTTTACTGGCAGATTTGCTTTCTTTGCGCACAGATTGGGCAGTCACTTTGGCATTAGCGTCTTCCACTGGATCCTCTTCCACTGGATCCTTTTCATCTGCCTTTTTTACAACGATAGTAAAGTCTTTTTCAATACTCCGAGTGCCGTCGCTAGCGGTGATGGTGACATGCCTATCAGCAGTAGTTGTGAGGACACGCTTGGTTTTGAGTTCGTTGCCATTGGCGATTTCAAAATCAGCGCTGGTGTTGGTGATGGTAAAAGTGAGGGCGTCGTCATCAGTATCTACATCAGTAGCACTGAGGGTGCCAACCAAGGTGCCGACGGGCGAATCTGCGGGAAGATCAGTATTGCTAATCTGGATATTGGTCGGTGCTTCATCGTCTAGGTCGGTAACTGTAACAGTGATGGTTTTATCAACTGTCTCGGTGGATATGATGGCCCCTATAAAGCGTGCAATAAAGGTGGCTTGTACCTTAACACGATAAGCGACATCACTTCGGGCTTCAAAATCCGTGGCTTCAAAGGTTAATTTATTACCTTTTAAAGTAAACTTATTGGCATCTGCACCAGACAAAATAGCAAAATCTAGTGAGTTACTGCCGCTGACAGTAACATCAGCGGTAAGATCAATCACCTTGGCTGTGTTTTCAGGCGTAGAAAAATTAGAAGCCGTGGTAATAGACAACGCTGCAAATGTCTGGAATGATGATAACAATAGCATACTTGCAATAAACAACTTTATAACTTTCATAGAAAACTCCTAAATAATTAGCAAGATTTTTTTTCATACTTTGATTATCGATATAACTTTAGATGTTTTCTAATTCTATCTGATAAGAGCAAAGTGTGTTTTATCTTGCATAAAATATGGCTACCAATTTAAAAGATGATAAATCTTTATAGAGACCTTTGCATAAATAGGAACAATCATCAGAAACCCACTTTTCACCCACTTGGCGATTTTTTAAACCCAGCCTTAGCCCTGCTAGGACAAGGTTTAAAGAAATCATCCATTGGGCAAAAA
>NZ_FQTR01000278.1 GCF_900128535.1 bacterium endosymbiont of Bathymodiolus sp. 5 South | reverse complement strand
GATTTTGAAAAAGTGGAAGCCAGTGCAAAATCAAACTCAAAAGAGGACTTACATAACCTATTCAATGAGCAGGAAATTGCAACTATTGAACAGGGCGAGCAAGTCACTTTAGATCCAACTAGTAATAGAGGTGTTTTTCGACAACAGAAAAATTATCTTAAATCAAATGATTGGAAATTTAATATGCAAGAACAAGCGTGGTATTTGCCATAATTGTGATTTTTTTATAGGAGAGTTATTTACCATACAGACAATTCAATTGTTGTCTTGGAATAGTAAAAAACAAACATCCTCTCTTGGGGGTGTTTCAAAACACATTCACTTGAGTGTGTTTTGAAACACTAATTTAAAAAAATTAAGACCGCAGCACTAACGCTGCACCTTAACCACTTGTACAAGCCTTGTAATTATGCAAGAAAGTGGTAGCGATGAGCTGAGTTTGTTTTAACCCAAAGGGGATATATCCTTTCCCTTTGGGGATTGATGTATTTTTTTTGCAAAGGAGAAATTATGAATATTGAAAAAGAAACAAGCGAATACCAAAGGATTGTTGCCACAGTGGTTGGAGATTTATCAAAGGCAGAGCTTAAATTTTATTTATGTGTTGCTGAAGGAGGTAAGGGCTGCAATATAGGAGAACCAAATGATGATTTATTTTCTGAAAATGATAGTGAATTTGTCCATATACAAAAGAACTATGGACATCCTTGGCACAGTGATATTAAACAGTTTGATTTAATGTATATTGATGCAAGAAATAAAGAGCATAAAGAGTGCCTAATGAAAAAATATGAAAAGCAATATTGGCATTGTTGGATTAACGCAAAAGGCACGATAGATAAAGACGGTAACCGTATACCATGCGATACACACGCAACAATGTATAAGCCTTCTGGCGACATTAAGGGTGAGTGGGATGATACAAAAGAGTGGGGTATTCACCACATATTGGACTCAGTTCATGAACGAGATAAAAAAACAATATCTTTTGAAGAAGTTTGGAGCTTAATTAAGGTTTAAATAGTTACACCTTACACCCTCAAGCGAGGGTGTTTCTAAGCGCATTTACAAAGTGCGCTTAGAAACACTAATTTAAAAAAATTAAGACCACAGCGCTTACGCTGTAACCTTAACCACTTGTACAAGCCTTGTAATTATGCAAGAAAGTGGCAGCGATGAGCTGAGTTTGTTTTAACCCAAAGGGGATATATCCTTCCCTTTGGGGATTGATGTATCTTCTTTGATAATTAAAGGAGATAACCATGAATAAAAAAATGATCTGTATTAACCAGCAAACTGGCGTGTTTTGTGACAGTTTTGTTGGTAATGATACTGGCATATTGTTTGCTAGTTTTTGGGGTAGAAACACCTCGCTACAGCAATTTTTAGCAAGAATGGAATTACCACCCCATGAAGGTGGCATTAATGAATTAACTTTTGAAGTATCAGAAGGGAATTTACAAACATTTTTTCTGCAAGATACTAAAAATATGCAAAAACTTTCAGGTCGTGTTCCTGGCACAATTTACGGCAAAGATTTGTCACATATTTTTATCTATGATAAATCAACTGTAAAGATTGATTATAGCAACTATAAAGCAACT
>NZ_FQTR01000277.1 GCF_900128535.1 bacterium endosymbiont of Bathymodiolus sp. 5 South | reverse complement strand
TCAGCTTGATAAGCACCTACAATTAAATCATCTAAGCCATCGCCGTTGACATCGCCTGCGCTGGAGACTGACCAACCACTAGAATCACCCGCTGACTCGCCGTTGATAACAAAGCCGCCTGTGCCAGTGGCAATGGCTGATAAATTAATAGCGGCGTTGTCTTGTTTACCGAAGATGACATACGATTTACCTGCGGATGATTTACCGCTTGGATCGGCTTGATAAGCACCTACAATTAAATCATCTAAGCCATCGCCGTTGACATCGCCTGCGCTGGAGACTGAGATACCACTCTTATCGCCCGCTGACTCGCCGTTGATAACAAAGCCGCCTGTGCCAGAGGCAATGGCTGATAAATTAATAGCCGCGTTGTCTTGTTTGCCGAAGATGACATAGGATTTGCCTGCGGATGATTTACCGCTTGGATCGGCTTTCCTAGCACCCACAATTAAATCATCTAAACCGTCACCATTGACATCGCCTGCGCTGGAGACTGAGTAACCACTATGATCATTTATTGACTCGCCATTGATAACAAAGCCGCCTGTGCCAGTGGCAATGGCTGATAAATTAATGGCGGCGTTGTCTTGTTTGCCGAAGATGACATACGATTTACCTGCGGATGATTTACCGCTTGGATCGGCACTATAAGCACCCACAATTAAATCATCTAAACCGTCACCATTGACATCGCCTGCGCTGGAGACTGAATGAGCACTATAATCACCCGCTGACTCGCCATTGATAACAAAGCCATCTGTACTTGTACCGGCGGCAATGGCTGATAAATTAATGGCATCGGTGTTGTCTTGTTTGCCGAAGATGACATACGATTTACCTGCAGATAATTTACCGCTTGGATCGGCACTCCTAGCACCTACAATTAAATCATCTAAGCCATCGCCGTTGACATCGCCTGCGCTGGATATTGACCAACCACTATAATCATTCACTGACTCGCCATTGATAGCAAAGCCACCTGTGCCAGAGGCAATGGCTGATAAGTTAATGGCATCGGTGTTGTTTTGTTTGCCGAAGATGACATACGATTTACCTGCGGATAATTTATTGTCTGGATCAGCGCCCCAAGCATTCACAATTAAATCATCTAAGCCGTCGCCGTTAACATCGCCTGCGTTGGAGACCGACCAGCCACTATAATCATTCGCTGACTCGCCATTGATAATAAAACCACCTGTGCCAGCGGCAATGGCTGATAATTCAATGGCATTGGTGTTGTCTTGTTTGCCGAACACGACATACGATCTACCTGCTAATGATTTATTACTCTGATCGTTAGCATAAGCACCCACAATCAAATCATCTAAGCCGTCGCCGTTGACATCGCCTGCGCTGGAGACTGAGTGAGCACTATAATCACGCACTGACTCACCATTGATAACAAAGCCACGCTGCGCCTCTTGTAATGAAGCAGTTGCTGAGGCTGATTCATTACCTACAGTATCTATATAAGTAATAGTAGCGATTCGAATACCAAGTTGTGAATCCGTATCGGTGTTTTTCAGTTTGATGGCTTCCACCACCTTTGCCACATCCTCAGCTGCAAAAGTACCTGAGGTTTTGCTAATAATTAAAGTTTTAGAAGAGCGAGT
>NZ_FQTR01000276.1 GCF_900128535.1 bacterium endosymbiont of Bathymodiolus sp. 5 South | reverse complement strand
CGGGGTTGCCGCTGAGTTGGGTGGCGGTAAGTTTGCTAATGGCGGGATGAGTGCGGCGTTTAGTAGGATGTTTAATGATTTAGCAGTAAAGCTAAGAGATTCTGTCACTAGTCTCAAGGATCCAGTAATACAAGGACTCATTTCAGGAGGGAATCCGGCTAGGAATTGCGGACCTGTTATGATATGTATACAATATATGAGAGATAAACATAATAATCCCACCGATATTCCTACTCCTAATCCTTGGGACATGAATATGAGTTATCTTAAGATTCTCAAAGCTAGTGCTTATGATGTTTTGGGATATCTTGGGAGAGAAATGTATTATGAAAGTGTTTGTAGTTCTTTAAATTACTACGCTTGTCGTGGAAAAGGTGCTGCGTGGCTACCACCAGAGGATTGAATGATAAGGCGTATAATATTTATTCTTCTCTTATTGGGTGCGAGCAGTAGTTCTGTAATTGCATATAACCTTAATATAGAAGGAAGAAGACTGCACAATCTTGGTGTTGATATGTATGTAGGTAATAACCAATTTAGAGTTAATAAGAAGTTGGCTTGTGATTTATTTTCAAAATCAGTAAGGCTAAAATTTTTAAAAAGTTATTATTATTTATCTTTGTGTCACAGAGATGGCATTATAGAAAAATACCCTGTAAATAAAGCTATAAAGCTACTCACCGATGCGATTGATAAAGGGATGAGGTATTATGATTTGGAATTGGCAGATTTGTATATTAGATATAAACCAAAATCAGCACATAAAATAGAAAATTATTTAAATGCTTACTTAGTAAAAAATAGAGATGAATGGGGTAATAGAAACTTTTATTTAGGTTATTTATACTTAATAGGGTTATCAAAAGAAATAAATAAATCTTTAGGGGTAAAATATTTATTTAAATCTATGATTAATGGTAATATATACGCATTATCATTTTTTACATATATTGCAGAAAATGGTGTTTATTTGAATGGAAAATTAAATAAAAAGTTTTCTCAAGAGGCTAAGAAAACAATATTGATATTTAATAGTTTAGGTTATAAGTTGCTAAAAGAAAATTATAGCATAGCTAAGCAAAGCAATTTAAGTATATCTTATGAAAAGGCTGTAGATTACCTTAAGGAAAATAATTTTTTTAATCAAAACTTAAAAAATAATGAAATGCATGATATAGAAAATATTTTAAAGAATCCAAATCCCTGAGATATTGGGGGCGCCTTGAATTCAACTTGCAAGTGCAACACATTCCATAGAAAATGTGATTATGAACAACTACCAGCACCTAAGATCTGAAGAGCGAGCATTAAATCAGATATTGGGGACGCTACCCTTTTTTTAATTGGTATTTTATTTATCCCAAGATTAAATGTTTATGCAGCAGGATTTTTGTTAGGCAGGATAGGAAGCAAAGGTGATTTAAAACAAGGAATATTAGGTGCATTAACAGCAGGATTTAATGCCAAGGTATTGCACCAATGAAAGCGGGTTTTAATAAACTTATAGCCCATGGCGTAACTGGTGGCGTGCGAAGTCGATTGTCTGGTGGTAGTTTCAAAAGCGGATTCTTAGGCTCAGCTGTCAGTTATGGCGCAAGTTGGTCAGGTGCATATGAGGCG
>NZ_FQTR01000275.1 GCF_900128535.1 bacterium endosymbiont of Bathymodiolus sp. 5 South | reverse complement strand
GGTTGTCGTCTTTATTGCCAAGGTAATCAATGGTGTATTTTGACTCATCGCCTAGTTTTGATAAATCTACGGCATCAGTGTCGGTTTTACCGAAGATGACATAGGATTTGCCTGCGTTTGTCTTGCCGCTTGGATCGGCACCCCAAGCACCTACAATCAAATCATCCAAGCCGTCGCCGTTAACATCGCCTGCGCTGGAGACTGACCAACCACTATAATCACTCGCTGACTCGCCATTGATAACAAAGCCGCCTGTGCCAGCGGCAATGGCTGATAAATTAATGGCATCAGTGTTGTTTTGTTTACCGAACACGACATACGATCTACCTGCTAATGATTTATTGCTCTGATCGTTACCATAAGCACCCACAATTAAATCATCTAAACCGTCGCCATTGACATCGCCTGCGCTGGAGACTGAGCGACCACTATAATCATTTGCTGACTCGCCATTGATAACAAAGCCACCTGTGCCAGTGGCAATGGCTGATAAATTAATAGCGGTGTTGTCTTGTTTGCCGAATACAACATACGATTTACCTGCGTTTGATCCACCATTTGCATCAGCATGTACAGCACCAATAATTAAATCATCTAAGCCATCACCATTGACATCACCCGCGCTGGAAATTGAAAAGCCACTACGATCATCTACCACCTCACCATTGATAACAAAGCCCCCTGTTGGGTCACTTGCATTAGCAATATCACTCAGATTAATGGCACTGTTGTTGGCTTTACCAAAGACAATATAAGATTTACCTGAACTGTTGCCATTTGGATCGGCATACATAGCGCCCACAATCAAATCATCCAAACCATCGCCGTTGACATCGCCTGCGCTGGAGACTGAGTAACCACTCCAATCATCTGCTGACTCGCCATTGATAACAAAGCCATCTGTACTTGTGCCAGCGGCAATGGCTGATAATTCAATGGCATTGGTGTTGCCTTGTTTACCAAATACAACATACGATTTACCTGCATTTGAATTACCACTGAGATCGGATCTATAAGCACCCACAATTAAATCATCTAAGCCATCACCGTTAACATCGCCTGCACTGGAAACTGACCAACCACTATAATCACTCGCTGACTCGCCGTTGATAACAAAGCCATCTGTACTTGTGCCAGCGGCAATGGCTGATAATTCAATGGCATTGGTGTTGTCTTGTTTGCCGAAGATGACATACGATCTACCTGCTAATGATTTATTACTCTGATCGTTAGCATAAGCACCCACAATTAAATCATCTAAGCCGTCACCATTGACATCGCCTGCGTTGGATACTGAGATGCCACTCTCATCATACGCTGACTCGCCATTGATAATAAAACCACCTGTGCCAGCGGCAATGGCTGATAATTCAATGGCATTGGTGTTGTCTTGTTTGCCGAACACGACATACGATCTACCTGCATTTAATTTACCACTTGGATCAGCACAATTAGCACCCACAATTAAATCATCTAAACCATCGCCGTTGACATCGCCTGCGTTGGAGACTGAGTGAGCACTATAATCACGCACTGACTCACCATTGATAACAAAGCCACGCTGCGCCTCTTGTAATGAAGCAGTTGCTGAGGCTGATTCATTACCTACAGTATCTATATAA
>NZ_FQTR01000274.1 GCF_900128535.1 bacterium endosymbiont of Bathymodiolus sp. 5 South | reverse complement strand
ATCCATGACAATCGATACGCCTGGATTAATATCAGCAATATCAATGCTGCCACTGGTCTCTAATGACACCTGATAATTCTCTTTAACCAATCTATCAAGCAAAATATGGCAATTAATCTGCGCCAAAGGCTCACCCCCAGTGACACACACAAACTTGGTGTTGTACTTTTTAATCTCGGTAAGTACGGCATCAATACTGAGTAAATTATTACCCTTAAAGGCATACTCAGTATCGCAATAACTACATCTGAGTGGACAGCCTGTGAGGCGCACAAACACGGTAGGCAAACCCACTTCTCGCGCTTCGCCTTGTAGGGAATAAAAGATTTCGTTAATATTAAGTTCGGTATTCATAATGTTGTGCGTGAGAATTTCCTAAAAGATTTAACCACTTCATAAATCATCGCAAATTGTAGGATTTTATACGCTATAAATACGAATCCCGCAAAAAAACCAATAGTAATGTTACTTCCAAAAATTGTTGTTAAATTATAATTAACAGGGGAAGAAAAATGCACAAAACCTTGCACAGTTAAATCCCCACAACCTACTAAAATAAAAAGTAAAAAGTAACTCGATATAATTAAAATTAAAAACACAATGAGCGCTCGTCCAATACTCGTGCCAAATACGCTTACCAAATATTCAAAACCTAAAATAAATTTATTGCCCCTATCTTCTTTCGTCCATTCAAGGTTTTTAAAATGTGTTTGATATTCTTGCGTGTGAAATTCTAGGGCTTTAATTTGATCACGTTGTTTAAGGGCAACATTTTTAAGGGTTAAAAAGGTTTCTCGATTATCTGATTTAAACTCTACATTACCATATTCTATCCTATCAATAATCACATGCTTTAAATCAATGTCGATGTTCTTAACACCTGAAAAATTCAATACATTGTTAAATATAGCACTAGTAAAATCAACTTTTTTAGAAAAGCTAGGAGGAGTTGTAGTAGTTTTACTAGAAGAACCAGTAGTGGTGATAGTAGTAGTGATGGTGTCAAAATCAACACTACCGTTAAATATTGTTTCAACAGAGTTAACTTCACCATTAAATTCTGCACCACTAAAAGCAACATTTTTGTTAAATCTTGCATGATTAAAATTAGTTTCTTTATTGAACTCTGCCATTGTAAAGACAGCAGATTTAATAAATTGAGCGTTAGTAAAACTAACCTTATCATTGAATGTAACATGAGAAAAATTAACTCCCTCATTAAATATTGCGCGATCAAACATAGCATCTGAAAAATTTTTACCATGAAAATATGCATCTATTAAAAAAATACAACATATAAAATTATTGCAATCTTCAGTGAAATTGCATCGAACGCTAATTTGTTCATCATTTTCAATTAAATAATAAACGCGATCGTCTTTACATATCTTTCTTTCTCCCTTATCTAACTCACCCCCATATGTTGTACAGGTTTTTGGTTTGCCGGTAGTGATTCGATATTCTTGATAAGAATTATCATTATATTTAAAACGCAGATAGTCTGATGCTGGGTTGTCTTTTGTTATTTCAACACTTGTTAATATTCTAATCATGATAAAAACTGCCCTTGCTTAAGCGCTTTAATTTGGTTACGCACATCAGCAGCTTGTTCAAATTTGAGCTCTTCTGC
>NZ_FQTR01000273.1 GCF_900128535.1 bacterium endosymbiont of Bathymodiolus sp. 5 South | reverse complement strand
AGGGCTAAGGCTGGGTTTAAAAAATCGCCAAGTGGGTGAAAAGTGGGTTTCTGATGATTGTTCCTATTTATGCAAAGGTCTCTTAATCTAGAAAACTTTCTTCCTTTTTTTCTGCTTCAGGTTTTTTGGTTCGCACACCAGGTTTAGACAAAACCTCTAAGAAAAAAGAATCCAAACCCTCTGCATCAGCCTCTGAGATTACCTTGTTAATTTCAGAAACATGGATCACGCTACAAGAAGTCTCGTTCGCACCATAGCGACAATCAAAGTCCCAAAAATCTACTTCTTCAGGTCGTTTTTTATTACGCTCACGCTTAATGTATTTTTTAAGCTCGTATTTGATGGCTTCAACCACTCTGGGTCTTTGTTTTTTGGGGTGTGAAAAGCTGAATGTTTTTTTCATGCTGTCTCTAGATAATATTAAGACCTTGATTATATTGTATTATTGAGTTACCTTACAAACTATAAAATAGATTTATGGATTGTGGGTAGTGACTTTAACACTGGCAATAGAAATGTATCTTGGCTAATATTTGGATCCTCTTCTTGTGCCGCTTTAAACTCTTCATCATTTAAAAAATGTGGGAATTTTGCGCTTATCTCAAAGGCAAGTACCAAAGGGTGCCCGCTAGGTAGGCAGTAATTATGATGCTTTTTTCCACCCTTTACCTGTGCTGTAAAATTAAGTTGACTCTCATGCTTTTTTCTCAACCTTCGCTTTGAAATTCTATAGTGGCATAATTACCACTTAAAGTGTAAGAATCACAAAATTTCATACCTATAACAACCGCCAAAACTATAAGTAACACTACCTTCTGAGCCAGTCGTAGCCCCAGAAGTGTCTTTCACAACAAACTTACTTGATATTTTAGGACAGAGCAATCCGAGTGGAGAGTTTCCCAATACCCTCAATCTAACTTGTCTGAAGATAACTTAAATTCAAACCAAGTATTATTGACTAAACGAACAGTGGTCAACAAACCCACAATAAGCTATCCTTGTGATTTTAAAATAATATAAATATATTTTGCTTATAAAATTGGGTGCACAAAAAACTTTAGATGAAGTGGATGTCCGCTATCTGGACAAAAATTCTTATGCCAGTCACCACCATCAATTTTAGCTTCAAAATATATTGCGAATAATTCGGGATTAGAAGTACTAAAATAACAATAGTTATTACCAACAGAATACGAGTCACAAAACCTGGCAATAAAGGTAACATCGGTAGTAGAATTATCACCCTCTTCATTGCTATTAGGAACTACAACATGATATGTGACAGTTCCTTCCGACCCTGCAGCAGCTATTGAGGGGTCTTTCATACAAAAAAAAACACCTTTTTCAGAAGGGGTAATGGTAGAAGGTGGCAACACCGTCCAGCTACCATGCGCCGCAGTTTTACTCTTAAGCTTTAAAGTATAAGGTGTATTATTGTGAAATTCCATATATGTTGAAAGATTTGACATCGGTAAGTAGTTCCTAAATTTATTTTATTTTAAAAATTCAAACACCCAGCCCTTAATTGCGACTCTCCTGTGTTATATACATTGAGACCTTTGCATAAATAGGGATGATTAGCAAAATCCAATTTTTGCCCAATGGGTGATTTCTTTAAACCTTGTCCTAGCAGGGCTAAGGCTGGGTT
>NZ_FQTR01000272.1 GCF_900128535.1 bacterium endosymbiont of Bathymodiolus sp. 5 South | reverse complement strand
TTCTCTTGGGCAAAGATTTTACTCACGCCGTATTCACCCATCTGCTTACGCACATTTAGAATTAACGAGCCAGAGCCGCAGGCAAAATCAAACACGCTACCCAATTTTTTCTTTTTATCCATACTTGGGTCTTGGCTATCAAATGAGACAATACGAGAAAGGATGGTAGAGACTTGTTGCGGCGTATAAAACTCTCCTGCTTTCTTGCCCCCGCCTGCAGCAAATTGTCCGATTAAATATTCATAAGCATCACCCAGCGCATCACTGTCGTTAGGAGAATCTGCAATGCCCTCGGCGATTTGAGTAATAATTGTGCAAAGTTTTTCATTTCTCTGAGTGTAATCCCTACCCAATTTTTCGGAATTTAGATTTATCTCTGAAAAAAGCCCATCAAACGCCGTCGAAAAAGATTTGTTTTCAATGTAGCTAAACGCCTTCTCCAAAGTTCTATGCAGTTCATTGCTTTGCGTTCGTGCTAACTCTGCCACGCTACGCCATAAATACTCTGGCTTAATCACATAATGCACTTTTCTGCGCATTTGCTTTTCAAACTCTGAAACATCGCCCTGATTCTGCTCATACCAAAGTGCCAAAGGTGTGTTTGTCTCGCTATTGCTAAGTTGCGGATAATCCGCACCCAATTCCTTTTTAGCCGATTCTTCATAATTGCCACTCAAATAGCGCAAAAATAAAAACGACAGCATATAATCCCTAAAATCATCCGCATTCATCGAGCCCCTTAAATTGTCGGCTATTTTCCACAGGGTTTTGCCCAATTCTTGTTGTTCTTCTTCGCTCATAATGGTTTCTCTGTTGTTGTTGATTCTGGAAATAATTCAGGATTAAAACCATACTCTTTTATAAAATTTTCTAGCACAGTTTTAAAGTGCTCTTTATTTTCCTCCACCATCTCTTGTGGTTCAAAGATAGAGTAATTGCCATGACTTAGTATGTTTATTCGCCTTGCATGAATTGATTTATCTGCATCATCACCCTCAACTTTTATGCAGTCTGAAAATTTATTGAAGCCATGAAAAGTAGCTGTTTTTTCTAAGACATTACGCAGTAGATTAAAGTGATAAGTGTAAATTTCCCCACTTTGTGCTACTGCCCTCAAATGCTTTAATATCCCTATATGCTGATAAAAAGGGGTATCACTTTTTAACGCTTCAAGTTTATAGTCTTCGCCATTTTTCGTTAAAAGATATTTGTCTGCCCCTCTTAGTTCGTTAACAATCACATTGTAAAAAAGCCCATGATGAGTTGAGATGATAAATTTTTTACCCTTCGAATCTTTTATTAATTTGGCTAAATAACTGGCGACTATGATGACATTATTATCATCCAATGACGATATGGGATCATCTATATAAATCGTTTTAACCCATTTGTAATTTTCATCCTTATCAATAGCCAACTGAGCAATAGCAAGAAAAAAAGACCATACAAAAATATTTTCCTCTCCACGAGATATTTTTATATCTTCAACTTTTTCACTTTTCCCCTCTTTTGTTATCTCTCGAGAAAAACTGACTTTCTTTGTCTTTAAATCAATACTAAAATCAAAATCAACATACCGATTTAACAACTCTCTTACACGCCTTTCAATATCAAAACCATGACCTTCAAACACTTTAAAAAATTTCGACTCTTTT
>NZ_FQTR01000271.1 GCF_900128535.1 bacterium endosymbiont of Bathymodiolus sp. 5 South | reverse complement strand
GGGTGGTGTTAAGGTTGATGTTGGTAGCAGTTAGGCTGGTGTTGTTGTGGGTGGTTTGTTGGCTGGTGCTGGTGCTGGAATCTCGGGAGATGCTGCCACTCAGATTACTTGAATTAGTGCCATATAGCGTATAAGAGACATTCAAGTTTTTATGCTGGGTGTTAGACTTGGTGTTGTTGGTATCTTGGCTAGAGAGGATGTTAAGGTTTTGACTGTTTATGTTGATTTGTCCGTTATTTGTGTTGACTGCGTTATTTGCATTGGCTTGGAGGTTTGAGCCAACAATGGTGGTGGTTTTATTTGGAGTATTAAGGTTTGTATTAGCAATGGTTGGGGCTGTTGCTAGGGTTGTGATTAAGGTTAAAATTGATATTAAAAATGGGTTTGGCATTTGGTTATTTTAATGGGTTTTGGTGGTTTTTTTTGTTTTAAAAATAGTGGTTTTATTTATAATGAGAGGGTGAAGTTATATTTTTATGATAAAAGGGTAGCCTCCCATTTTTTTCATTTTTTTTCATAGCGTCCCCTTTTAGACTCTGTTTTATTTGTTAATTGAAAATCCAGCTTTGTTTGTAAATTCCATATATTATCAATATATCAATTATTAATATAAATATAAAAGAGATTTTTCTAATAAGTTTATTTTTATTAGAATTATCCTCAACTAAAGATTTTGTTGCAGCTCCCCATGCAATTGGATTCCAAACCGACCCACCTGTAAAAAAAGTATAAATTTCCATATTCAAAAAAGCAAATGCACAAGATAAAAATGCAACTGCATGTATACAAGATTCATCACAACTAAAACCCAATGGGTGTGTCAAAAACAATCCTAATATAAAGCTTACAATTAAAACAATAAATTCATTTCTAGTTATCATTAGTGAGTTTACCTCCTAAAGATATAGCACTTGGAGCTAATTCTGATGCAGTTTTTGAAACTCCAATTTTTCTCAGTCCTTTAGAAATAACTCTGTCAATAACATTATTTGCTGTTTTTTCAAAATTTCCACTTTCTAAATCATCTGCTAAATCTACAGCAGTTTTTCCAATTACATAAGCCCTCCCAGGAGGAGTCAAACTAAACCCAGTCTTTGCAACTGCCTTCAAATCCTCTTTCGTTTTAACCTCAGACTTCGAAACATATTCTTCTTTTCTCAACACCTCAACTCCATTTAAGTTTTGCTCTGGTATTTTTATTGTTTCTTGCTTAAAAGGTCTATTATTCAATAAATTAATCGCTGATTCAAATTCTCGTTTAGTTTTATATTTGTTGCGTAAAAAAGGCGGTTTGCTTAATTCTCTTTTGATTTCTGCAAGTTTTTCTTGTCTGTTTTTATCATATAAATTTTTATATTTTCTTCTAATATTATTTTTACATTTATATCCATTTTTACCACATTCTGTCATTTCTCTTGCGTAATCAATCTGTTGATTTACAAATAAAAAATCCTCTCCCTTGCTCTTATCAATCCCAGCATAATCCTGATTGTTGTTATCAACAAGCTTTTGATTTCTCTGTATTTCTGCTGGTGTATTACCTAGGTTTTTGTTGTTGCTGTCTGCTAAGTTGCCATCACCATAGTTTTCTGAGGCAAATTCAACATAATCGCTAAAGTCGTCTCCATAGTTTTGGGCATAGATTTCATTGTCTGCTTTACTTGT
>NZ_FQTR01000270.1 GCF_900128535.1 bacterium endosymbiont of Bathymodiolus sp. 5 South | reverse complement strand
GTTGAGTTGTGGCGGTTGCCATCAAAACAGTAATGGTGCAGAAATTGCCCCGAATGTTAAATGGCCACCGAGTAAGTTTTTTGTCCATGTTGATGAGCGCGGCAATCTATCTCCAGCATTAACCAAGCAATTTTTACCTGCTCGAGCGGCTTTATTGGCAGATTACTGGCAAAAAACAGTAAAAAAGTGGCACTTTGCTGAGGTGGATTACTCTAGTGCCTATGATAATTTTGGTGGGTTTTTTAATGCGCCAAATTATCCTAACATTTATGCCTTTGCCGCCCTTAAAGCCGACGGGTCAATCAAGGCATGGGGTAATTCAAAGTATGGAGGCACAGGCGCACCCTCTGGTAATGGCTATACCAAGATTTATTCAAATAAGTATGCCTTTGCCGCTCTTAAAGCCGACGGGTCAATCAAGGCATGGGGTGGTTCAAAGTATGGAGGCAAAGGTGTGCCCGCTGGTAATGGTTATACCAAGATTTATTCAAATAAGTATGCCTTTGCCGCTCTTAAAGCCGATGGGTCAATCGCGGCGTGGGGTGATCCATATTGGGGAGGCAAAGGTGCACCCGCTGGTAATGGTTATACCAAGATTTATTCAAATAAGTATGCCTTTGCCGCTCTTAAAGCCGATGGGTCAATCGCGGTGTGGGGTGGTAATCCATATTGGGTAAGCACTGCACCCAATGGTAATGGTTATACCAAGATTTATTCAAATGAGGGGGCCTTTGCCGCCCTTAAAGCCGATGGGTCAATCACGGCGTGGGGTGATTCACGCTATGGAGGCACAGGTGCACCCAATGGTAATGGCTATACCAAGATTTATTCAACTGGGTCGGACTTTGCCGTCCTTGAAGCCGATGGTTCAGTCACGGTGTGGGGTGACTGGGGTAACTCAAGCGCTAGAAGAAGCACAGATGCACCCAAGTATCGTAATGGCTTTATCAAGATTTATTCAACTGGGTTGGACTTTGCCGCCCTTAAAGCCGATGGGTCAATCACATCGTGGGGTCGTTCACTTTATGGAGGCACAGATTCACCCTCTGGTAGCTATACCAAGATTTGTTCAAATATACATGCCTTTGCCGCCCTTAAAGCCGATGGTTCAATCAGGGTGTGGGGTGGCTCACGCATTAAAAGCAAAAGCGCATTTGAAGATGTACCCAATGGTAATGGCTATACCAATATTTATTCAACTGTGGGTGCCTTTGCCGCCCTTAAAGCCGATGGGTCAATCACAGCGTGGGGTGATTCGAATAGTGGAGGCACAGATGCGCCCTCTGGTAGTGGCTATACCAAGATTTATTCAACTGAGCATGCCTTTGCCGCCGTTAAAGCCGATGGGTCAATCACGGCGTGGGGTAATTCGACTTATGGAGGCACCATACCTACATCTAACGCTACATCCGATTAAATATAGGGCAATGCCAACTTAAAGTTTTTTCAAATTAACGGATTAAAACACTTAAAGACGCTCAAAGAACCCTAGTGCGATTTATCCGCAAATTGACTAAAGGGTGATAGCTCTTCAAGTATTGGCGGATTAAACCATGAGTGTTCTCATTAGAGCCCCTTGCCATGACGCATACAGATCAGCAAAGTAAATATTAACACTTTAAATGATTAGATAAGGTAGCGTGTTGCATGATTTCAGAGTCTCTATCATA
>NZ_FQTR01000269.1 GCF_900128535.1 bacterium endosymbiont of Bathymodiolus sp. 5 South | reverse complement strand
GGTCCCAGTCTTGGAGTTTTTTGTCGTTGTGGGGTTGGGTTTCGGCTAGGTGTGGAGGAGTACGCACAATCACATCTGAGTCTTGGGGTGTTTTTGATAGCCATTCTGCGAGTGCACCGCTTGCTATTTCTTTACGCACGGTAATGGTAACTTTATATTTGTCAGACAGCGCTTTAACCAGTTCCAGATAATGACCAGGATTTTCTGTAGTAGATACTATAATGTCTATATCCGCAATAGATTGCTGGGTAACTTGAGATATAAGGTCTAAGTTTTTCAAAGTCTCCCTTGTCGTAGGATGATCTTCACCCTCATGCAAAATTCTAACACTAATGTCAGCATCAAAATCATCACCTTGAAACATTAAGTGTTGTTGGTTTGACTCTAATCTTCCGAGTTCTAGAATTGCCATTACATTTTTTGACATAAGAGGATCTTTGATAAAGCGTGTATCACCCTTAACTATTCTTACCCCAGAATCTCTATTGCGAGCAGCTAACGATACTTGAGCGTCTTCAGAGTCAGAGTACACCACAACACTTGCATTAAGGCGTCCACCAAAATTATCTAAATTTTGCATTTGTTGCAACACATTACCCTGAGCAAACCAGTCGTTATCTTTTGGTGTTTTGATGCTGAGGTGTGCTATGGAGGCACCTGAAGGTAGTATATCTTTAAACTGATGTAACATTTCTTCAGTTTCACTAAAACTTTCAGCTTTAACAAAAACTTTTAACGCACCTTGTAATTCACTAAGGCGTTGATTGCCGTAAATGCGTTCTATTTTTGGACTGCCATCTTTATCAATAGAAAGACTAACATCGTAATGCTCGTCTGTATAAGAATCCACAGGGATTATTTCACCTTTTTCATTAAATGCGTAAGTTTTTTTAAGGGCGTTGGAGCGATATTTTCTAGAAACGCCTTCTGAATCTAACATAATTTTTCTGCCATCCGCACCAACTCTTACATCGGCAAGTCTGACACTTACCTTGGTGTTACTTACCCCTTTTTTTCGCAGCTCAGGTAGAAATCTTTCTACATAGCCACCTCCTAAATTACAGGCAATCAAACTGACTTTCCTTACGACAGAACCCTCACCAGTAGCCCGATCTATAATGCTAATATGTTCGGCAATTTCCTCAATGCTTCTACTTATAATACCTTCTGAATCACCATGTGCATTGATTACAATCTTAATATCACCTTTTGGTATTCGATCTAATTTAAGTCCATATACAACTTTGTAATTACCATTTTCATCCATATGGACAATAGTGGTATTGTCTGGATATTTTCCTGCCAGTCGTAACTCATCTCTAATTAGGGCAGGATTATTTTCTATTGTTATAATAATTTGGCGTTTGTATCCTACAAATGGATCTGTAATGTCGCCCTGACTTATGTCGCTTATGTTGCTTACATTCCATTTCTCAAGTTTAGCTTGGGATTCCTTGGCCACTCGAATCTCATGTTCTATAGCCGATATGTCGTGTTTTAATTGTTCATGCATTTCAGAACTGCGACTTGCAAGACTCAATAACCACTTATGTGTCCTCCCTAATTTTTTAACTTTATCACCAACTTCCAGCACTTTAGTTGCTTCGTATTTTTCACGCACAAGTAGTACGGACTGTTGCACGGACTGTTCTGTTCTTCTCAAGTCTTGAGCTTC
>NZ_FQTR01000268.1 GCF_900128535.1 bacterium endosymbiont of Bathymodiolus sp. 5 South | reverse complement strand
GACCTCCAGCTTTTGTTGATGATATAGATCGGTTAAGAAGTTTTTTTTCGACAATGCTTCCAAGTTTAGATAAAAGAGATCTAGAAGAATTAGCGCAATCGACCTCCTCTATGTACAAGTTAATAAGCAGTAAAAAAACATTCCTTATTGCTAGAGATGCTTGGAAAGATCATGTTCAAGAGCGTGAAGAAATGCAATTAGATAGAGGGGGTGAGGCAATTATTTTAGCCGGGGCTATGCATATCTTGTCACATAAGGTTGACATGTCATTATACCCAATGTTCAACGCAAACGCACATCCTGCTTATCAATACTTTAATGCAGATAAGAGCGTTGCTTTGGTGACAGGGCAATCAATTCAAAATAATAGAACTACCGATCGTGGAAACGACAACGCCGCCCCCGAATATGCACTCTGGCTTAAAGGCAAAGACAAGTCAATGAAGAACGCATCCTTATTTGTCGGTCAAAAAACTCCCATGGAAAAATTATTTGGAGACAAAATCAGTTTACTACCAAAATCTTTATCAGATCTAGAACCTCCCACCAAATACGAAAGTCATATTGTTATTCGAGATTCATACGACAAAGCTGCCGCTACTGTAAGCAGGGAGCAAGTCGACAAATTACACAAAAAACACAACAAAGAAGATGTTGTCGTCATTGAAAAAATGCAAAATGGAAAACTCGTCGTCACTCAAGGAGATATCCAAAATGTGAAAGGCGAATACAAAGTCCATATCATAGGGCATGGGTATAAAGATAAGTATGGCACTGAAATACTAGCAGGCAAAGACGGCAAACTGATGGCACAAGGCATAAGAGGATTAGAAAAGTCAATTCGAGATAACCCCTATGCAAAACTTGCCAGTGTTTTACTATTGAATTGCTGTGGTGCTGCTTCTAGCACTTGGGGTGCGAACCTAGTTAAAGATTTTAAGAAAGCATTAAATAACGAATCTGTAAAAATTAAAAGCCGTAACCACATTGACTCTGAGCATCAAGAAAAAACTGTTCTTAATGAAGAGTCTTCACAAGACAACAAAGACCCAGTAGACACAAAGCCCCAACAACAGCCCAGCACATCCAAATACGATTCCCGCCTAATCATCCAAATGTCAAACGATGAAACCGCCAACAGCATGCAACAAAAAATAACAAAAAGACAAAACGAACGCCACGACCCCGAAAAAGTCGTTGTTGTCAAAGTCAATGAAAACAATGAATTAGATTTTGTTCAAGGCAATACAAAAAACTTAACAGGCAAGCTAAAAACCCAAGTCATAGGACACGGCGCTAGAACAAACAATGTCAACACACTAGAAGGGCGACAGGGCTTTGAAATCGCAGAACTCATTAAAACACTCGTCCCCAAAGAAGCAATGTTAACAAAACTTTCATTAGTAAGCTGTAACAGTGGAGATTGCATGGCTGGAATAACCAATATGGTAACCGATGTAAAAGAATTATTTAATAAATCTCTTATAGTCAAAGGCTACCAAGGCACAGTCAATGCTAATGACAACGGCAAAGTAATAATGGTAGCCAACGGCAAACCCGGCATGGCACCCAGTGATATCGATTCATTAAAACAAAAAGCAGATGAATTAGACCAACAATTAGAAAAACTAACAGACAAAATGGAAGAAATAATAACGGCACAAAGCCAAGCATTAG
>NZ_FQTR01000267.1 GCF_900128535.1 bacterium endosymbiont of Bathymodiolus sp. 5 South | reverse complement strand
ATCTTGGCTAGTTGTTTAAAATCGTGTTTATAAAAATCATCAGGTAGTTGAATTCTTTTTGGCATTGTTTTGTTGGTGAAAAAAATGATTATTATACACTGTTTATGGTATTGTTATTTTTTGAATTTTATATTAGAGCTGGACGACAAAGCCCAAACCCTTAGTTACGAACATTATTATCCTTATGGTAGTACTGCCATCATTGTAGGTAAAGACAAAATCCAAGTGCAACAAAAACGCTATCGCTATACAGGCAAAGAAAGAGACGACAGTAGTGGTTTGTCCTACTACGGTGCTAGATAGCAGCAGGGTCGGTTGCTGGCTTGAATTTGTATGTTTATGTGGGCAATAATCCACTTAAATATATTGATCCGACAGGGCATTTTCCGCTTATACCTTGGAATAGATTTGTGCAAAGCGTTAACACTTACAAGGAAAATCAAAGAGATTTGAATATTTGGGCTGGAGAAAGTCACGATATACCACAAGGAAATTATTTAGCCATAAACTTAAATACTGAAATCAAATTTAAAAATTTTATAATAGAATCGATTGATGCTAAGGTAGGCCCAAGACCTGAAAAAAATCCAGCAATTATTCGCATTAGATATGGATTCAATGGAATACACGAGGCAATGCAAAAGGCATATCCAGACTTATCACCTGAAAAAATTAAAGCATTAATAGATTCAAGAAAAGATGTAATGATGATAGCAGCAACCCTTAACTCTAATTTTATTGGTAGAGATTATTGGCGTGATAAAGCAGAATATGAAAGAAGGGGAAGTTTCAAAGGAAGCTCACTCTTTCTGGTTGGTGCAGCCCATACACTAACAAATATAAAGCAGGCAGAAGACGAAAACCCAAAAGCATACCCTGCTTTTAAATATATGGGTGAAAATCCAAGTATCGCTGTAACACTCAAAAGTGTCATTGATGAAAATATCGAATATTTCGATACTCATAGAGATTCCATAGTGCCTGATTTTGGTGTGTGGGTTGAGGGCAAGCAAGGTTCGCAAGAGGATATTTTTTTAGCTCATGACCCAGAAGGTATTATGAGAGAGGCATTTGGCAATATAATAAAGGAGCTGCCAATGAAGTTAAGCGACTTGTCTGAACCTATGGCTGTACCTCCGATACCACAAGTAAAATACTATGTTATCTTATGATTAATACTTTAGAGCACTACCAACAAACCCACACCTACGACACAGGCAACAACCTAACCGCCCTATCGCACCAAGCAAACAGTGGTAATTGGCAACAAACCCTCGCCATCCACCCAAACAGCAACCGTGGCACTGAAACCCAACAATCCACCAACGACTTTGACGCCAATGGCAATTTATTACATTTAGACAATATTGCTAACCTAGATTGGTATTACAACAATACCCTTAACAAACTCACTAAAGCAGACAAAAGCAACACCACACAATACTATGTTTATGATTACCAAGGCAAGCGAGTTCGCACTGTAACTGAATCTAACCAACAAGTACAAAGCCAAAGAGACTACCTACCCGCACTAGACATCTCAACCAACCAAACAAAACAACAAAGCAGTACTCTGCACATCGGCACCCATGTCCTCAGCGAAAACAGCAAAGACAATACGCAAACCCCGCACCAAACCCGCTATCAACTCAACAGTCATCTGCAATCCAACACCTT
>NZ_FQTR01000266.1 GCF_900128535.1 bacterium endosymbiont of Bathymodiolus sp. 5 South | reverse complement strand
GGATGTTATGCTTGCTAGCAATCTGCACTAGGGTGCTTTTATTTTGTAATAACTCAAGTACTAATTTTGTCTTAAATGTTGAGGTATATTTGGTTCGTTTTTTACTCATTTTTTTTTACTCCGATTTTTTTGTTTAGTTTGACTTGTTCGAAATAAGAAAATTTAAATTGTTGTCTTAATTTGTTGGGGTTTTATAGTTTTAATATTATGAGTTATACAAAAGTCTCTATTGGTTATTTTGTCTAAATCAATAAGTTTGGTGAATTTACGATAGATGTGGTTGGCTGGAACTAAGTCTTCTAGGTCAATGATTTCTGTTTGAGTGATCATTGTTTTTTAAGTTGTTGATATTTATAGTATTTTATCATAAATATGGTGCTTTTTTGTTGTTTTTTGGTTTTGATTGTGGGTTTGGGGTTTGGATGGTTCTATTTTTGGATTTGGGCAAGAAGTTTTAAAAAGTTGACAGAGGTTTATGGTAATATACTAACAAATATAGCAACAAATAGAAAAAATTATGCAACTAAAAAAAGGGACACAGCGTGGCTTTGTTATCATTAGCGAGTCAGCAGGTGATGAGAGTGGTTGGTCAGTCTCTAGTGCAGGTGATGTCAATGGCGATGGATTAGATGATTTAATTGTGGGTGCTAAAAATGCTAAAGTAGGCAAAGAATATAGCGCAGGCAAATCGTATGTTGTGTTCGGCAAACAAGACAACACCAATACTATTGATTTATCAGACATTGCCTATGGCATAGGCGGCTTTGTTATCAATGGCGAGTCAGCAGGTAATCAAAGTGGCTACTCAGTCTCCAATGCAGGTGATGTTAATGGCGATGGATTAGATGATTTAATTGTGGGTACTAATACTGCCAAGACAGGTAAATCGTATGTTGTGTTCGGCAAACAAGACAACGATCCCATTGAGTTATCAGCCATTACTGCTGGCAAAGGTGGTTTCATTATCAATGATGAATCAGGGCGTAATTTTAGTGGTTGCTTAGTCTCTAGTGCAGGTGATGTCAACGGCGATGGTTTAGATGATTTAATTATTAGTGCTATATATTCTGGCGATCAAGACAATAGATTTAAGCCAGGTAAATCGTATGTTGTGTTCGGCAAAAAAGATAACACTGCTATTAATTTATCAGACATTGCCGCTGGCATAGGTGGCTTTGTTATCAATGGCGAGTCAGTGAGTGTGAGTGACGACCTTTATGTCATGGGCCGCGGCATGCCAGCGGGTCATTCAGTCTCCAGCGCAGGTGATGTTAATGGCGATGGCTTAGATGATTTAATTGTGGGTGCTCGTGCAGCCGATCCAAGTAATAAATTAAACGCAGGTAAATCATATGTCGTATTTGGAAAAAAAGACAACACCAATGCCATTGAATTATCAGATATTGTCGCTGGCACAGGTGGCTTTGTTATCAATGGCGAGTTAGCGTATGATAAGAGTGGTTGGTCAGTCTCCAGCGCAGGTGATGTTAATGGCGATGGCTTAGATGATTTGATTGTGGGTGCTTACACTGCTGATACAGGTGGTAGTATATACGCAATCAAAAAATATAATGTAGGGAAATCGTATGTTGTATTCGGTAAAAAAGATACCGCTCTCGTTGAGTTATCAGATATTTCTTCTGGTATTGGTGGCTTTGTTATCATTGGCGAGTCAGCGGATGA
>NZ_FQTR01000265.1 GCF_900128535.1 bacterium endosymbiont of Bathymodiolus sp. 5 South | reverse complement strand
CTATGAACAAGGCGCTTGGTGGCAGGTTGATCTAGGCGGTCAAAAAAACATCAAGCAAATCATTATCTACAACCGCACTGATTGCTGTGCAAATAGACTAAGCAACTACCAAGTTAGTATTTCTAATAAAGCAGACTTCAGCACCCATATCTATCAACAAGACTTTCATGTCGCACCCAATCCTAAAAAAATCATTCAATTGGACGCATCAGGCAAACAAGGTCGCTATGTTAGAATCCAGTTGCTTGATAAGGACTATCTGTCTCTAGCAGAAGTTCAGGTTATGGGTGTTGATCCTTTGCGTTTTGCTGAGGTGGATGTCTCTAGTGCCCTGAATAATTTTGGTGGGTGGTATAACGCGCCAAATTATCCTAACTTTTCCGCCTTTGCCGCTGTTAAGGCTGACAAGTCAATCACGGCGTGGGGTGAGTCGGATTCTGGAGGTGCAGGTGCACCCTCTGGTGCTGGCTATACCAAGATTTATTCAACTGGGTTTGCCTTTGCTGCCCTTAAAACCGATGGTTCAATCACGGCGTGGGGTGACCCGGATTCTGGAGGCACAGGTGCACCCTCTGGTAGTGGCTATACCAAGATTTATTCAACTTATGGTGCCTTTGCTGCCCTTAAAACCGATGGTTCAATCGCGACGTGGGGTGACTTAGATTTTGGAGGTGTAGGTGCATCCTCTGGTACTGTCTATACCAAGATTTATTCAACTGGGAATGCCTTTGCCGCCCTTAAAGCCGATGGCTCAATCACGGCGTGGGGTGACCCAGATTTTGGAGGTGCAGGTGCACCCTCTGGTAGTGGCTATACCAAGATTTATTCAACTTATGGTGCCTTTGCCGCCCTTAAAACCGATGGTTCAATCACGGCGTGGGGTGACTCAGATGCTGGAGGTGCAGGTGCACCCTCTGGTAGTGGCTATACCAAGATTTATTCAACTAGGCATGCCTTTGCCGCCCTTAAAGCCGATGGCTCAATCACGGCGTGGGGTAACTCAAATGCTGGAGGCACAGGTGCACCCTCTGGTAGTGGCTATACTAAGATTTATTCAACTGATAGTGCCTTTGCCGCCTTTAAAACCAATGGCTCAATCACGGCGTGGGGTAATTCAGATACTGGAGGCACAGGCGCGCCTTCTGGTAGTGGCTATACCAAAATTTATTCAACTTATGGTGCCTTTGCCGCCGTTAAAGCTGATGGAGCAATCACGGCGTGGGGTTATCCGCATGCTGGAGGTATAGGTGCACCCTCTGGTAGTGGCTATACTAAGATTTATTCAACTGATAGTGCCTTTGCCGCCCTTAAAACCAATGGCTCAATCACGGCGTGGGGTGATTCAGGTTCTGGAGGTACAGGTGCACCCTCTGGTAATGGCTATACCAAGATTTATTCAACTTGGAGTGCCTTTGCCGCCGTTAAAGCTAACGGAACAATCACGGTGTGGGGTGATCTGAATATTGGAGGACTTACCCCTACATCCGATTAAATATAGGCTAGTATCAACTTAAAGTTTTTAATCATTATTTTTGAAAATGAAAAACATGACAAATGCACTCAACAAACTAACTAGTCAACCCTTAAAAACCACACAACAAATTGATTTATAACAATAAAACCAACAATAACCATAGACAAATCAACCAACTTTTGCTAAAATACCTCTTATTTCTTGGTCGTTTTG
>NZ_FQTR01000264.1 GCF_900128535.1 bacterium endosymbiont of Bathymodiolus sp. 5 South | reverse complement strand
CCACTTTTCACCCACTTGGCGATTTTTTAAACCCAGCCTTAGCCCTGCTAGGACAAGGTTTAAAGAAATCACCAATTGGGCAAAAATTGGATTTTGCTAATCATCCCTATTTATGCAAAGGTCTCTATTGTTAAATATTTTTAATGCCACAATCATCAGCATAAGTAGATACTGGAACGCTTGAGCGTGTACTGAGTATCTGTATAATTTTTGAATCTGATTTATGTGTTAATCTTCTTATGTTTTAAAAATCTTGCTTTCTAATTGTTATATAGCGTCTCTCAGACTTTGTGATTAGCGCTACTTGCCTTAACCCTAACTTTAATTGAAAAACAATTCTTTTAATTCGAAAAGCCCAACCTCCTTTTGGATTGTTGACGCTACTGACTGTGGATTTGGTAGCAATATTATTGATGGGATTTTGGATAGCATAATCTCTACATTGGTCTAATTGAATAATAGGCGTTGGTTCTACTTGGTAAGCTTTGATATTATGACAGTCGGTAATATGTGCATCTGCTAGCGCAATACCTTTTTTTTGCTCGCATTGGAGCAGTTTTTTAGCACCTTGTGGCCAAAGTATATAGCCTGCAGCACCTGTTCTATCTTGGTAGAGTCTAAAGAGTTTCGAAGCACAAGCAATGCTTTCGCCTATTTTAGCAACGAATTTTTTTCTATTTCTATTCTCAAGACTGATTAACTCACACTTTTTTTTATCAGCAAGGTCTGCAAGTAGTTTTGGTGTGTATTTAGACAATAGCGCATCATCTTCTAAGATTAATGCAGGCTCGTTACTTTGAATAATTTTCCTCCAAGCATTTTGATGTGAGTAATAACAAGCTACTTCGGTATTTTTTAAAGGGCGTTGCCAATCTTTAGCGTGTTTTTTATAGATTATCTCATCTATATCATGAATTGAAGTTGCCTCTAAAAATTCAAAATCTAATTTGAGTTTTTCCATTTGTATTTGTTGAAAATTACGACGCTCTATGGCGCTTGACAAGCTGATGATTAAAATATTCATAATGATGTAAAGTCCATTTGCCACTAGGTGGTTTTGTTGCGAATTTCTAAGGGTAGCATCAGTGCCAAATTTAAACACTGAAGTGCCATCAAATAATGTAAATCTCTGTTCGTTGTCAAGTTGAATTTACTTTATTATCTTAACAAGATTGAGTGTTAGTCAAAAATTGCTCTGATTCTTGGGTTTTGACAGTATTAAACCAACAAATACAAGCAATAGATAAACTTTTGATTGTATTATCATTTGGATAATCAGCAAAGGTGTCTGCCGATGCCATTAACCAGCGAGTATCAAGATTCTCTAGTAAGAAATTTCTCTTTTCAAGGCTTTTCAAACTCACGCCTAATTAGTCAACCCTTAAAAACCCAAAACAACCAACCATAAAACCACTCTTAAACATTCAAAACAATCACACTATATTTTGACTGACAATATTTTACTGAGTACAATAGAAAAAATAGCGACTTCTTACCATACACAACCCAACTTTTTGCCAAAACAAAAAAATAGCAGTGGCAATTAGCCACTTTCTCAAATTCCAAGCACAGGCAGCCATTAAAACATTAATCTCATCACCAACTTGCCCTTTGAGTAGGTTTCTAGAAAGTCTAAAATCTGATTTCAAATGTCCGATAATAGGCTCTATGGCTGCTCGCCTTTTACACAGTTTGCGCTTTTTATCT
>NZ_FQTR01000263.1 GCF_900128535.1 bacterium endosymbiont of Bathymodiolus sp. 5 South | reverse complement strand
GGAGTTCAGTTTTAAGTGAATCGATTAGAGCGCTAAATGCTTGTGGGTCATCAGTATGTTCTTTTAAATAATCACTCAAAGACTGTGTGCCGGCATTGTCTTTAAGGATGAGCAATGCACCTGCTTTAATATGATCTGGATTGTCTTTGTATTTTGGATTTAAGGCTAGGAGTTCGTTTAGGCTCATGCCGTTGGCTTGGGCGATTTCACTGAGGGTGTCGCCGTTTTTGGCGAACTGAATTGAGCCGTCGTTGATTTGGTTGCTAAGGCTTTGTAATTTTTCTACAGGGGTTTGTGCCTCATTATCTGCATAGTCAAGCAGTGAAGTGGCGTCACTCCATACATCGTTGATGGCATTACCTACGGTATCAAGCATACTATCAACAGCACTAGATATTTGCTCATCATCGCCTGCGGCTAGGGCGTATACACTAAGACCTATAGCTAAAGCACCGATGGCTAATCCACTTACTGGGTTAAGTATAGTTGCAACAGATGCGACTAAACTAGTAAAAGAGGTTATATGTTCAAGTGTTTTAGTAGTTTTTGAGCCAAAAATATTATTTAAATTATCAAACATACCTATCCCAGCACCAATACCAGGAATAAGTTTTCCACCTGATTTAAATAAGCTTATTCCAACTTGAACTGTATCCATCCCTGCTATTGCTGCATTTAATTTTTCACTATCAGATGCATCTTTAATAGTGTTTGCAATTCCCATCTCAATTCTTCCTTGATTAATAATATGTTGTATTGCCTCTTGCCCAAATGTTAATTTAGCCATAATTATTTCTCCTTAATTATTAAATTGTTTTTTTAAAACTCTTCTTTCTTAATTGCGATAAGCTTATTTACACCTTTAAATCCGTATTTTTTATATCTTATCCATAGTAAAAAATACATAGTTAGAGAGGAAAATACTCCTAATAAGAACACAGTTTTAGACTTGGCAATAGATTGTTTTAGATGTACTTTATATTCATTTATATTGAAAGTTTTTATTTTTTTGTTATCTACTGTGATAGAAACTATTTTGTCGTTATATTCTTTAAAATATCCTATCTTTAGATTGGATTTTAATTCTATTTTTTTATAAATAGCAAATTTATTTTTATCATTATCTCCACTTATTTCTATATTGTATTTCTCGCCTTTTACCCATTTTATTTTGGTTAACTCACCAGTAGAATAAGTTACACTTATTTTGTTATTATTAAAGTCTGATATAAGATTTTCTGTAATTTTATTTTGATACTTAAGTATGACTGAACCCATAAGAAATATAGCCATAGCGAGGCCAATAAACAGTATATAAGCTGTTATTCTCATATATTTTTTGCCAAATATTTCTATATTTTTATATGCATGAGCATTTAAATTTCCAGCACCGGGTGCCCCTTCAAAATAAGCCAGTGCAAAAAACTTATATGTAAAAACAAACAATTTGCTTTTATTTTTGAAATTATTTATAACATAATTCTTGAAAGATCTCTTACTATATACCCACCATTGGAATAGAAGAAAAATTAAATTTAAAACAACAAAAAGTTCTAACATCTTAAGCCGTCTTGCTAAAATTAGCCAAATCCACATCAAACCAAACATCATTCATTTTGTTAGTTGCGCCTGCTGTGGTGGTAAAGCTACCTTGTTGTTTATGGGCGTTGTTATTAGCATCTACTTCATTAGAGTTATTGTAATTGGTAT
>NZ_FQTR01000262.1 GCF_900128535.1 bacterium endosymbiont of Bathymodiolus sp. 5 South | reverse complement strand
TTATTACAGCCCCCCAAAAAAAATAGAAAGTGCAAAGGTATCCCAACACAAGGATTTCAATATCTTGAGACCTTTGCATAAATAGGGATGATTAGTAAAATCCAATTTTTGTCCAATTGGTGATTTCTTTAAACCTTGTCCTAGCAGGGCTAAGGCTGGGTTTAAAAAATCGCCAAGTGGGTGAAAAGTGGGTTTCTGATGATTATTCCTATTTATGCAAAGGTCTCATCTTATGATTAATACTTTAGAGTGCTACCAACAGACTCACACCCATGATACAGGCAACAACCTAACCCACCTATCTCACCAAGCAAACAGTAATAATTGGCAACAAATCCTCGCCATTCACCCTAACAGCAACCGTGGCACTGAAAATAACAACCAAAATAACTTTGATGCCAGCGGCAATTTATTACATTTAGACAATATTGCTAACCTAGATTGGTATTACAACAATATCCTTAATAAACTCACTAAAGCAGATAAACCTAACACCACACAATACTATGTTTATGATTACCAAGGCAATCGAGTCCGCAGTGTGGTTGAATCTAACAACCAAGTGCAAAGCCAAAGAGACTATCTGCCCTCACTAGAGCTCTCAATCAACCAAGCAAAGCAACAAAGCACCACCCTGCACCGGCACCCACATCCTCAGGGAAAGTAGCAAAGACAACACCCAAAGCCCCAACCAAACCCACTACCAACTCAACAGCCATCTACAATCCAACACCTTAGAGCTGGACGACAAAGCCCAAACCCTCAGCTATGAGCACTACTACCCCTATGGTGGCACCGCCCTCATCGCCGGCAAAGACAAAACCCAAGTGCAACAAAAACGCTACCGCTACACAAACAAAGAAAGAAGCGACAGTAGTGGTCTGTGCTACTACGGTGCCAGATACCTAGCCCCTTGGCTAACGAGGTGGATAAACCCTGATTCAGCAGGTGCGGTTGATGGCTTGAATTTGTATATTTATGTAGGGAATAATCCGCTTAAATATATTGATCAGACAGGACAGGTTAAAGTTTATCCAATGGATGGAGGTGAACCCCATGAACTCGATGTCTTAAGTCCAATTGAAGGTACTTATCGTAGCGATAACTTGTTTGATTTTCCAGAATCATATGAAAAGACTAGAAGAAATTGTTAAGACTTATCCTGCTAATAAACTTGACTTGCTAAACGCCAATACAAAATTTACCATAAAATCAGAGGGCAGAAAGGGGGCGTTAACAATTAGAGCCCTCTCTCTTCCGCCTTCTACCAGTGAGTTTGAGAATATTATGGATTTCAATACAGGACAGTTAACTTTTGAGTCAAATTTTAGAGATAAAAACTGCATTTCTGGCTTGAATGCAACAGAAGTAACCTCTTACCAATATTTAGGAATGACAAAAATAGCGGGTGCATTAAACATGCTACCTAAAACATTTCTCAGAGAAGGCATATCCAACCCTAGCACAAAAAAAGCAATAGAGATTTATCGAGCTGACGGAAATTACCCAAAATTTTATCGTAATTTTGTTGGTAGTAGCGATAACGGCAGATCTTCTTTAAGGATTGCCAATACTTTTAGCCTTGAGATAGTCTCTATAAAGATGTCCAGTTCCACCACGTTATTCCAGTTTGAGCATTTGAATCAATAATTCTCAAGCCACTTACAATCGTCATTTTAAGGGTTTGAGTTTTTGCTTGCAAAAAGCTAAAA
>NZ_FQTR01000261.1 GCF_900128535.1 bacterium endosymbiont of Bathymodiolus sp. 5 South | reverse complement strand
ATGTCGCACCCAATCCCAAAAAAATCATTCAATTAGACGCATCAGGCAAACAAGGTCGCTATGTTAGAATCCAGTTGCTTGACAGTGACTATCTCTCTCTAGCAGAAGTTCAGGTTATGGGTGTTGATCCTTTGCATTTTGCTGAGGTGGATTATTCTAGTACTCAGAATGATTTTGGTGGGTTTTATAATGCACCAAATTATGTTAATGATCAGACCTTTGCTATCCTTAAAGCCGATGGCTCAATCACGACATGGGGTGGTCTGATTTATGGAACCGTAGTACCCACTGGTAGTGGTTATACCAAGATTTATTCAAATAGATATGCCTTTGCCGCTCTTACAACCAATGGCTCAATCAAAGCGTGGGGTGATTGGGATTGGGGAGGTACACACGCGCCCTCTGGTAGTGGCTATACTAAGATTTATTCAACTTTGAATGCCTTTGCCGCTCTTACAGCCGATGGCTCAATCAAGGCGTGGGGTGGCTCTGATGGAGGTGGCGAAAACGCACCTTTTGGCAGTGGCTATACCAAGATTTATTCTAATAAAAATGCCTTTGCCGTTCTTGCACACGATGGTTCAATCAAGACATGGGGTAGTTCAAAGCGAGGGGGAGGTGAAAACACGCCCTCTGATAAAGGCTATATTGAGATTTATTCAACTCAGTATGCCTTTGCCGCCCTTAAAGCCGATGGCTCAATCACAGCGTGGGGTGGTTCGAATGATGGAGGTACAGATGCGCCTTCTGGCAAAGGCTATACCAAGATTTATTCAACTTGGAGGTCCTTTGCCGCCCTTAAAGCCGATGGCTCAATCACAGCGTGGGGTTATACGGATGCTGGAGGCACAGATGCGCCCAACGCACCCACTGATAAAGGCTATATTAAGATTTATTCAAATGGACTTGCCTTTGCCGCCCTTAGAGCCGATGGCTCAATCAAGGCGTGGGGTGACCCAGATTTTGGAGGTAAGCACGCACCCACTGACAAAGGCTATACCAAGATTTATTCAAACACATATGCCTTTGCCGCCCTTAAAGCCGATGGGTCAATCAAGACATGGGGTGACATAAAAAGTGGAGGCACAAACTCACCCAATGCACCCACTGACAAAGGCTATATCAAGATTTATTCAAGTGATAGCGCCTTTGCCGCCCTTAAAGCCGATGGTTCAATTACATCGTGGGGCAACTTAGATAATTCGTGGGGTAGAGAGTATAAACATACAAATGCACCCACTGACAAAGGTTATACCGCGATTTATTCAAATGAATTTGCCTTTACTGCTGTTAAACCCGATGGCTCAATTAGGACATGGGGTGACCCAGGTTATGGAGGCGCATATGCCTCTGGTTATAATCTAGCGCTTGAAAAACCTGCTACACAATCCAGCACGTATCCACACCGCATCATCGCTGTTGCTGGTTATGCAGTGGATGGCAACACTGATGGCGAATTTTTAAATAGTAGCACAACCCATACCAAAGATGAGCGGGGCGCTTGGTGGCAGGTTGATCTAGGCAGCAAGAAAAACATCAAGCAAATCATTATCTACAACCGCACTGATTGCTGTGCAAATAGACTAAGCAACTACCAAGTTAGTATCTCTAATAAAGCAGACTTCAGTACCCACACCTATCAACAAGACTTTCATGTTGCGCCTAATCCCAAAAAAATCATTCAATTAGACGCATCAGGCAAACAAGGTCGCTAT
>NZ_FQTR01000260.1 GCF_900128535.1 bacterium endosymbiont of Bathymodiolus sp. 5 South | reverse complement strand
ACTGTTTATGTTGATTTGTCCGTTATTTGTGTTGTCTGCGTTATTTGCATTGGCTTGGAGGTTTGAGCCAATAATAGTAGTGGTTTTGTTTGGAGTATTAAGGTTTGTATTAGCAATGGTTGGGGTTATTGCCAGGGTTGTGATTAAGGTTAAAATTGATAGTAAAAATGGGTTTGGCATTTGGTTATTTTAATGAAAGGGTGGAGTCATATTTTTACGATAAAAGGGTAGCGTCCCATTTTTTATTAATACAAAAGCGTTTAAGTGGCTTAGTATTAAAAGTAGAGTGAAGGGTTTTTTAAGGGTGGGCATTGGTGTTATTTTAGATTGGTTTTTTTAAAGATATACACAATCTGATTTACAGGGTCAAAAAATGACTATTTTATTGTTAAATTACACTCTGACTCTAATTATTTCGAAGTTGCTTCAAATGCTTTGTTCTATTCTAAAATATTTATTTTATATGTTTTTATTAAGTTTTTTATCTTTATAACTCTAGAATATATAGATATAACACTCCAAGTTAAATCTGTTTGTGAATAAAAAATAGCTTTATAGTTTCTTATATATATATTTATTGGCATTAAATCAGCTCTTAATATTAATTTAGTTACACATTCTAAATCTTCCACATTATTAAATTCAAATATAGATGAATTTTTACCATGGTCAGAAAATATAAATATATCTTGATGATTATATCTATCAATAAAAAAATCAATTATTTTATTTTCATAATCAAAATATGATTGATAAAAATCATTATTAGAACCTTCTTGATCAAAAAATGTAATAGCATTTTCAAGTTCATTATCATTTAACCAATGATCAAAATAACTAATACAAAAAGAAATTTTTTCATCGGTATCATACCTTTCTTGAAACATTTTACTTTCTTCAATTAACGGGTGCGTAATTATTTCTTTTATTTCTTTAAGAATTGTTTTTTCTAGATTGATACCAATCTTTTTCATTTTTTATTCCTTGTAAATTCTACCATATTTATCTACACTTCCAACTCTATTGCCTTTTTTGTCCAATAATTTCCATGCTCCATCTTTGCCATGAGTTCCTGACCCTGAATTCCTAGCTCTTTCAGGGGACAACTGATAGCCAGTTTTAGGATCTTTGTAAGTCCCCCCTCTGTGTCTTTGAGTAAACTTATTTAAATCAATTTTTCCATTTTTACCTTTTATTTTTTTAGGCAATTTATCATATATTTTTTTAGATTTTTCATCAGGTTTCCAATCCTCAGGAGGCTCTCCATCAGGCATTGGTGCACCAGTTCCAGCCACCTCAGAAACATCATCAATCTTAGGAATATCGCTCGTATCATCATCTTGAGCACTATCACTAACCTGATTAACAATCTCTGCCCCTGCAATAATTCCTATTGCCTTTAATCCATTTTCTGCAATTTTTATTATTAAACTTGGGTCTTTTAATACAGGTGTAGCATATCTTATTATTGCTGAATCTTCTCCCTTGCTCTTATCAATCTCAGCATAATCCTGATTGTTGTTGTCAACAAGCTTTTGGTTTCTCTGTATTTCTGCTGGTGTATTGCCTAGATTTTTGTTGTTGCTATCTGCTAAGCTACCATCGCCATAGTTTTCTGAGGCGAATTCAACATAATCGCTAAAGTCGTCTCCATAGTTTTGGGCATAGATTTCATTGTCTGCTTTACTTGCGTTGTTCTGTGGGTTGGTGTTGATACTTGGGTC
>NZ_FQTR01000259.1 GCF_900128535.1 bacterium endosymbiont of Bathymodiolus sp. 5 South | reverse complement strand
TAAGAGGTATTTTAGCAAAAGTTGGTTGATTTGTCTATGGTTGTTGTTGGTTTTATTGTTATAAATCAATTTGTTGTGTGGTTTTTAAGGGTTGACTACTTATATCAAGTAATTCTTCCAATTCTTTTGAGTCGTAGACATTTTTATGCAAAGGTCTCACGCTATTACCGCAAAAAGTCAACTTAGTGTCTTTATCATCTGAATACTCAACTGGATGGTCATCATCAGTCTCATAAACCTCGCCATTTTTGTGTGTTGTCGTGCGTCTAGCTTTGAGTTAAAACGCTGAGATACAACGAACACTGTGGGCGTAGCTACGGTCTATGGTGTCGAATTTCGCTTGACTACTATCGGCGAAAAAATAGTGAGCCCAAAATTCTGAAGGAAAACCAGAATCAGCAACAGCAGAACGAGTCCATAAGCCGACGCTAGTGCTAACATGGGATAAATTACCACTACGAGAGCGGAAGCCAGCAGATGGGATTTTCAAGAAACTACTGAAGGCGCCGGAGGTATTCTTAATATTGACAGTCTCTTTACTTAGCTGCTCCTTAGTTGGCACCTCAAACGCAAGTGGGCAGATATTATTGTTCTGGCTCATTCCCCAATGTTTAGTTCTCTCAGCGCCATTTTCATCTACATTCAGTTTCACCCAATCAGTAGAGCCACTATCGCTCTTAATAAATAAGTTACCGTTATCACCAATGGAAGAGGCTCTTGTGGATGTTGTACTAGAATTTCTCTTCTGGTGCCCAGAAGCCTTACGCCCCCATTGGTAAAGGTCACCATAACTAGCACTATCCGTGCGTGAAGTTGCCGCTTGTGTTGCTCCAAGATTTCTATCTAACCATATTTTGCCGGTAATAGGTGATTCCAGTGTTATGTAATCTAACCCATCAAAAGTGATTGTTTTTGATACAAATTCAAATACATTCTTAACTGTAACTCCCAGGTCTTTAGAGGTGGTGTTCTTATCACCATCAGTTGCAATAATTGTTACTTTATAAACATTATCCTTGTCTTTATCTACTGGTTTTTCATAGTCTCTTGCAATCATTGAGACAACGCCATTTTTAGCGTTAATAGTGAACTTATTTGCATCCTCGCCACCTATAGCCCAAGTAATGTCACCCACTCTAGAGTCACCAGTTAAAGTTGGGGTTGGGCTTGTGAATACGATATTCTCAAAAACACTTGCTACAGCAATGAGATTAATCTTAAAGCTTGCTTTAGATTGGGAGCTGACAATCGCTCTTATTTCTTCTACGCTGTCTTTCTTTGTTCGATCTTTTTCTGCTGCAATTCTAAGGTTCTTTAGTGAAAGATTATTGTCCTTAACGGTACCAATCTTAATATCCAAGTAATCTCGCACTGTAGGGACTGGGTCGTTATCCTCTCCGTTGTAAAGAGAGATTTTACGAATAGCCCTACCTACAAGTGTGTCAAATACATTATTAACATTGTCTTTGATAGAAGTTTTGCCAGCAGCTATACTAACCTCTCTCTGAAAAGCACTTATTGCACTGCTGAATTCACCGGAAAGAGTCTGGTTCTTTATGGCAGCCTTTAGAACACCAATAACCTCAGTTGCACTGTTGCCATTGGTTGCAGCCATTTGTGAAATTATTGCAAGTGTAGCACCAATTTTACCTGCATCATCATTAGCAACTGCTCCATCGTTGGCGTTACTTGGAATGGTGCTAATAATATCAACACCACTCAAAA
>NZ_FQTR01000258.1 GCF_900128535.1 bacterium endosymbiont of Bathymodiolus sp. 5 South | reverse complement strand
GGTTTATTTTTTGTAAAATACCTAAGGTTTTTTGCGGTACTGGATAAAAAGCAGTTTTGTTGATTTAGATGGTTGGAAAAATGGGTGGTTTTGGTTTGTTTGGAGTGGTTTTTAAGGGGCGACTAAGTAGAAGGCGACGCCTTGAATTCAAAAACCAAGTGAAACACTATTACTATTCTCAATACGAGGGGACGCTACCCTTTAAAATAAGAGGTATTTTAGAAAAAGTTGGTTGATTTGTCTATGGTTATTGTTGGTTTTATTTTTATAAGTCAATTTGTTGTGTGGTTTTTAAGGGTTGACTATTTAGCGTCATACAAGGTTATTAAGTAAGGATTGGTGGTTTTTTGGTTGGGTTGTGCAAAGGTCTCTAATGACATAAGTTACTTCTGTTATTTAAAAAACGCTAGTTTAGCAGGATTTGACAATTATATCCAAACGGGGTTAATTGGTAATTAAACCAAGGGTGGGTTTCAACTGTCGTATTTGAATAGGCGGGTCTCCATAGTTCAAACTAAAAACCACGCTTCAAAAAAGACCTACTTATGCAGGTCTTTATTATTGGTAAATTCAATTACAACAAATTTATAGCCTTCCTCATGTCTTCAATATCAGGATGCACATAGCCAAGCGTTGTATACACACTACTATGTCCAAGAAGATTTTGTACTGTTTTAATATTAGTTTTTGTGTTATTGGCTAGTTTAGTTGCAAATGCATGTCGAAAACGATGTGCAGAAACCCTTGAATTTAGCGTTTTAGATGCTTTTACAAAAAACCGAGCTACATGCTCCTCATTCATATTATCTGCAAAGTAACGAGAGTTTATCAAGGTAATGTTAAATATTTGATTGTTTTTATTTTGATCGGTATCAATGCGCGTGGCTTTTTGCCTCACTAACAAAATACTATCAATAACTTGTTGATTGATTGGAACCGTGTATTCTCGCTTAGTTTTAGAACTACTTGTTCGTAATATAAGGTGTCTATTTTCTAAATCAAAGTCAGACCAAGCCAATCCGACTAATTGCCTAAGACGAATACCTGTATATCTCAAAGTTGTGATGACGCAAGACCAAAACCAACCATGTTCAATATTATTACAAAATGCAAGTAAATCTTGAATTTCTTGTTCACTTAATAAATATTTTTTATTAGGATAATGAGCGACAGACTTGACTTTTGTAAAAGGGTTTTCTTTGATAACTTTAAATTCTATCGCAGTTTGTAGTAAAGCACGCAAATGCCTACGATAATTATTCCAGTTCCCCGCACTTGAGCGACTCAAGATATCATCCCTCCAGTTTAAAATTGTTTCATGATCTAAAGATGAAACAAGATGAACACCCGTATCTTTAATAAATATTGAAACAACAGAATTGTATTTAATGATTGTTGCTTCAGATAATATATTTTCTCTTATGTGTAAAGTGGCTAATTCTTGCAATTTCATACTTCTTCCTTTTTATTAAAAAAAGAGGTATTTTATAAGAATACTTGCATTTTTAAAAAATGCTACTATAATATAACACAAAGAGAAGTGCTTATAGCTCATTGATATAAGTACTTCTCTATCTAACTAAAATTAATGCCAAAGGGTACATTCGGACTTTTAATCCGCTGGTCGAGCGTTCAAATCGCTCACGCCCCACCATATTATTTAGTTAGATAGTTAGTCGTATACTAATAAACATAAACATTACTCTGAAAATAATGAGGATTGTTTATGA
>NZ_FQTR01000257.1 GCF_900128535.1 bacterium endosymbiont of Bathymodiolus sp. 5 South | reverse complement strand
AAAGACTTGGACAGTAATAATGATGGCAAAATTGATAACCAAGACACAAACTTTAACAATCTTAAAATTTGGCAAGACAAAAACTCTGATGGCAAATTAGACGAGGGCGAACTCCTTAGTTTGAGTGAGGCAGGTGTTAGATCTCTTAATACCACCTACAGCAATTCTAATGAAGTAGATAGCAGCAACAACGCCCATAAACAACAGGGTAGTTTTACCACCACAGCAGGCACAGATAACAAAATGAATGATGTGTGGTTTGATGTGGATAATTTTAGAAAGGTGGCTTAAAGTGTTAGAGTTTTTTATTATTTTGAGTTTAATTTTTATTCTGTTTCAATGGTGGATTTACAATGATAAGCGTGCTTTTAAAAAATATGTTTTGAGTGACTTTAAAGGAAAAAGCAAGTTTTTTATTTTTATGTATAAGTTTTCTGCACTTAATTATATTGAATATCCGCTTGGAACTGGCTCAATATTTGTAAATTCGCACAAAAAAAATAATGTGTTAATATTCGGCAAGAAATATATGGAAATTACATTGTTATGTGCAACACTTAGTCTTATTTCTGCCTTTTTATTGGTAGGTGGTATTCCATATAATAAATTAAATACCTTAGTTTTTTTAACACAAGTCAAAAATCAAGAACAATCATTGGATTTTTTTGAGGGTAAATTAACTAGTTTAAAAAAAATAAAACACAAAAAACAACCGTACTATATGCTATCACTGTCAAGGAAAGGGAAAGAAAAAAAATTTACCGCCATCTTAGATAAAGAAATTAGGTTGAGGTCTTTTTTAAGGATTGGGTATTTTAAGAAGTATAATTACAACAAATTTATGGAGGTTGATGAGGTGGTTTCTATAGATGTAAATAGTAAAAATATACAAAACCTTGAGAATTACCTCTCAAAATTAAAAAAAGCAATTTATTTCCAGCAAAATATTGGCATATCAGGCGCATTTCTCTCTCTAACTATGTATTTTTTACTATGGATAAGATATAAAAAATACGGATTTGAAGGTGTAAATAAGCTTATCGTAATTAAGAAAAAAGAGTTTAAAGAAAATTAACAATTAAAAAAAGGGGGGGTAGAAAATGGCTAAATTAACATTTGGACAAGAGGCGATACAAAACATCATTAATCAGGGAAGAACTGAAGTAGGAATTGTAAACACTATTAAAGATGCATCTGATAGTGAAAAATTAAATGCAGCAATAGCAGGGGCAGATACACTTCAAGCTGCAATAAGTTTATTCAAAAATATTCCAGCTATTGGGATTGGTGTAAGTTTGGTTGACATTGGGGATACAATAAATAATTGGGATAACAAATCCACTTTAGATAAAATTACAACCTTTACTGGTGCGATTGCATCTATTACGGTGGGGTTTCCTCCTCTATCTTTAGCACTTGGCGCAATTACTCTAGGTCTTAGTGTATACGCCCTAGCCACAGACGATAGCCCAGAAACCGAGCAAGCAGTAAATGACTTGTTAACTGCAGCAAATAATTTAAAGGACGGCAATTGGTCTGATGCCACTTCACTATTGCAAGAAGGTAAAACTGTTGCAGATTCCTTAATTAGTCTTAGCAACCAAATCAACGACGGCTCAATTCAGTTCGCCAAAGACGGCGACACCCTCAGCCAAATAGCCCAAGACAACGGCCTAAGCCTTAACGAGTTGCTTGCACTTAATCCACAATACAAAGCCAATCCTGATGATGTCAAAGCAGGT
>NZ_FQTR01000256.1 GCF_900128535.1 bacterium endosymbiont of Bathymodiolus sp. 5 South | reverse complement strand
GGCGGCGTAGACATTGCCCATGCCACCTACACCTAATACAAAAGCGTTTAGGTGGCTGAGTATTAAAAGCAGGGTGAAGGGTTTTTTAAGTGTGTGCATTTGGTGTTGTTTTGGGTTGATTTTATAACAAAAATTTCTATTATAGCCCTAAATAATCCCATTGAGGAGGTAAAATTCCACTTCTGAAATTACTTGATAGATCCTCAATAAAGGGTAAACGATCACTATGGTAAAAGGCTTCTCATTTTGCAGTACGCAAGTTTTTACATTACCCAAAAACCTATGACAACAGTTAAAAATCAATAAGTTAAAAAATTTGCAAGCCAGCAGTCCAGAAATGATTGCGAATATAGGTTGTTTAATGCACTTGCAAAAAGGCACTAAAATATCGGTTAAACGCTGGGTTGAATTACTAGATAATTAATATATAATGTTAATTTAAATCCAAATAATGGAAGATAACTATGATTTTTCTGAAACTGAAGATTGATAACTTTTATATGTTTAAGGATACGGAGATTGATTTTACCTATCCGAAAAAAATAAAAAATTCAACTATAGAGGGTGAATATTTAGCAGAATTTCCAAATATAAACTATAAAAAAGTCTGTATTTTTATGGGTGCTAATGCCTCTGGAAAAACTTCGCTAGGTAGAATAATGTGTGAAATTAATAATTATTTAGCGGGTAGACCAGTGGAAGATACCCCATCAAAAATCTGTGATAAAGGCAACAATGCCAGTTTTGAAGTTACTTATATCACACCAGAGACCAAAGAAATACACCAACTAAAAGCTGAATTTGATAAGAATGGATTGTTTTTTGAAAGTTATCGATTTTGTAAATTGAATAAAACAGATAGTCTTAAAAAAACATTAGCAAAAGTGGGTGTCTTAGAACCAAAATCAAACTATAGTCAGGAAAATAATTATGGTATTGAAAAGCCTGGATTTAAATCAGTTGCTTATTTAACTGGACATCAGATAGGCGGTGCAACCCACAAGTGGAACTATATGTTTAGCGCATCCAGCACTTCGACAGAGTTAGATGCCAATGTTAATGTAAGTTTATTAAAAGAGTTGTTAATGACTTTTGATCCGTCAATATTTGATGTTGTGGAAATGCCGGAACAGCTGAATAAAAATACTTATATTGTTAAATTTTCTAATGGCGATAATATTATTGTTGATAATGGAAGAATTCTTGATGAAGAAAGATTTTCAAGGGGTACATTGGAATCTGTAGAGGTTGTTAATTTTATTAATTTTTTAATAAAAAAGGATAATGCAACATTGTTTTTAGATGAAAAGATGGCATATTCTCACTCCGAACTTGAAATATCTATGTTAAATTTAATGATTGAGAAATTAGGAGAAAATTCGCAACTGTTTTATACTTCTCATAATTATGATGTTCTAGAAATGAATTTACCATCTCATAGCTATGTTTTTATGAAAAAAGATGAGTTTGTAGAAGTGATGCATCCTGAAAAGTTAGGTTATACGAAAAATGATAGAAATTTGCTTAATTTGGTTAAAAATGATGTGTTCAAAGCCCTACCAGATACCACAAAGATAGAGGCGTTATTGTAATGAGTAGAAAACAGGTTTTTTATTTTTATGAAGGTGAAACGGAAAAGAAGTTATTGGAGTTTTTAAAAAATACAAAAAAATAAGTTCAGGTAAGGTTAGAAAATTCAATCTTTGGAAGGGTCGTTTTCGCAAGATACAAAGAACTATTAATAAAGA
>NZ_FQTR01000255.1 GCF_900128535.1 bacterium endosymbiont of Bathymodiolus sp. 5 South | reverse complement strand
ACTCGCTCTTCTAAAACTTTAATTATTAGCAAAACCTCAGGTACTTTTGCAGCTGAGGATGTGGCAAAGGTGGTGGAAGCCATCAAACTGAAAAACACCGATACGGATTCACAACTTGGTATTCGAATCGCTACTATTACTTATATAGATACTGTAGGTAATGAATCAGCCTCAGCAACTGCTTCATTACAAGAGGCGCAGCGTGGCTTTGTTATCAATGGTGAGTCAACGGGTGACTTTAGTGGCATCTCAGTCTCCAGCGCAGGCGATGTCAACGGCGACGGCTTAGATGATTTAATTGTGGGTGCTTTATATGCCGATCCAAGCAGTAAATTAAATGCAGGTAAATCGTATGTTGTATTCGGTAAACAAGACAACACCGATGCCATTAACTTATCAGCCATTGCTGCTGGTACAGGTGGCTTTGTTATCAATGGCGAGTTATGGAACGATTATAGTGGCTTCTCAGTCTCCAGCGCAGGCGATGTCAATGGCGACGGTTTAGATGATTTAATTGTGGGTGCTTATGGTGCTGATCCAAGCAATAAATCAAAAGCAGGTAGATCGTATGTCGTGTTCGGTAAACAAGACAACACCGATGCCATTAACTTATCAGCCATTGCCACTGGCACAGGTGGCTTTGTTATTAATGGCGAGTTGGCGGGTGATTGGAGTGGCACCTCAGTCTCCAGCGCAGGCGATGTCAACGGCGACGGTTTAGATGATCTAATTATTGGTGCTAAGTATACCAATCCAAATGGTAAATCAAACGCAGGCAAATCTTATGTCATTTTCGGTAAACAAGACAACACCGATGCCATTAACTTATCAGCCATTGCCACTGGCACAGGTGGCTTTGTTATCAATGGCGAGTCAACGGATGATTATAGTGGTCACTCAGTCTCCAGCGCAGGCGATGTCAACGGCGACGGCTTAGACGATTTAATTGTGGGTGCTTATAGTGCCGATCCAAGCGGTAAGCCAAACGCAGGCAAATCTTATGTCATCTTTGGCAAACAAGACAACACCGCTATTAATTTATCAGCCATTGCCGCTGGCACAAGCACAGGCGGCTTTGTTATCAATGGCGAGTCAGCGCATGATAGGAGTGGCATCTCAGTCTCCAGTGCAGGCGATGTCAACGGCGATGGTTTGGATGACTTAATTGTGGGTGCTTATAGCGCCGATCCAAGTAATAAATCAAACGCAGGTAAATCATATGTCGTGTTCGGCAAACAAAACAACACTGATGCCATTAATTTATCAGCCATTGCTGCTGGTACAGGTGGCTTTGTTATCAATGGCGAGTCAGCGAGTGATCGTAGTGGTTACTCAGTCTCTAGCGCAGGTGATGTCAATGGCGATGGTTTAGACGACTTAATTGTGGGTGCTTATAGTGTTGATTCAAGCGGCAAGACAAACACAGGTAAATCGTATGTCGTGTTCGGCAAACAAAACAACACCGATGCTATTAACTTATCAGCCATTGCTACTGGCACAAGCACAGGCGGCTTTGTTATCAATGGTGAGTCAGCATATGATTATAGTGGCTTCTCAGTCTCCAGCGCAGGTGATGTCAACGGCGATGGCTTAGATGATTTAATTGTAGGCGCTTATCAAGCCGATCCAAGTGGCAAGTCAAACGCAGGTAAATCCTATGTCATCTTTGGCAAAACCGACACTGATGCCGTAGATTTATCAAAACTAGGCGATGAGTCAAAATACACCATTGATTACCTTGGCAATAAA
>NZ_FQTR01000254.1 GCF_900128535.1 bacterium endosymbiont of Bathymodiolus sp. 5 South | reverse complement strand
GTGAGTTAATCACTGATGTAGATGATTATATTGAGTTTTATAACCATAGAAGATTCCACGAAACACTGGCATATAAAAAACCAATGGATGTGTACCAAGAAAATATAAAATTAAATCAAGAAAAAGCGAAGGCTTCTTAGGATGTTCTATATAAGAAATTTTAAAAAGTTGTCAGAGGTTTTTGGGTAATGTAAAGCGTTAGATAACATTGAAGAGATAATTAATACTGTAAGGCAAAACAACTTGGCTTAGTGGTGATGATGCTTGGCTCACATTAGACAAAAATCAAAATAGCGTTATTGATCATGGTTCTGAGTTATTTGGAGATAATACAACTAAACAAGATGGAGAACTTGAGATTAATAATGCTAATTTTACAATCAGTGCAGTATTAGAAAATACTAATATTTTTGCATTTGATAGCTATAAATCTCATAATGAAATGCAAAATTTAAATTTACAGGCAGCTTAAAAAAATGCTAAAAACACTCAAAAATATAATTCTAGTTGATGAAACTCAACCACTAGAGCAAATCAAAAAACAATACAAATCCAAAACTTATTGGTTTTTAGGTTTAAGTTGGTTGGTGAGTTTTTTGTTGATTTGGATAATCCCCCAAGACATAATGCAACATAATTGGGCTAAAAACTTCGTGAATTTTATGGGAGCAATTGTGCCAATGGTTGATGGCCTGGAAAATATTAGATTGTATGGCTCATCTGATCCGCACAAAGCACATTTAATTGTACTTCCACATATCTCGTTTTATTACGCAGTTCTTTGGGCGTATGCTTGGGTGAGTGTGCCTTATATGATGATTTTAGTTAAGGGGAATTTTAAATATAATAAAGATAGTAATGTGGTTAGTGCCAAAACTTTAATTGAGCGTTATCATAATAAAAAGTTTTTGTATTATTTTGGACTTTTTATGCTCACTGTCCTTATGCTGTATTCATACATAGATAGCGAGCCATCAATCAAGTGGTTTAAGATAAGTTATACTTATTCCATATCGGCAGGAATATATACCTTCATAGGAACAATTGCCATATTATTTTTATCTGTTACATTTTTACAAACCCATTTTTTAATCAAACAACAGGAGAAGCAACATGCCAACTAACAATCAAAACTTAGTAGAAGACAATTATATTATTGAAATAACTAGCGGTGTAAATGCTGCAATATATTCTGCAATCAGCGATGCCATTGGCAAAGCGCCAGCACCGATTAAAGCGGGTTTGTTTTTATATGAACAAGCAGGCGGAATATTGCAAGTGGGTATTGCTGCTGGCACTGATAACCAAGGTAGAGAAACTGCAGAATTTATTGGTAGCATTATTGGCGGTTTTCTTGCTACTATTGCAGTTGTTGCTATACCTATTCCTGGCATAAGAATACTGGCTGGGTCTACTGGCAGTTATTATGGTGGAGAGTATGCCGAAGAAATCTACGACTATTTCACAAACAGCGTCCAAGCCGCCCAAGCCAACCCCCAAATAGCAACAGACCTGGGTATTGACATAAACTCTGCCATCGAACATGCTAGAGTTGATAGTCTTCAATCTCATGCTGATATTCAAGCCTTAGAAGGTCTAGTAGATGGCTCAACCATCCTTGTCAAAAACGGCGACACCCTCAGTGAAATCGCCCAAGCCAACGGCATGAGCCTAAACGAACTCCTAGCCTTAAATCCAAAATACAAAGACAATCCAGATCATATTAAAACAGGTGCATTGCTCATCCTTAAAGA
>NZ_FQTR01000253.1 GCF_900128535.1 bacterium endosymbiont of Bathymodiolus sp. 5 South | reverse complement strand
GGAGTTCAGTTTTAAGTGAATCGATTAGAGCGCTAAATGCTTGTGGGTCATCAGTATGTTCTTTTAAATAATCACTCAAAGACTGTGTGCCGGCATTGTCTTTAAGGATGAGCAATGCACCTGCTTTGACATCATCAGGATTGGCTTTGTATTGTGGATTAAGTGCAAGCAACTCGTTAAGGCTTAGGCTGTTGTCTTGGGCTATTTGGCTGAGGGTGTCGCCGTCTTTGACGAACTGAATTGAGCCGTCGTTGATTTGGTTGCTAAGACTAATTAAGGAATCTGCAACAGTTTTACCTTCTTGCAATAGTGAAGTGGCATCAGACCAATTGTCGTCCTTTAAATTATTTGCTGCAGTTAACAAGTCATTTACTGCTTGCTCGGTTTCTGGGCTGTCGTCTGTGGCTAGGGCGTACATACTTAAACCCACAGATAAAGCATTAGCGACTAGTGCAGTTGCTGGGTGTATTTTTGCAACAGTTGTTCCAATGGCGGTTAAAAGGCTTAACACGCTGCCTGCCTTTTCTAAAGTTGAGCTTGTGTTCCAATTATTGTAAATGGTGTTAAAGGCTTCTGTTCCGTTAACAACAACGCCAATTACAGATAATTTACTGAATAGCTCAGCCGCTGAATGCACTGTATTTGCAGCTACAATAGCAATATCTTCTGCATTTTTACCATTAGTTGCATCTTTGACCACTGTTGCAGTGCCAACAATAGTTTTATCTGTATTTAGTATGGCTTGAATTGCATCATGTGCAAACTCTATATCACTCTTATTCATATTTATTTCTCCTATTTTTTATTTAAATTTACCTAATTCTTGTAGCTCTTGTTCTTTAATTTTTATCAATTCGTTAATACCTTTAAATCCATAAATATAATAACGCAGCAATAACAAAACTATAGAGAGTAATAACAGTGAAAATCCAAAAGTAAAAAGGTGTTTATAATGTTTTATTAATTTTTTTTTCATTGTTATAAAAGATAATACATTTTTATTGTTAATTACAATAGTTAATAGTATTTTATTGTCTTCAAGAAAACTTGGTAATAAGATATACCCCACTTTTATTTTTTTTGCAGCTCCTATTAATTGATTGATATTATTGATATCACTAGCAGGCATTCCTTTTAAAAAAAGAGTATATTTATTTTCTTTGTCTGTATAAAGGTTTAATTCGGAATCTAGTATTTTTGTAGCAACTCCAGAAAGATAAATTAGGTCTTCTTGTTTAGATTTTTCTACGATGCTAGATTGTATTTTATGTTCATATCCAGTGCCGATAAAGTATATCCCAAGCCACAACAACAAAAGAAAAAAGACTGAAAGCATAAGCCAACCTTGGCCAAAAAGCCTAAGATTTCTGTCATGATGAACAGGAAAAATATAATTAGGAGAAAATCCCGAACTAGTCATATCTGCTGGCAGGAAAAATTTAAGCCAAAATAAAACTTTAGAGTTTGGTTTATTGTTAGTGTAATGAATTATTTTCTTGAAGAATAGTCGATAATAAAAACCTATTACAAACAATGGAAGTGTAAGTAATATTATAAAAAAGTAGTGATAAATTTTCATTTCAAGCCACCTTTCTAAAATTATCCACATCAAACCACACATCATTCATTTTGTTATCTGTGCCTGCTGTGGTGGTAAAATTACCCTGTTGTTTATGGGCGTTGTTGCTGCTATCTACTTCATTAGAATTGCTGTAGGTGGTATTAAGAGATCTAACACCTGTCTCACTCAAACTAAGGAGTT
>NZ_FQTR01000252.1 GCF_900128535.1 bacterium endosymbiont of Bathymodiolus sp. 5 South | reverse complement strand
TGGCAATATTGGCAATAGTCTTTGCCTTGAGCTTAAGGTTGTTGACTGCTGTTATATCCCCTGATTGGTTAAGGAGGGTGTTTTGTGCGTTTAGGTTGATGTTGTTGCCGGTCATCACACCGTTTTGATTGGTGATATTACTTGCAGTAATGTGGGTGTCGTCTTGTGAGGTGATAGTGCCACTATTGACGATTGTGCCATTGCTGTTGATGGTGATGTTTTGTGCGCTTAAGAACGCTTGGGGTGTTTTGCTTAAATCCTCCAGTGTTGCACCTGCTAAATAGAGTCTTGGCATCAATGCTGTGTATTGTTTGCCATTGAGTTCAACGGTTTGGTTTTCATACCAAACGATGTCTTGAGTTAGAGCCTTGATAGCCGCTTTGCTCAGTGATACACCAAAGGTGATTTCAACACCTTCGTCGGTTAGTTTTTCGTATTCTTCGTTGCTTTGATCAAAGAGCCGATCAAAGGTGGCGTTCATATCATAATCTGCATAAAGACGAGTCTGTTTGGTTTGCTCGCTAATTTGTTTTTGTAGTTGTTGGTGTTCCCAGTAGGCATCACCCAAAGTAATAGGGCTGGACATGGCTGGGTCTAGGAATCTGATATTGGGTCTGGCAAATAGGTATTGTGAGGCTTTGAACTGAGTTATGTCAACAAACTCGTTTCTGGTTTCTATGACATAAGGCTGGGCTTGCGTTGGTTTATTGATTTTAAATTGCCCATTGGTGGCTATTGCCTCAGCAACAGCAGGATTGTCTTGATAGTTGGTGGTTACTTGCCCTAAAAACTCATTATTTTGAATGGTCTCACCATTAGTGATTGACTCATTGGCATTGATTGTTAAGTTTTGAGCTGCGGACAAAGTGCCTTTGTTTTTTGAATAGGCTAATTCGCTTCTAGTGTCGTCCCAAAACTTTGTTTCGTCTGCGTAATGAGTAGTGCAACCATAACTCCAATTATGCCAACCACAAGTTTCCCATGATCTTACCCACTTCTTGCCCCATTTACGATACATTTTATGAGTAGTCACTGAGTCTGTTTCATTGGTGACTTTATTGGCTGTAATGCTTAAGTCTTGTTTGGCACTAATAACTGATGAACTGTTAAACAATTCATCAGATAAATTAATATTTATGTCTTTAAGTGCGCTAATAAAAGCAGGGTTTGAAGCCAGTGTTGAAACCTGCTCGTCTTGTTCTAATACCAGTGTTTGATCCATGACATAGTCGCTCTTAACAACCTTCTCATTAACATCATAGCCATAGTAGCCATCGCTATCATCTTGCTTAGTGTCATAATGGTAGGCGGTGTTGTTGAGGGTTTTGGCGTGAATGGTGATGTTGTTATCAGCCTTAATCACGCCTGATTTGTTATCAATCACTAGGTTTAAGTCGTTATTTGTGTCATGATTTGTGTCATTAATGACAATATCACCCTCAGCTACGATTGAGCTTTTATCATTTAACAGGTGATTAGCGGCAGTTATTTGCAGCTGGTTTTTTGCATAAATTAATCCCCCTTGGGTTTTTTCTTGGGTTTTAGTGGTGTCTTGCGTATCGTTTTGCGTATCGTTAATTAATCCCCCTTGGGTTTTCCCTTGGGTTTTAATGGTGTCTTGCGTATCGTTTTGCGTATCGTTTCGTGTATTGTTTAGTGTGTCTACTGCGATATTGAGATTACCACCTGCTGCCAGTTGCCCACCTTGATTGTTAACGGTATTGGCAGTAATGGCTAAGTTGGCTTGGGCAATGGTGTCTTTGCCCTCATTTTGATAGGT
>NZ_FQTR01000251.1 GCF_900128535.1 bacterium endosymbiont of Bathymodiolus sp. 5 South | reverse complement strand
TAGAGTATTGGTATAATTTGAAGCCTGATTTGTTTATCAGAAAGCCTGATATGTTTCGGAGTGTGGTTTTTGAAAGTAGGGAATAACGTGGTGAAACCTGACAACTATATTTCATAAAATCACCAAGTCGACAAAACTTGTCACTTTGCTAATCATTCCTACTTATGCAAAAGTCTCAGTTTAAATTAAATTTTCCATTGGGGATGATGCTGAAGCGTAAGCTTTTTTCATCATCCTACCTGCAAGAAAAGACGCACGCCCTGCAATAACAGCGTGTTTCATCGCACTTGCCATTAAGATTGGGTCATTGGCATTGGCAATGGCTGAGTTCATGAGTACACCATCGCAACCTAATTCCATCGCCTTAGCAGCATCACTTGCACAACCAATGCCAGCATCAACCAGTACGGGTACATTAGCGTGTTGTTTGATGAGTTTGATATTTGCTGGGTTAGTAATGCCTTGACCTGAGCCGATGAGTGAGGCAAGTGGCATAATAGCGCAACAGCCAATGTTTTCTAATTCTTTAGCAACGATGGGGTCATCACTGGTGTAAACCATCACATCAAAACCATCATTAACCAAGATTTGTGCAGCAGACAAGGTTTCAACAATATTAGGATAGAGGGTTTTTTCATCGCCCAATACCTCTAATTTAACCAGTGTGTGTCGGCCCAATAATTCGCGGGCTAATTGGCAAGTGCGCACTGCATCTTTGGCATTATAACAACCTGCAGTGTTGGGCAAAATAGTATACTTATCAGGATTGATAACCTCTAATAAATTCGGTTCACTCTTATCCTGTCCAATATTAGTTCGACGAATAGCAACGGTAATAATCTCAGCTTCTGCTGCCTCTGTTGCCAGTTTTGTTTCTGTTAAATCTTGGTATTTTCCTGAGCCGACCAATAAGCGGGAGTTGTAAGTTTTTCCAGCAATGATTAATGGTGTGTCAGTCATAGTAGTGATAGGCTTGGTTGATGTGAAATAATTTAAAAATTTTACCCGAACTAAGATAGGGGTATTGTAAGTATTTTTTCATTCTACAAGGCGAATTACTAAATACTCGATTGAGCATAGCTAATAACTATGTGATTGAGAGGTAGTAATTCAACGCCGTGGAATGAAAAAAGACGCAGTAATATGGCGGAGAGTGAGGGATTCGAACCCTCGATAGGGGATAAACCCTATACGCCCTTAGCAGGGGCGCGCCTTCAGCCAACTCGGCCAACTCTCCAAAAGAGAGTAATTATACGCTAAGAAATAATAATTTGAAATAGGATTGGAAGTCGTATTTGTATCTAACTTTTACGATGCTAGGTTTTAGCGTTCAAACCGTGCATTTTAGGTTGCAAAAAAATTTCATCAGAGTTTTTAAAAACACGCTTTTCAGCAATGATTAATGGTGTGTTAGTCATGATAGGGTTGATTAACATGAAATAATTTAAAAATTTCATCAAAGTTTTTTTTAGAGATACTCAAGAAAAACTTGAGTAGGATGGAGGCAATGGTATAATCATTGTAAATTTTATATACCACAGCCAGCTAAAATCACCATGATAAACACAACAAAACCCCAGTTAAGCCACTTTTTTAAAAACACTTTTTCTAAAGCCTCAATAGCGAATAGCACATTTTCTAGTGCGTTCAAGCAATTCAAGTATTTTCTTGCGCTTAGCCTTTTAATCACATTTTCTTTTAATGCTTTTTCTGTTGATGACCCTCAGCAATTTAACAAAGAAGCCTACTTAGATCTTAGTAAGCCTTACACCTACAATTGGAACAACGCA
>NZ_FQTR01000250.1 GCF_900128535.1 bacterium endosymbiont of Bathymodiolus sp. 5 South | reverse complement strand
AAGAAGTCGCTATTTTTTCTATTGTACTCAGTAAAATATTGTCAGTCAAAATATAGTGTGATTGTTTTGAATGTTTAAGAGTGGTTTTATGGTTGGTTGTTTTGGGTTTTTAAGGGTTGACTATGTATTATCTTATGAGTTTATTAGAGACCTACCACCAAACCTACACCTACGACATAGGTAATAATTTAACTCACATCTCACACCAAGCCAATAGTAGTGCTTGGCAACAAACCATCGCTATCCATCCTAACAACAATCGTGGCACTGAAACCCAACAGAGTGCTACTGACTTTGATGCTAATGGTAATCTATTGGGTTTGAATAATATCGGCAACTTAGAATGGCACTACAACAATACCTTAAACAAACTTATTCAAACAGACAAAACCAATGCCACAGAGTATTGTGTTTACGACTATCAAGGCAGACGAATTCGCACTGTGCTTAAATCTAACAATCAAGTGCAAAACCAAAGAGACTATTTGCCTTCACTAGACCTTTCAAGCAATCAAGCAAAACAACAAAGCAGCACCCTGCACATTGGCACCCACATCCTCAGTGAAAGTAGCAAAGACAACGCGCAAACCCGCTACCAACTCACCAGCCACCTACAATCCAACACTTTAGAGCTGGATGACAAAGCCCAAACCCTTAGTTATGAACACTACTACCCTTATGGCGGCACCGCCATTATTGCTGGCAAGGACAAAACCGAAGTCCAACAAAAACGCTATCGCTATACCGACAAAGAAAGAGATGATAATAGTGGTTTATATTACTATGGCGCCAGATACCTAGCCCCATGGCTAGCCAGATGGATAAGTCCTGATTCGCAAGGTGTCGATGGTTTGAATTTGTATACTTATGTGGGCAATAATCCCCTTAAATATATAGATCCGACAGGGCATGTTAAAGTGACTCCAGTCGACATGGGTTTGGCGGATTATGAGATAGACATACTAAGTCCTATTGAAGGTACTTATCAGAATAATAATTTGTTTGATTTTCCCGAATCGTATGAAAGACTGGAGAATATTGTCAAGTCTTATCCTGCTGATAAATTTAACTTGTTAGAAGCTCACACCATGTTTTCCACACAATCAAACGACAGTAAGGGGGCGCTAACAATTAAAGCACATTCTTATCCGCCTGCTGATGTTTTTATTAATGTTATGAACTTCTCCACAGGAGAGTTAAATTTTAATTCACATTTTAAAAATGAAGATATAAGTCTTCGTTCAGGCTTGAACGCAACAGAAGTAACAGCTTACCAATATTTAGGGATGACAAAAATAGCGGGAGCATTAAACATGCTGCCTACAACAATTTTAAATAAGAGTATAACAAATGATAGCACGCAAGAAGCAATAAAGATTTATAAAGCCGATAGAGATTACCCAAGATTTTATCGTAATTTTCTTATCAAGAGTGATAATGGTAGATTTTCTTTAAGAGTTGTTAATACTTTTAGTCTTGAGACAACCTCTATAAAATTGGAGAAAACTGGTCTTGATGTTCGCTTATATTTAAAACCAAAAATGCCCTTAATACCCGCTGAAAAACCATTGCCACCTCGTGGAGATATGCATGAGCATTTTGGCATCTGATAATATATTGCCTGGAGTAAGATAGCAAATGGTCCGCCGAATAATAAGAGTAATAAGATACTATCTTAAAAGTCAACCTTTTTTTAACTTTTATTTGTCATTGACTTTTAGGCAACAGAGTTGCCCTTGGGGTTTCACCCCAAACCCCGTCATCAATGCAAAAGCAAGCCAATTTAATCACTATT
>NZ_FQTR01000249.1 GCF_900128535.1 bacterium endosymbiont of Bathymodiolus sp. 5 South | reverse complement strand
GTTTTTATGCTGGGTGTTAGACTTGGTGTTGTTGGTATCTTGGCTAGAGAGGATGTTAAGGTTTTGACTGTTTATGTTGATTTGTCCGTTATTTGTGTTGTCTGTGTTGACTGCGTTATTTGCATTGGCTTGGAGGTTTGAGCCAACAATGGTGGTGGTTTTGTTTGGAGTATTAAGGTTTGTATTAGCAATGGTTGGAGTTATTGCCAGGGTTGTGATTAAGGTTAAAATTGATATTACAAATGGGTTTGGCATTTGATTATTTTAATGGGTTTTAGTGGTTTTTTTTGTTTTAAAAATAGTGGTTTTGTTTTTAATGAGAGGGTGGGGTTATATTTTTACGATAAAAAGGGTAGCGTCCCATTTTTTATTGCCTTTTTATTACCTTAAAAATAATTTTTGATTTTTGGCTATATTTTTATAGATAGATAAATCTGCACTATTTTTACATATAAAAGGAAAAGATTGATCGTATCCCCAAGCCAAAACAGCAGGATATTTTATAAAATGAAAAGCAAAAAGATTACTGTATTTTAAAAATAATACACTCATCATTTCCATAAGCTCTATATCTTCTATCATTAAATATTGATCATTAATAAAAATATTATTAACTAACTGATGTAATAATAAATATGATTCTTTTTTATTCAACTCATTCTTTATGCTATCAATAAAAAAATCATAATCAAAAATTTTATTATCATAAAAACTCAATATGCATTTATTATCATTTAAGACAAAACAGTCTTTTATGAAATTTATATATTTATATTCGTTTTTTAATACAAAATATTTATCATCCAATAAAGACAATCTTTCATCATTTTCTGGAATTAATTCAGGAAAAACATCTAATGTTCTACTAGGATATTTTCCGAACGAATTATCATTAAGTAAGTCATTATGAGTGATAAATGTTATGTATTTTTTTTATCAACTTTTTTAAACAAGGGTATTTTTTCTTTAAAAAACATATCAATCTCGCAACCTTTTTCCTTTACTATTATACGTCCCTTCTCTTTTTGCATTTTTAGAATTCCATGCTCTTTTATTTTCTTTCTTTCCACCATTTGTCAGTTTTAAATTTTTTCAAAATATTTGGTGTTAATTCATCTGGAAGACTAGCTAGACTGAAAGACTTGTCTAAATCCATGTCTATTGTTCGTTCAACTAACCACTCATTATTAGGCTCAATATCTATTAATTCTTGTAATTCAAAAAATATCCCTAAATCTCCATAACCTAATTTTTCAAGTTTGTTTAAGTATTCATCATGTAAACTTTCAGGTAATTTTGAACCACACCATGGGCAATAATATATAAGTTGTATAGCATTAGAATTTAATTCAATAGCATACTCTCTAAATATGTTATTGTATGATATTCTAACCTTGTCCTCTTCTAAAAAAAAACCAATTTCTTTACAACAATGTTTAATCATTTTGGCAACACCCTTCCTTTTACAGGTCCTTTGTACATTTTTCCAGTTGTTGGATTCATACTTCCTAAATGCCTACGATTTCTATCGTATACTTCTATGTCATTATGGGTGTAATCCCAATCGTAAAATCGCTTTTTCTTACCTTTTCCTGTTGATTTGACTCCATTACCTTCATTTTTCATTTTTTTGTCTTTCCAAGTAGGGCTTTCAGATTTATTAGGATTTTCCTTTCTATCCTCTCCACCTCCATCAGGCATTGGTGCACCAGTTCCAGCCACCTCAGAAACATCATCAATCTTAGGAATATCGCTCGTATCATCATCTTGAGCACTATCACTAACCTGATTAACAATCTCTGCCCCTGC
>NZ_FQTR01000248.1 GCF_900128535.1 bacterium endosymbiont of Bathymodiolus sp. 5 South | reverse complement strand
GGAGTTCAGTTTTAAGTGAATCGATTAGAGCGCTAACTGCTTGTGGGTCATCAGCATGTTCTTTTAAATAATCACTCAAAGACTGTGTGCCGGCATTGTCTTTAAGGATGAGCAATGCACCTGCTTTAATATGATCTGGATTGTCTTTGTATTTTGGATTTAAGGCTAGGAGTTCGTTTAGGCTTAGGCCGTTGTCTTGGGCTATTTGGCTGAGGGTGTCGCCGTCTTTGACGAACTGAATTGAGCCGTCGTTGATTTGGTTGTTAAGGCTTTGTAATTTTTCTACAGGGGTTTGTGCCTCATTATCTGCATAGTCAAGCAGTGAAGTGGCGTCACTCCATACATCGTTGATGGCATTACCTACGGTATCAAGCATACTATCAACAGCACTAGATATTTGCTCATCATCGCCTGCGGCTAGGGCGTATATACTTAGACTAAGGGCGATAGTTCCTAGTGCAAGAGCTGATACTGGGTTAAACACCATTACAATAGAACCAATAAACCCAGTAAAAGTTGTAATTTTATCTAGAGTAGTTGTGTTGCTATCCCAATTGTAAATATCAACAGAATTTATAACCGCACCAGCAATTGGAATTGCTTTTCCAGTTGTTTTAAACAATTCAACAGCAGCATGTATAGTATCTGCTCCTGCTATTGCTGCATTTAATTTTTCACTATCAGATGCATCTTTAATAGTGTTTGCAATTCCCACCTCAATTCTTCCTTGATTAATAACATGTTGTATTGCCTTTTGCCCAAATGTTAATTTAGCCATAATTATTTCTCCTTAATTATTAAATTGTTTTGCCTTACAGTATTAATTATCTCTTCAATGTTATCTAATGCTTCCATATCATTTAAACCTCTTTTTTTGATTTCTTTATCTACTTGTATAAGTTCGTCAATCCCGTTAAAGCCATATAGTCTGTAACGCCACCATGGCAAAAATAAACCTAGTATTATTAAAATATATCCATATATCAGTTTATTATTTTTATTTCCGACATAATTTTTAGTGTCATTAAGAGATATTAGTGTCTCATTATTAATTTTTAATAACGCTATTCTTTTATCCTGCTTTAATCCGACATAGTATTTTTTTATGTATGCACTTTGACCAATGTATTTTTTCAAATTAGTATTATTTATTCTTTTTAAAGTAATTGTTAATGGGTTGTCAGCATGCCCTTCTATGTATATATACATAGCTTTTTTATTTTTATTTCTTACCTTGTTTAACTTTCCTGTTACTGTAATTAAGTTTGGATTATTACCATTTATGAAATTCATTTCTTGATTATGTGAGTACCCATGAAATAACACAATTGTCCCAAACACTATTATAAATACAAATAAAGACATTCTGAGATACCCTATGCCAAAAATTTCTTTATTTTTCGGCAGATTTATATTCACATAACTACCTCCTTTAACTTCTGGAAAAAAATACACTTTTGCAATAAATTTCAAAAATTTACACTTTTTGCTTTTACACTTTTTATTATTTATAAACCTAGAATTCAAAAACCATTCTTCATATTGGAAGAAACCATATATAGTTAGTATCGTTAAAAAAATCATAAGTATATCTATTATCATTCTAAGCTGCCTCTCTTAAATCCACATCAAACCAAACATCATTCATTTTGTTAGTTGTGCCTGCTGTGGTGGTAAAACTACCTTGTTGTTTATGGGCGTTGTTATTAGCGTCTACTTCATTAGAGTTATTGTAATTGTAATTGTAATTGGTATTTAGAGATTTAACGCCTGCCTGAGCTAGGCTTAAAAGTTCGCCCTCGTCTAATTTGCC
>NZ_FQTR01000247.1 GCF_900128535.1 bacterium endosymbiont of Bathymodiolus sp. 5 South | reverse complement strand
TTGCATAAATAGGGATGATTAGCAAAATCCAATTTTTGCCCAATGGGTGATTTCTTTAAACCTTGTCCTAGCAGGGCTAAGGCTGGGTTTAAAAAATCGCCAAGTGGGTGAAAAGTGGTTTATGATGATTGTTCCTATTTATGCAAAGGTCTCTATTAACATCTGCATCACCATATTTTGAACGCCATTTGTAGAAAGTAGCTTGGCTCATGTCGTATTCACGGCATAAGTTAGCAGTAGATTCTCCTGCTTGGTTTTGTTTAAGAATATTGACTATTTGTGTGTCTGTGTATCTTGATTTTTTCATGTGAAAACTCCTTATTTTTTATTATAGAATTTTCTACTTTAGAATGGTGTGGTTTTTTGGGGGTATTACAACCCCTAATGAGGTAGCTCTCCCCCCTGAGTTGAGTAGCCCCAAACTGTGATTGAACCATGGGTTTTAACGGCAACAAAGGCGTATGAAGTTGAATAAATTCTGGTGTAGCCATCATCAACTGGTGCACCTTTACCTCCGTGAGTCAACAAGCCCCAAACCTTGATTGAGCCATCAGCTTTAAGGGCGGCAAAGGCACCATTCGTTGAATAAATTTTGGTGTAGCCACCGCCTTTAGGTGCATTTTCACCGCCACGATGTTGGCTACCCCAAGCCTTGATTGAACCATCAGCTTTAAGAGCGACAAAGGCATGGTTATTTGCATAAATTTTGGTGTAACCACTGCCAGCGGGTACATTTGTGCCTCCAAAGTCTTTCTTGCCCCAAGCCACAATTGTGCCATCAGCTTTAAGGGCGGCAAAAGCATGGTTATTCGCATAAATTTTGGCATAACTACCGTTAACAGGTGCATCTGTACCTCCAGAGTCTGAGTTACCCCAAGCCATGATCGAACCATCAGCTTTAAGGGCGGCAAAGGCACCATAAGTGGAATAAATCTTGACATAGCCATTACCTCTAGGCGCCCCTTCGCCTCCATTGTTTTTATCCCCCCAAGCTACGATCGAGCCATCAGCTTTAAGAGCAGCAAAGGCGTAACCATTTGAATAAATCTCAGTATAGTTTTTGTCTTTTGAAGAACTATTGTTAAACGCCTTTGTACCTCCATACTTTGAATTACCCCAAGCCACGATTGAGCCATCGGACTTAAGAGCAGCAAAAGCAAGGAAAGTTGAATAAATCTTAGTGTAACCTTTGTCGATAGGTGCTTTTTTACCTCCATTATTTGAGCCTCCCCAAGCCGTAATTGACCCATCGGTTTTAAGGGCAGCAAAGGCATCATAATTTGAATAAATCTTAGTATAGCCACTATCAGTGGGTGCGCCTTTACCTCCGTGATCTGCATCTCCCCAAGCTGAAATTGATCCATCATCTCTAAGCGCGGCAAAGGCACGACCAGTTGAATAAATCTTAGTATAACCACTGTGCTTAGGTGCATTTATACCTCCATTAGTTGAACTACCCCAAGCCATGATAGAGCCGTCGGACTTAAGGGCAGCAAAGGCACCTTTATTAGGATAGTTTGGTGCATTAAAAATCCCGCCAAAATCATTGTAAGCACTGGAATAGTCTACTTCAGTAAAGCGCCAATTCTCTGCTTCCATGCTACAAAATTTGCTATCATGGTTGGCATGAACTGTGAGGGTAACAAGAGATGCTATTAATAGTAAAGTACGGTTAATATTTTTGTTGATCGTCATTAAATTCATTGTGTTTTCCTTTTTAGTTTTTAGATTTAGCTAGCAATATAATAATAGAGACCTTTGCATAAATAGGGATGATTAGCAAAATCCAATTTTTGCCCAATTGGTGATTTCTTTAAACCTTGTCCTAGCAGGGCTAAGGCTGGGTTTAAAAAATCGCCAAGTGGGTGAAA
>NZ_FQTR01000246.1 GCF_900128535.1 bacterium endosymbiont of Bathymodiolus sp. 5 South | reverse complement strand
TTGGCGATTTTTTAAACCCAGCCTTAGCCCTGCTAGGACAAGGTTTAAAGAAATCACCAATTGGGCAAAAATTGGATTTTGCTAATCATCCCTATTTATGCAAAGGTCTCTCTTTGACTAAGTTTTTAGGTCGTTTTAAAAAAAATCATATTAAAATTTGTGGCAGTTTTGTTTATAAAGCAGAAACAAAAAAATCAGAGCAACTGAAAAATCAATTACTCTGATCCCTTGATGTTGTACCTCAGCCTTAAGCAAGACACCCTATTCAAATATATGATTACATAGCAGGGTATTTCTCCAGAATAAAAAACAGCACATTTTTTACACTCTCAAAAAAAGTATTAAATAAATTCGATTTATGCATCTATAAATCGAATTTATGTTTTTGTAGACTTCTAAAGAATAATATCCTTCACTATCTAGATCAGTATTTAAGCAAACAACATAATCAAGTCTTTATTTAACTTATTGATGGCGGTAAAACAGTTATTTGAAGAAATCCTCCTGTAGCAAATACAGAGACTCTAAAGGTCCCGCCTTTCTCAGTAACATACTCTCGCTTATAGAACGAAAATGTTTTCTTTATAGATCCTGACTTTCCTTCAATTAACACTGAGCCTGAGCCAGCAGAAGCCTCATTCCAATGATATTCTATTAAGAATGTATATGCGTCCTTACCAAATTCTACCCCATATAAAAATGATGATGTTGATTTAAATATAGAATTTACCCTATACACGGCTGAATCACCCTCATTTGCAAAAATAAAGTCTTTATGTGGCACCGCTGCACTAGAATAATCCATATTATCAGACAAAAAAGAATTTAGTGCCAATGAATCAGCATGATAATTACTAATAGAAACGCATAAATATGCGCCGTCTAAAAATTCTTTAGCTGACACGGCAGCTTGCATCAGAGTAGTGGAGGTCGCTATCGCGACAAGACTCACCCCCATATCATTTGTTTTGTTATTCATAATGTATTACCTAAAAGTGTTGCAATATTTGCTTCGGAAGAAGTTGCCTTAACATTTCCATCTTCTACACTAGACTTTATACCGTATGTTATAGGAATCATTTCAAGTGGATAAACATAATCCTCTGAAGAGTATGGAAAAATAACTCCAGGTGCAGTAGTCTCAAGCTGTATAGATCCTGTATTAAAACCATCCTGTCCCGCAAAAATTAATATATTTTCTCTTGGCTCTAACATTACTGAATTTTGAGGGGGTAAAGTAACGGCACAAAAAGGAGAAAAGGGTTTACTTTTTTCACTTGGCTCACTAACAATTGATGATAAACCAACTTGAACTAATTTAGTTTCATGACTGATAATCTCAATTTGCCCAGATGGAGCCTTGCCAGTTTCATAAAACTCTCCATATTTATCTAATGTAAGTTGGGTTCCTAGTAATACATCATCAGATATTGTAAATACTTTTATCTCGTCCCCCACATCGCTGGCAACGGTATAAGCCATATAAGCACGATAAGTAGGGACATGGCTTATTACAATTTTTCCAGCAGCCAGTTCAGTAAAAGGTATTGAATACCATATAGGCACAAGACCCACTCCTGCAACAACATTTGATGCCTTATACAGATAAAGTTTATAATCATGATCTGACAACCATTGAAAAAGTATCTTTTGTTCCGAAGTGGAAAAATCAAAAGATATTGTTAATGGGTTTCCTGGTGTTTTTAGTTTATTTTTATTCATTTCTTTCTCCTTTTATTATTTTTATAGAGACCTTTGCATAAATATGAATAATCATCAAAACGCCATTTTTCACCAACTTGACAATTTTATGAAACACAGCCACTATATTTCATAAAATCAACAATTCGGCAAAACTTGTCACTTTGCTAA
>NZ_FQTR01000245.1 GCF_900128535.1 bacterium endosymbiont of Bathymodiolus sp. 5 South | reverse complement strand
TGATATTATTGAAAGATCTTGTCAGGCTTGGAATGAAATACTAAGTGAGGATGGTTTTATTAAAAATTTGTGTAGTAGGGAGTGGAGTTTTTTAGTTTAGTTGTTTTTTGAATTTTGTATAATTAGTTATTTACCGAGTTTTTGGTGGAAAATTTGCTATTTTATGGGCTTTATAAATTATATTGGGTTAATGCAGGGGGGGCTTTATCAGGTATCATTAACCAACTAAAAAGTTGTACTATGAAATTTGAATTTAGGTTTATTTATTAGGAATTAATTATGCAAACAATCAAAGTGTCAACAATCGGTTTACTGATTTACTTATTATCTGCTGGTAATATACTAGCAACGCCGTCTGATACTTTTTCTACTCAGTCAGATTCTTTGTCCAATTTAACGAATCCTAATCCTAATCTGAATGCCAACCTCAATCAATCTAATTCCTCAAAGCCTCTTGTTTTTACCCCTGATTCCAAGGTAACACCAAGCGAAAACCCTGATGTTCTAAAAGCCTCAGAAATGTTTGTAGATGAAGTTTTTAGCAAAACTACCTTATTTTTGAAGTTTGTTAAACATCTGCGTGTATCGCTAACATTAAACGACAATCTTCAAACACTTCAAAGCTTCTTAACCAGTAAATGTAGCCCTTGCAAGGTAAAAACGGTCGCTGCTGAGTTTGAAAAAAGAAAGGCTAACAATTTATTTTTCTGGGTTGGAGGATACCCTACTAATTTAACATACGACAATGGCAAAAAATCAATAAAAATTTACATAACAAATGCAGCTAAATCCATAAATGGCAAGGTAACCGACCGATCTGTTTTTATCAATGGAACACCAGTTTACAATGTAACCTTTAAAGATAGACGGATGACTTGGGATTACAACACTGATTCATTACAACCTAATCATTCTAAAGGCGACATTGTTTTTATGGGGGTTTTTGCCAATGTGTATATTGGCAATAAGTTTTCTGGCACGCTAGAGATTAAGAGTAATATTACAGGAAAGAAAGAAAGCTATAAAATAATAGGCTTTGCTCGTGTTTCAATATCAAAATCCAAGGCTAATAAAGACGGGGATGACAAAAACAAAGATGGATCTGACAAAAACAAAGACGGCTCCGACAAAAACAAAGATGGATCTGACAAAAACAAAGATGGATCTGACAAAAACAAAGATGGATCTGACAAAAACAAAGACGGCTCCGACAAAAACAAAGATGGATCTGACAAAAACAAAGACGGCTCCGACAAAAACAAAGATACTATTAATTCCCATGATTACCACAAAGAGATGTCAGTTGGTTTTGCCAAGTATAAAACCAAAGTGTTTGGCGAGCAACTATGGACTGTTGAGAATATGCGTCATTATCCAAGTGCCGCCCCCATGAAAGGTGTTCATGCCAAAGATGAGGATCTCAAGTTTTATAATTGGAACGCAGCCATGAACACTAAAACCAAGGCAGGATCGCAAGGAATATGTGCATCTGGCTGGCGCATTCCAACAGATGCAGATTGGAAAAAATTAGAAGGCTACTTTTACATGAGCCAAGCACAGCAAAACAAAAATAATGCGTATCGAGGCAAAGAGCAAGCCGCATTACTCCATGAAGGTAGCTTTAACGCTGAATTGCTAGGTTTCTACCAAGATGGTGAAATGAAGAAAGTAGGAGAAGAGACTTATTTTGTGAGTTCTACTAGTACTAGTGCTGGTGCTAGCGCCAAAGACAAAGATACAACACACTTTATTGGCCGTAAAATAGCACCTGTGCCAATACTCCCTAAGCGTTTTGTGTTAATTAAACAATCACTTCCAGGTGTATTGGCAATAGGCGAAGTAGAGGTAATTAGCAATGGTGTGAATGTTGCATTACACAAGT
>NZ_FQTR01000244.1 GCF_900128535.1 bacterium endosymbiont of Bathymodiolus sp. 5 South | reverse complement strand
AAAGACTTGGACAGTAATAATGATGGCAAAATTGATAACCAAGACACAAACTTTAACAATCTTAAAATTTGGCAAGACAAAAACTCTGATGGCAAATTAGACGAGGGCGAACTCCTTAGTTTGAGTGAGGCAGGTGTTAGATCTCTTAATACCACCTACAGCAATTCTAATGAAGTAGATAGCAGCAACAACGCCTATAAACAACAGGGTAGTTTTACCACCACAGCAGGCACAGATAACAAAATGAATGATGTGTGGTTTGATGTGGATAATTTTAGAAAGGTGGCTTAAAGTGTTAGAGTTTTTTATTATTTTGAGTTTAATTTTTATTCTGTTTCAATGGTGGATTTACAATGATAAGCGTGCTTTTAAAAAATATGTTTTGAGTGACTTTAAAGGAAAAAGCAAGTTTTTTATTTTTATGTATAAGTTTTCTGCACTTACATATTTCGAAGGGTTTCCTGCTGGAGGTAGTATGATAAATATACATGCATATAAAAATATAGAAATATTTGGTAAACAGTATATGAGAATTACACATTTATGCGTGATACTATCGATATTATCAAGTGTATTGTTATCGACAGTTTTAATTATTGAATATTATATTTGGAATACAAATAATTTAATATTAGATATTGATAATAACAAAATAAGTGTAACTTATTCTGCTGGTGAGTTAACCAAAATAAGATGGGTAAAAGGCAAAAAATACAATATAGAAATAAACGGAAATAATGATAAAAATAAATTTACTATTATTTTAGATCAGAAAGATAAAGAAATAAAATTAAAATCCAACATAGAGATAGGATATTTTAAAGAATATGACAATAAAATAGCCTCTATAACAACAGGTAATAAAAAAATAAAAACTTTTAGTATAAAAGAATACAAAACATATTTAAAAAAATCTATTCTTAGGTCTAAAAACTTCTTTAAATACGGGTTGTTTTCTTTATTGTTACTATTGCTAATGTTATGGATAAGATATAAAAAATACGGGTTTAAAGGCATAGATAAACTTATTGCAATCAAAAAAGAAGAATTTACAAAAAAACAATTTAACAACTAAGGGGAAATAATTATGGCTAAATTAACATTTGGACAAGAGGCAATACAAAATATTATTAATCAAGGAAAAATTGAAGCAGGAATTACAAATATTATCAAAAATGCATCTGATGGCGAAAGACTAGACGCTGCAATAGTAGGGGCGGATGTGCTTCAAGCTGGGGTCAGTTTATTTAAAAATATTCCAGTTGCTGGGGCTGTAATAAGTGCAACAGATCTATTGAATAACATCATAAAAGAATTTGACAATGATGATGCAAATAATCCGAAAACACTTGATTATGTAAATTCTCTTGCAGGTCTAGCGGCATCTGTTGCTCCACTCTTTGTATCTAACCCAGTAGGTATTTTAGCACTTGGCACAATTGCCCTTGGTCTAGGTGTATATGCCCTAACCACAGGAAATGACGAACAAATATCTCAAGCAGTAGATGACATGTTGGACTCAGTAGGCAATGCCATAGGCGACACTTGGGAAAGTGCCGCTTCACTATTTGACTTTGCAGATGATGAAGCGCAAACCCCTGCAGAAAAACTACAAAGCCTTAACAACCAAATCAACGACGGCTCAATCCAATTCGTCAAAGACGGCGATACCCTCAGCCAAATAGCCCAAGACAACAGCCTAAGCCTTAACGAGTTGCTTGCACTTAATCCACAATACAAAGCCAATCCTGATGATGTCAAAGCAGGTGCATTGCTCATCCTTAAAGACAATGCCGGCACACAGTCTTTGAGTGATTATTTAAAAGAACATACTGATGACCCACAAGCATTTAGCGCTCTAATCGATTCACTTAAAACTGAACTCC
>NZ_FQTR01000243.1 GCF_900128535.1 bacterium endosymbiont of Bathymodiolus sp. 5 South | reverse complement strand
GTAGATATATTGGTTAACAAGTGCATAATGACATTTTTTTAACTAAAGAAGCAAGATGTTATAGTAAACAAAATAAAATTACAAGCCCAAGCTTCTGTAAGTTAGATTGTTAAACCCTTATATTTTATGACCCCCAAAAAGGAGAAAAAACATGAGTAACACTATTGCACCCAACTAAATTGCTAACACCCCCATCAATGAATTAGCACGAGCATCTGTAATTTTTACATTAACAATCTGACCAATTAAAGACTCGTCACCTTTAAAATGTGTGTTACGCATATTTTCGGTGCGTCCGAATAAATTATCGCCTTTTTTGGCTTTATTTTCTACTAAAACTTTTTGCACACTACCAATCATCGCCTTAGAGATTTGCTCGGTTGATTTGTCAATGGTTTTTTGTACAAGTGCAAGGCGTTCTTTTTTGATTTGTAATGTCACATCATCGGTATAAGTAGATGCAGGCGTTCCAGGGCGGGCAGAGTAAATAAAACTAAAAGATTTATCGAAAATAACCTCATTAATAAGTGCCATTGTGTCCGTAAAATCTTGCTCATTTTCACCTGGGAAACCAATAATAAAATCTGAAGAAATGGAAATATCAGGGCGCACCTTACGCAAACGCCTAATTTTAGACTTGTATTCAAGTGCGGTGTGTCCACGCTTCATTAGCGTTAAAATTTTGTCAGAGCCACTTTGAATAGGTAGGTGTAAGTGTGATACTAATTCAGGCACCTCAGCGTAGGCTTGAATCAGACTGTCACTAAATTCAACAGGGTGTGAAGTGGTATAGCGAATTCTATCAATGCCGTCAATTTGCGCTACAATATTAATCAGTAGTGCTAAATCAGCTGTTTCACCATCGTCCATCCTGCCCTGATACGCATTGACATTTTGGCCTAATAAATTCACCTCTCTAACCCCTTGTCTGGCTAATATTTGCACCTCGTTAATGACATCGTTAAAAGGGCGGGACACCTCTTCACCTCGAGTGTAAGGTACAACGCAAAAGGTGCAGTATTTAGAGCAACCTTCCATAATGGAAACAAAGGCAGTGACGCCGTTAGTTTCAGGTTCAGGCAAATGATCAAACTTTTCAATTTCTAGGAAAGAAATATCAATACTTACGGCTTTATCGCTTAAAGCATCATTTAACATATTTGGTAATCGATGTAGAGTCTGTGGTCCAAAAATCATATCCACATAGGGGGCTCGTTTTAAGATAAGTTCCCCTTCTTGTGAGGCGACACAGCCACCGACGCCAATGATTAAGTTGGGATTTTTTTCTTTGAGTTTTCTCCACCGACCGAGCTGGTGAAACAGTTTTTCTTGTGCTTTTTCACGAATGGAGCAAGTGTTGATGAGTAACACATCTGCATCAAGTGCATCATCGGTTAATTCTAAAGCGTGTGAATGCTTTAGCACATCGGTCATTTTTTGGCTGTCGTACTCGTTCATTTGACATCCAAAAGTGCGAATATATAGCTTTTTCATAGTCATTACTTTTGAATATGCAAGGTCTGAGTAGGGTAGGCGATTTCTGCTTTGTGTTTGGCAATAATATCTGCAATATTGAGTAGTATTTTTTGCTTCACTTGTTGGTATTTATCTTTACTAGTGGTCTTGGTAAAAGCAACAATGTTACAATCAAGAGAGGAGGTATTAAAGTAATTGAAATACACTCTTAGTGCTTGAGATTGGTCAATTTCCTTGTGTGCTTTTAGCATCGCCTCTACTTCGGTGATAATGGCGGGTATTTTTGCAATATCATCATAACGAATGCCAACCACCTCATTAATACGGCGATTGGTCATACGCGATGGCGTCTCAATCGGGATTGAGGCAAAAATTGAGTTAGGAATATAAATTGGATTTTTGCTAAAAGTGCGA
>NZ_FQTR01000242.1 GCF_900128535.1 bacterium endosymbiont of Bathymodiolus sp. 5 South | reverse complement strand
GCTGAGTATTTTGATAGCCTCAATAATAATGTTGATGTATACCGGTAAAAAAGCCAATGGCAATCGTATTCCAATCATCACCGAATCTACTTGTCGGCATTGTAAATGAAGAAAGACATAAGGGAGGTACAATGAAGTTTCCTCATTTGACTGGACACTAAAAAAAGCTTTGTAATTTGTCTATATCACCCATTTTTTAGTCCAGATTCTGAAATAACTTTGTTTTTTTATTGCTAGAATTAACGATTTCTTTTATGAATTAATGTTTGTACCCTTATCTTTGTTATCTAGCACTCCTTATTCAGTGGGAAAATTCGAAGCTTTACAAAAGACGCAAAACTTTACGGGTTAGACTGCTGTGCCTTGTTATATGTTTTTTCCCATTGCTTAATTGTAAATTTCAATCGGGATATTAAATCGTCATATGTAATTATGTCTATTACATTTTTATATTTTCTCTTTATAACTTCAAAGTCTTGAATTTGCTCTTCAGATAAACCTACAGTACGACCCATAATGATTAAGCCACTTGGGTTAGTGATTTTAATTTTGAAATTCTCAGCCAACTCATTTTTATAATGAGCAGTCAGTTTTTCCTCTCCTTTTTTACCCCATTTATTCAAATAGAAAATATATTTTTCAATTTGCATTACAGTGCCAGAAAGTTCTCTTAATGGGATGTAGTTATCGCGATAAGTTCTTTTTGTAACTATGCATTTATTAAACGGCTTCTTTATTTCTATAATGTCAGTATTGCCGCTTGAATCAACTAATAAATAGTCAACGCTCCTATTTTTATTACCGTAAGTATCTCTTACTGGTGCTTCTTTGAATAAATATATGTATTTAGGGTATAGAAGTAATATTATTTGAAGCAACTCTTCTTGCCACTGAGACTCAGTATATGACTCTTCAGCGCTAAGCATTAGCGTTAATTTTTTCAAGATACTTTTGTATTTTAATACTTCAATTTTGGAGTACTCGAATTGAATATTACTTCCTTTCTTGCTGACTTTTTTATTTAAATATTTCTGGTATTTCTCTTCATAGTCATCTTTTGTATCTAGATATGAGGATAAAATACTGCTTATTCTAGCCGAGGCATATTTATTTAGTTCATGGGTATTAGGAAAATTCTTTAATAATTCTATAAATATTGATTCTGGGATTGAGTTTTCATTGTCTCCACCAATGTAGATAGAGTTACTCACATGGTTATCAATTTTTTTAAATATAGATATACCTCTCACTGCTACAAATATTCTATGCTCCAAATTAATATTTTTGTGTATATAAAGATCATGATTTAAAGATAATATATCTTTATTGAAGCAATAATAATCTTGTTTCTTGTCAGCAATATTAAATTCCACTGTAGCATCAGGATTGTGATCTTTACTTTCGTTTGAAGGTGAAATAAGTTCATTTTTAGTAACGCGAAATGCTTTAGAAATCAAAACTGACCCAGATTCATCAAGTTTAAGATAGACCCAGTTAGAACCAAATTGCTCTGCTGTATACGAAAGAATAACTTTATTGTTAATTACTTTGAATTTAATCATACTTCATAATTTCTTGAAAAGATAAAGGGGATACAAACATTAACTATCTTTCATTAATACAGGTGGCGATTCACAATCTAAACTTGACACTAAAAAAGCCTTTTATTTTGATTTGCCTCTTTGGACAAGATGATGAGGTAGTTGGTATAACGATTCTTGCTAGTCTCGTCATTTGGATATTGTAACATAATTAATGTTTATGTCCCTTACCTTAAAGGTCTCGTCTAAAATAATATTTTTTTACAGTAAAATACTCTTGACTACTGGAGGTAAAATTAGATTGGCAATGAAAAATTCATTATTAAATATTAAAGGTGTCAGCTGTGCGGCT
>NZ_FQTR01000241.1 GCF_900128535.1 bacterium endosymbiont of Bathymodiolus sp. 5 South | reverse complement strand
TTGGGGCGGTTGTGGTTTTATTTAGAGTATTAAGGTTTGTATTAGCAATGGTTGGGGTTATTGCCAGGGTTGTGATTAAGGTTAAAATTGATATTACAAATGGGTTTGGCATTTGGTTATTTTAATGGGTTTTGGTGGTTTTTTTGTTTTAAAAATAGTGGTTTTGTTTTTAATGAGAGGGTGGAGTTATATTTTTACGATAAAAGGGTAGCGCCCCATTTTTTTAAAAGGGTAGCATCTCATTTTTTTATTTTTTTTCGAATTCAAGACATCCCATTTTTTTCAAGTTGGGGCTTTGCCCCAAACCCCTAAAAAGATTATTGATACGAAAAAATAGGTACAATTAGAATTTAGTGTCCAGTCAAATGGGGGAGTCCTTTCCCCTCTTTTTCCACTAGTAATTATTCAGAGAATTTTCAATAATTAAATTAAGAATAAAGCTGCTTTTTTCCTTAATAAGATCAAGAGCCGTATCAATTTTTAGACCATAATGCTTTTTTTTATTTTTGTCAAAACAATGTTGATAAAAGGTTTTATAAGTTTGGGTGTTCTCAAAATTATCAGGATAGTAAGAGTTAAGATTAAAAGACACATCATCATAAAGTTCGCACAAAACGTCGTAAAAGTCTATAGGCACATCTCTTTCAATGAACCAGTCTGTATTTTCATAATCCATCTCATTCGGGTAAAATTGTATTGAATAAACCTTATTGTAATGTTTCGTGACCTGAAGTGAAAAGTAATCATCAATTTTAATCACAAAATGAGCATTTGAAATTTTATTTTTTGAAATATTCGGCTCATTGTAAATTAATTGTAAATTTTCAAATCCTGTTTTGTGCATTTCTTGCATAAAATAATTAGCCTCATATAAAGATTTCTTGTCTTGTTGTTTTGGGTTATTCATTTTATTTACTTGGTGGTATCATTGATTTACCATCCACGCTTAATTTAAAGCCTTTGCTTTTTAGGTAATCTATTTCTTTTTTAAAATATCCTGTGTTTATATTAGGATTTTTCGGATTATGAGATAGTTTTATTTTATTATTTTTAGCGATGGCTCTATCTAAGAATTTTTTATTTGCTTCCCATTTTTTAAGCTTTGTCATTTCTTTACTATTCCAAACTTTTTTAGGGATTTCAAAATTTCTATAGTTATTCTCTTTAGCAACATCCGCATAGTTAGGATTTTTAGTTTTTCCTAAAACTATTGTATCAGAATTTCTTTTAGATGGTGCTATGCTCTTCTTTTTATCAATATTTTTGGCAACTTTTGTCTTCTTACTATTAAGGTTTGTAATTGGCGACCTAACATTACCAAACCCTCTCCCCCGAACCAAATCATTAACAAACGCCCCAGCATCTTTGATACTCATCGCCGTTTCTTTGGCAATGATTTTAAGCGCTTCTGCTCCACCTACTTTTGCAACTAGGGCTTTGACGCCGTTAAGTAACACTGCACCTTCGGCAAGTGTGAGTAGTGTAAAGTATGCTTCTGTATTGCCGTCGGCGATTTGTTCATATTCCACAGCAAGGTTTTTGATTTGCTCATCAAAGTCTTGGCCGTAAGCTTCTTTAAATTCAGCCACTTGTTCTTTTAGTCTTTCTACCTCCTCTCTGGTTTCTTGGGCATCTTCCAGTTTGCCTTGTGCTTCTAGCTCCTGTGCTAATATTGCAAAATCTATGATTTCTGTTTCTCTAACTTGATTGTCATGCACATCCGAGAAGGCGGTAGCATCCTCCCCCTTGCTCTTATCAATCTCAGCATAATCCTGATTGTTGTTGTTAATAAGTTTTTGGTTTCTTTGTCTTTCTGCTGGTGTGTTGCCTAAGTTGTTATTGTTGGTATCTGCTAAGTTGCCATCACCATAGTTTTCTGAGGCGAACTCAACATAATCTTTGAAGTCGTCTCCATAGTTTTGA
>NZ_FQTR01000240.1 GCF_900128535.1 bacterium endosymbiont of Bathymodiolus sp. 5 South | reverse complement strand
CCAAAACTATGGAGACGACTTTAGCGATTATGTTGAATTCGCCTCAGAAAACTATGGTGATGGCAACTTAGCAGACAGCAACAACAAAAACCTAGGCAATACACCAGCAGAAATACAAAGAAACCAAAAGCTTGTTGATAACAACAATCAGGATTATGATGGGATTGATAAGAGTAAGGGTGAGGATTTGTGTTCTGGCACTAATTGCTATGGTAAAGCCACTCAGAAAAGATTGGAAGAATCTCCTGTCAATCCAAATACAGTTGTAACAATTGTCAACAAGAAAAACTCTAACAGCAATTATGGTAATTATCAAGTTAGGATGATGCAAGATAAGAATGGTAAGCCCATTGGTTACAGTGCTTACAATCCAAATACAGGCAACAATATTTTAATGAAGCTTGAAGAGCTAAGCATATTCAAAGCATCTGTTGAAAACAATTTAGGTTACAATATTGAAAACACTCCTAATCATCAAAATACAGCTATCAATGCAGCGATGGGATTGCATGATGATGGCAAAACAGGAGGGGCATTAAACTCTTGGAGGCAATACGCAAAAAGTGGCGATATTATTTTTGATGTTGCAGGTGGACTAGGTGCTGGCGTTGCGCTTAGGGCTTCTTCTAAGGCTGCTAGCAAGGCTGTCGCTAGTATTAATAAAGTTAAACAAATAGATAGATGGAGTAGAACGCCTAAAAGTATTCAAGACAGATTAGCTTTAGAAGCCGCAAAAAAAGGTGCTGGTGAAAGAATAATGCAGGGCACTCCATTGAAAGACCCTAGGTTTAAAGGAATGCATAAAATGGAGTACAAGGTCAAATCACAACAGGGGAAAGATTCTGTTATTCACTACATAAGAGACCCTAAAACAGGAAAAATTTTTGATTTTAAATTCAAAAAATACAGTAATTAATATAGGGGTTAAAAATGGAATATATAAATATATTGTATCAGTTTATTAGAGGAGATCTTTCAAATGAATATTTTGAAAAATACATCTATAACGACCAACTAATAGAAAGTAATATCGGAAACGACCTTTATCAGTCTTTAATTGAAGCAAATTTTAAAAATCGAAATGCTGTTGCAGATATTAAAAACTTAATCAATGATTTCTTGTTAAACAATCACCCGTCTAAATGCAAGTGTTGCTTAATAAAGAACTTAGATCGAAGCGATTTTGGGACTGATTTTTCAGAAAATATATTTTTACATCTAAAGGAAACAAAGATTAAAGGTGAAGATTATTGCTGGATATCCTTATATGAGTGTAATGTTTGTCATCAGGCTTGGCTGGTAGCACAAGATGAAAATTATGATGTTTTTTACTTCATGAGATTAGACAATACTCAAATTCAAGATATTGAAAGTAATAATTGGCCTATAATTTTTGATAACTATAATAATTTATCAATTATAGTTTCAACTTCATCAAGATTTTCTAAATATTAAAGAAAAATGGGGCGCTACCCTTTTATCGTAAAAATATGACTCCACTGAAGTTTCCCCAATAAACTGGACACTCAAATTATAATAATTCAGGCATCCAAAATGAAAAGACTTAGATTCACATCATAAGTGCAACACTCAATTAGTCGGTCAAAGGGTATATTAACCACCCTTAATCCGACAAGAAAAAGGAGTGAAACATGCAAAAATATGCATTACCCTAAAACCTCTGACAACTTTTTAAAATTTCTTATATAGAACATCCTAAGAAGCCTTCGCTTTTTCTTGATTTTAAAAAATGGGACGCTACCCTTTTATCGTAAAAAATATAACTTTACCCTCTCATTAAAAACAAAACCACTATTTTTAAAACAAAAAACCACCAAAACTCATTAAAATAACCAAATGCCAAACCCATTTTTACTATCAATTTTAACCTTAATCACAACCCTGGCAACAACCCCAACTATTGCTAATACAAACTTTAATACT
>NZ_FQTR01000239.1 GCF_900128535.1 bacterium endosymbiont of Bathymodiolus sp. 5 South | reverse complement strand
TCCATACCTATATTAAGGGATTTAAGATTAAACTCAGTCTTATTTGCACCTGACCCATTGCTTTTACCAATCACCACTTTGGCATTCGTCCAAGTATCCCAACGCTCAACCTTACGGCTGGAGGTGGGGATAACATTGCTCAGCCCGTTGGCACTGAGCACACGATTGATAAGGCTGTTGGTTTGGCTATCGGCAAAACTGACCTGAATGCCATTCACAAAACCATTGGCACTAAAACTGCTTTCTTGCTTGTTTTTATGACGAATATACGATAGGCGCCCCATCAATGTTCTTCCGACTTTAGAGAGTAAGAGTTTACTGGCAGATTTGCTTTCTTTACGCACGGCTTGGGCAGTCACTTTGGCATTATCGGATTTCGCTGAACCCCCTGTGGTTGGATCCTCTATGGTTGGATCCTCTATGGTTGGATCCTCTATGGTTACAGTAAGGGTTTTTTCAACTACCTCATTGCCCCTAGTGGCTCTGATCTTAACATGATAGTTATTATCACCGCCGTCTTTAAAGTCGGTGGCTTCAAAGGTAAGTGCAGTGCCACTCAGAGTGAATTTATCCTTATCTGTGTCGTTGACAATAGAAAAACTTACCCCCTTTCCTTTGTTGGACTTAAGCGTAATCACCTTTTCTGTTTTTTCAGGCACAGAAACATCGGGCGTGGTAATCATAAACGGGACTATTTTTTTTGCATCTACAACTTTGATAGTAAAGTCTTTATTAGTACTCTGATTGACATGATTACTAGCAGTAACGGTGAAGTCTATATTACCAATAGTAGTAATGTTCCGCTTGGTTTTGAGTTCATTACCGTTGACGATTTCAAAATCAGCGCTGTCGGTGGTAAAAGTAAGGGCATTAGTAGTAGTATCAGTATCTGGATCGGTAGCACTGAGAGTACCAATCACAAATCCGACACCCTTGTCATTGTCAAGAGTAACAAAACCATTGATATCGGTGGCGGCATCGTTGATCTGGATATTGGTCGGAGCTTCATCGTCTAGGTCGGTAACCGTAACAGTGATGGTTTTGGTGGTGGTTTCGCCTGTGCCCGTTTTACGAGCAGTAACCTCCACCGAGTAGGTGTGATCTTCTCTGGCTTCAAAGTCAGTGTAGTTAAAGAAAAGATGTCTGTTATTGATGATACCAATTTCAAATTGATCCGCATTAGTAATAGAAAAAATTACATCATCTTTATTAAAATCTTGGTTGGTAGTAAGCTTAATCAATATGGTGCGGTTTTCAGGCGTAGAAACATCAGCCGTGGTAATACGAAGTATCCTATTATGTACGGTTACAGTGAGGGTTTTTACATCCGTCTCGAAGTCGTTCCACCAGCTGTTCTTCCAAGTGGCTTTGATATTAACACGATAAGTGTTATCACTTCCGTCTTTAAATTCTGTGGCTTTGAAGGTTAATTCACTGCCGTTTAAAGTAAACTTATTGACATCTGCACCACCCACAATAGCAAAACCTGTTAACTGGAAGAAAATATTTTTTATCGGGGTAGCGGTAAGCCCAATCACCTTGTTTGTTTTTTCAAGCGTATCAACATTAGCCGCCGTGGTAATATGAAATCCCCCATCATTAAGGTTAGTCTTGGTTACGGTTACAGTGATGGTTTTTTCAGTCGTCTCGATTATTTGAGACCAATCCTTGAGATTCAGGGTGGCTTTGATATTAACACGATAAGTGGCATCACTTCGGGCTTCAAAAGCCGTGGCTATGAAAGTTAATTGATTACCTGCTAAAGTAAACTTATTGGCATCTGCACCACCCAAAATAGCAAAAGTTCTCTTATATTTTGAGGGTTCGGTATTGCCTTTGTTAAGGGTAAGCTCAATCGTCTTGTCTGTGTTTTCAGGCGTAGAAACATCAGCCGTGGTAATACGAAGTTTCTCTGCAAATGTCTGGAACGATGATAACAACAGTATGTGTAT
>NZ_FQTR01000238.1 GCF_900128535.1 bacterium endosymbiont of Bathymodiolus sp. 5 South | reverse complement strand
AGGCGCATACGCCTCTAGTTATAATCTAGCGCTTGGAAAACCTGCCACAGAATCCAGCACATATCCATACTCTATCCCCGTTGCTGCTAGTTATGCAGTAGATGGTAACACTAATGGCGAATTCTTAAATAGCAGCACAACTCATACCAACATTGAACAAGGTGCTTGGTGGCAGGTTGATCTAGGTAGTAAGAAAGATATCAAGCAAATCATTATCTACAACCGCACTGATTGCTGTGCAAATAGACTAAGCAACTACCAAGTTAGTATTTCTAATAAAGCAGACTTCAGCACCCATATCTATCAACAAGACTTTCATGTCGCACCCAATCCTAAAAAAATCATTCAATTGGACGCATCAGGCAAACAAGGTCGCTATGTTAGAATCCAGTTGCTTGATAAGGACTATCTGTCTCTAGCAGAAGTTCAGGTTATGGGTGTCGATCCTTTGCGTTTTTCTGAGGTGGGTTATTCTCGTGCTCAGAGTGATTTTGGCGGGTTTAATAATACACCAAATTATACCAGTAAGATGGGTTTTGCCGCCCTTAAAGCCGATGGGTCAATCATGGCGTGGGGTAATTCATATTTTGGAAGAAAAAAAGCACCTACTGATAGTGGCTATACCAAGATTTATTCAAATCAATATGCCTTTGCCGCCCTTAGAGCCGACGGCTCAATTACAATGTGGGGTGACTTAAACGACACAAACACACCCATGCCCACTGACAAAGGCTATACTAAGATTTATTCAACTGCTAATGCCTTTGCCGCCCTTACACCCGATGGCTCAATCAAGGCATGGGGTGACTCAAGTTCTGGAGGCGCAAACGCACCCGCTGGCAGTGGCTATACCAAGATTTATTCAAATACATTTGCCTTTGCCGCCCTTACACACGATGGCTTAATCAAGGCATGGGGTGACCCTACTAGAGGAGGCGCAAACGCACCCGATGGCAGCGGCTATACCAAGATTTATTCAACTGTTGATGCCTTTGCCGCCCTTAAAGCTGATGGATCAATTAAGGCTTGGGGTAGCCCAGTTTCTGGAGTCACAAGCGCACCTGCTGGCAATGATTATACTAAGATTTACTCAAGTGAATATGCCTTTGCCGCCCTTAAAGCCGATGGATCAATTAAGGTTTGGGGTGAAGCAAATGCTGGAGGTGCAAACGCACCCGATGGCACTGGCTATACCGATATTTATTCAAATACATATGCCTTTGCTGCTCTTAAAGCTGATGGATCAATCAAGGCATGGGGTGACTCGGATTCTGGAGGCGCAAACGCACCCGCTGGCAGTGGCTATACCAAGATTTATTCAAATGCATTTGCTTTTGCTGTGCTTACACACGATGGTTCAATCAAGGCGTGGGGCAACTCAGAGAGTGGAGGTACAAACGCACCCGACGTACCCACTGACAAAGGTTATATCAAGATTTATTCAACCTATAGAGCCTTTGCCGCCCTTAAAGCCGATGGCTCAATCAGGACATGGGGTGACTTAGAGAATTCGTGGAGTAACTTAAAGGGTGAGCACACAAGCACACCCACTGATAAAGGTTATATTGAGATTTATTCAAATGCATATGCCTTTACTGCTGTTAAACCCGATGGTTCAATCAGGACATGGGGTGATTCAGGTTATGGAGGCGCATACGCCTCTAGTTATAATCTAGCGCTTGGAAAACCTGCCACACAATCCAGTATATATCCACACCGCATCCACGCTGTTGCTGGCTATGCAGTAGATGGCAACACTGATGGTGAATTCTTAAATAGTAGCACAACCAGTACCAAAGATGAACAAGGCGCTTGGTGGCAGGTTGATCTAGGCGGTAAGAAAAAGATCAATGAAATCATTATCTACAACCGCACTGATTGCTGTGCAAATAGACTAAGCAACTACCAAGTTAGTATTTCTAATAAAGCAGACTTCAGTACCCACACCTATCAACAAGACTTTC
>NZ_FQTR01000237.1 GCF_900128535.1 bacterium endosymbiont of Bathymodiolus sp. 5 South | reverse complement strand
TCCAAGTCCAGTCACAAACGCCTAAGCCTTGGTTTAGAATACCAGCGTGCTAACTTTAGTGTCAATATCAATAAATACCATATATTTTCAGACAAAAAATTAGTCAACAGTGTAGAAGAGAGGGGTATGTCAGGTTATGATGTCAAACTCAGCGGTCAAGCCCCTTACCTACCTTGGGCTAAAATAAAAGGCACTTATTATTACTGGGACGCTAAAGCAGGTCCAGACATTAAGGGTAATGTTTTAGGTGTGGATATTGAGATCACGCCTTCGGTGAGTTTTGAATTCGGTCAAGAAAACAACAACACCATGGATGCCAAAAGTTATGGCAAACTCACGGTAAAACTACCACTGGGCAACAAACAAAAATTCACCAACTTTGCCATTGCCAGTAAAGCCTTTAAAGACAGCCGCAAGATGGACTTAGGCGCACTTGCTTGGGTCGAGCGTAGTAATAAAATAATGGTTGAAAGAGAAGGAGGAGATGGAAACACAATATCGTTTAAAGGACTAACTTACAAACTGGTCACCTCACCTGACACAGGCAGAGTATGGCTTGATAGAAATCTCGGCGCAACACAAGTAGCCACTTCATCTAATGACAGTGCTGCTTATGGAGATTACTACGAATTTGGTAGAGATGACATCTGCCCAGCAGGCTTTAGTGTGCCAACTGAGGGGGAGCTAGCGGCAGATACCACCATAGCTACCACAACCCCGATTGATGGTGCTACTAGAGCTTTCTCTAGCTTCTTGAAAATCCCAGTTGCGGGCCAAAATGGTACGGCTGATGGCAGCATATCTGCTGGTCTGGTTGGTCTAGGCGCCCTTTTGTGGACTAAGACTGTTGGGTCAAATGCGACGAAGGGTCGTCATTTGTCCGTTAGCCCTGGTAGTAATAAGGCGGAGTTCCAAGACCTTGATCAGACTTTCCAGCTTAGCGTTCGTTGTATTAAAACACGCACCCCAATATCGTTTAATGGGTTAACTTATAAAATGATCACCTCATCTAAGACAGGCAGAGTGTGGCTTGATAGAAATCTCGGTGCAACACAAGTAGCCACTTCATTTGACGACAGTGCTGCTTATGGAGATTTATACCAATGGGGACGAGCAAAGGATGGCCATGAAGATAGAACACGAAATAGCACTTCAGCCACATTAACTTCTGGCATTGACACAGGTGCTAATGACTTATTTATTATGACTAGCGCTTTGCCTTTTGATTGGGTAGCAAAGACTGCAGACAATAACGGCTTAGCTAGAATGGCCGCTTGGGCAAATGACGGAGTTAATGACATTTGCCCAGCAGGCTTTAGTGTGCCAACTAAGGCAGAGTTAAAGGAAGATATTATTGATGCTGGTATTACTAACGCTACCACAGCACTTTCTAGCCCCCTCAAGTTGCCAGCTGCTGGCTACCGTAATCGTGCTAATGGGACGATTCACGATAGTGGCGTAAGCGCATTCTTATGGACTCGGTCTGTTGATAGTTCGCAAGCTAGTTATTTGAGCATCAACAACAGTGCCGTGGTTTCAGGCAACCAAGATCGTTCTTACGGTTTTAGCGTTCGTTGTATTCAAGCACAGGGCGTTACTGTTTTTGCTGATCCTGATCCTGATCAATTTGATGTATTTGTGACTGGTGGTGTTCTTGAGAGTAGGGTGAGACAGATTGCTACTGGGATTGCAAATGCTAGGGGCGACAAGACAAGCCGAGAAGAGAAAAAAGAGATAGAAGCTCAACTCAGACTTATTAAAACAACGGAGAAAGCTTATCTGGTTGTAAGTGATGTGTCTAAAAAAGACGCTCTAGCGATCAAAGTTGAACTTGTTGGTAGAGGAAGTATTGTAACTCCAACTTCTGCTATTCGTCCACTTAAAATAAAAATTAAAAGATTTTCTCCTCCTCCCCTTCCTCTTCCCCTTCCAGCGATATCGTTTAAAGGACTAACTTATAAACAGGTTGTCTCACCTTACACAAAAAAAGTATGGCTTGATAGAAACCT
>NZ_FQTR01000236.1 GCF_900128535.1 bacterium endosymbiont of Bathymodiolus sp. 5 South | reverse complement strand
TTGTGGGGTTGGGTTTCGGCTAGGTGTCTGGCATCCATATCTACCGTCACTTGAGAATCTCCGTGGTTGAGTGATAACCATGGGTGGGTTGAGCTAAGAGCTTCAAATGCCTTAACTTTAACGCCTAATTCTGTGGATAAAAATTTCACCATACTTTTGTATTCATCAATACTGATTGCGTTGTTTTTTGTAATGATTTGTATTTCAGAAACGGGGGTGCTACTCATCTCCATTGCCCCTTTGAATTGCTCTAACAGATCTTGTAGAGAGTATTCATCTGTCACCATCAAGATTTTAGGGGTCTTCGGCCCAAGAGTTTTTGAAAGATCATAGACGACATCTGTATCCTCTTTTATGTAAGAAGATCGAACGCTTGAATACTTTTCATCAAAAAATTTATAAGCATACCTTCTGCCGTCCGTTCCTGTTGTTCCACCGACATGGGTGAGACTATTATTTTTATAATGGTAAGCAAACGAACCTCGATTAGACCCAGAAATACTATAAGATAAAACATCTGCATCGGTTTGACGACTAAGTGTATCCATAAGACCCGCATAAGAAAGTGCATCACGCTGAGCATACCAATCGGACTCACCTTCACCCAGTTTTATACTGATCTGTTTCATTGAAGCGTCAACGGGCAATTGCCCTTTAAAATCGCTCAGAACCTTTGAAGTTTGTTCAAAACTGCCCGCGATCACCCGAACTTTTAGGTCGCCCTTTAGATTTTCTATAGGTCTATCTAATTGCAACGAACCATCTTCAGCAATAGAAATAACGACATGGTAACGCTCATCTGAATAAGGGTCTAAGCGGCTGACTTTACCCTCTTTATAACCCCATAAAACTTTGCCTTCCTCAAGGTGGTAAGCGTTGTCGGTAAATCTTCTGCCACTTTTTTCCTCTATTGTTACATCGTATAACCGAGAACTGACCTTAGTCTCAATGTCATTTTCTTTCAGCCCGATTAAGGTATTTTTTGAAAAATCAGAGCCTAGGCTACATCCCAGCATGGAAACTTTTTCAATATTTGAATTTTTGGGGAAATCCTCTCTTAAGGTAACAATATCATTAACAATATCACGATAGGTTCTACCTGCTATTGTTGTCTCTAGACCCTTATCATTACCATGTCCATTAAAAACAAGTTTAATATCACTGGCTTCTGGTATCTCGCTTAAACTCAATCCATGCACCACCAGATAGTTGCCCTCCTTATCCATTTGAATCAGCGTGGAATTTGTAAAATGTTTACCGGTCAGGAATGTTGCACCCTCTGCAATAACACTGTCATCTTCTAGCTGCACAAAAACATGATAAGTGTTCTTAGAGAAAGGACTAACCTCGTGCGTATCTGGCACTGTAAATTTTTCCCATTGCTGTAATGCATATTGAGATCTTTGGGATGAATCTATGAAAAAGCGCAAGCCATCTAGAAAGTTTTGTGCTGCTGGCTCGTATTTAGATTGATTCTCTTGATATGCATCTAATTCACTTTTCATGCCTTCTAACATTTCCAGTTTTTTGTCAATATCTGAACCGCTTTTATTCTTGTACATTTTATCTATCAAGCTAGATACAAAAGGGTTTTCGATGCGACTCTGCACAAATCGATGGACTTTTTCTAACTTCACTTTAATTGCTTGCGTGCCTAAATTCTCTTCTATATCGCTGGCTATTTCCCTTAAAAACTCCACACTAGATTCATAGTTCATTTCCCTGACTTGCTGAATATCTTCTTTTAATTTGTTTAAAAAATCATAACACTTTTTTCTTTCTCCTTCGTCTTCAATTAATGTATCTAACGATTGCATCATTTCATCCATAAGGGGTAAATGATCATCAAAATCATCCAACGGATTCTTTAGCGCTTCACTGTAGTTTTTAACCGTTTCAGTTTTTTGGGTGATTTCTCCTTTGTCAGTATCCCAGCTATAAACGGTCTTGGTGCCTCCTGTTAGCATGGTTTTGGTGCCATCAGCATTGACTTCTATTTGTGTTGTTCTGCCAGTTACTTCGGCGTTGATGGTGCCATT
>NZ_FQTR01000235.1 GCF_900128535.1 bacterium endosymbiont of Bathymodiolus sp. 5 South | reverse complement strand
AAAACGACCAAGAAATAAGAGGTATTTTAGCAAAAGTTGGTTGATTTGTCTATGGTTATTGTTGGTTTTATTGTTATAAATCAATTTGTTGTGTGGTTTTTAAGGGTTGACTAAGTATGGTATCGTTGCTCTTGTGCAAGATGCTTGTATTGGTTCATTTTTGCTCCTTTTTACTTGTTCTAGAAAAGAGCACATCATACCTAAGGTATCTTGCTCTTTTTTAGGGGTAAAAAGTTGCACTTGGAACTTGAATGGGCGTGCAATAATTATTTTCAGGTACATAGTAATCAGTAAAATTTATTCCCGTTTTGTATATATCTATAAATTTTCTATGTTTTATATTGCTATTGGTCTTCCAAACTAAAAGTGTACCTATGGGATAATCTCTCATTAAAGAGTCAAACAGTCTTTCTGTTTGTTCTTCCTTCCATACAAAGTTCCGTTGAATATTAGGCAACCAGAAGCCTCTGTCCGTGTTTAATTGTTTTACAATCTTTCTTATTGTCAACGTCTGATTCTTCATCTATCAATTCCTAATTTAAACATAACGCCTAGCATCAGCGGCAGTTAAAAGCAGAGTGTAGCGTAGCGAAACGCCGCTTTTAACTGTCCGCTGGATGCTTTTGTTAGGTGCTTTATATTGGCAACTCTAATTGTAATAAAAGCCATATAGCAACTATAAGTAATGATCCAGAAAAAAAATAATTTAGCATTTTTTCTATTCTTTTGTTATCTGTCCATCTAGAAATATGATTGCCAGCAGTTACCCAAATAAAATGAGTCGAAATATTTAATATTGCCAACATAATAACAAGAGCAACAATCTGAGCATTATAATTAAAACTACCGTCAAGCAATGTGGAGAACATTAAAAATAACATTGTCCATCCTTTAGGGTTTAACATTTGCAGTATAACCCCGTCTTTGAAAGTAAAGGTCTGGTTGTTAGAATCTGTCTCTTTTTTGTCGCTTCTTATAAACTTGTAAGCTAAATAGACGATATATAAAGAACCAAGCAATTGAAGTATAAAAATCAAACTTGGATATAATTGCAATATTTCACCCAAACCAAAACCTATTAGCAATGAGTAAATAATAAAAACCAAATCCACTCCTATTATCAACGGGATTGATCCCCTAACTCCTTGTCTTATACCTGACATGGCAAACACTATATTAGCTGGTCCTGGGCTAAATACTAAAGGAAACATTAAGCCAAAAAATAAAAGAAAATATTGAATACTCATAAAGCACCCTCATTGAAATATTTTTCAAGTTCATCATACATAACAGAACCAGCTGCAACAGCTTGACATGCTCCCGAAACAATCTCTTTTAACTCTTTTTTTTCTAGTTGAGGTTTCATTTTCCTAATACCAGATAACATTTCTGCCGCATGAAAAGGATCAATTGTTTTGTGAGCTATAAAATATAATTGTGTATCTTTACTTGTTAAACCAACATTTTCCATGCCAATTAGCATTTTGGTAAAATGAGGCGCCACCCAACTTTCGGTGATTAAAAAATGACCATATGCACGATAAACACCGCCTACTGTTGTTAAGAGTGAGTTTAGTGAATTTGATGTAATAGAAGTAAACCAAGGCTTAGTTTTTCTATACTCAATAATATCGTTGTCTTTATTTAATGATTTTAGCAGTCTCCTCAACCAAGTTGTGTGAAAATTATCTATATTCCCATTACCACACTCATCCCAAAGGTTAGATGACATTACTTGTTTCATTGAGTGCTGTAGACTAGGGATCATCATTGCGACTTCATCATCAACAACTTCATTTCTAATTGTTTCAAGTAATAAAAATTCTACCCACTCATTCTTTGTCATCTTACTTTCCGTATAATCAAAAAATGAATGATTAAGCCCTTTATTATGATTAGTCAAATCTTCTAAAAAGTCACAGCACAAATCAACAGAATTATAAGAGACCTTTGCATAAATAGGAACAATCATCAGAAACCCACTTTTCACCCACTTGGCGATTTTTTAAACCCAGCCTTAGCCCTGCTAGGACAAGGTTTAAAGAAATCACCCATTGGGCAAAAATTGGATTTTG
>NZ_FQTR01000234.1 GCF_900128535.1 bacterium endosymbiont of Bathymodiolus sp. 5 South | reverse complement strand
CAGTTGCCTTAATAAAGCGTTTTTACCAAGAACAAAACAACACTGATTTAATCATCAACAATGTACAAAATATGTTGACACTTGCTTTTGATATTAGAGACAAGAAAAAAGAACATTTAATTTGTCCACACCTTTTATGAATGTTTATCAAATACAGTTATAGAACTTATGCAAAATATGTGGCAGGATTTTAAACATAGCGACATACGCAGGGTGTTGAGCATTACTATCAATAATAAGATAATTTTGAATGCCATTCGAGATGAATTAATTGAAATAGATATTAATTGTTATTTATTTGGTGATATAGAGAATGACTGCAATGGTTATGTTTTTATGCAAGTTCAATTTGACCATAATAATATGCAACATTTAGAAAAACTAAAATCATTAAAAATTATCAAAAACACGAAAAATATTGATTTTGATGTGGTTGAATTTAATTTATTTAACGAGGACTGGAGAAACAAAGAACATTAATTATGAGTGAAAGAAAATTGGGTAGTATTTTAAAAAAAATGTATAACAGTGCTTTGCAGGGAGAGAAAGTGACGCAAATTTATTTGTTTGCTATTTCTTACGCAAAAGAAATACAACGAAATAACTATCGTATTGCAGAAATTATTAGGTTTTCAGCTATTAGTCAATCCTTTCAAACCGAAGTATCTAAGGGTGTTAAATTGGCACAATATGTTGAAATTTTGGGTAATAATCATATATTAGAAACAAAAAATTTTGCAGAACTGGGGCAAATATTAAAATTAATGTATGACAATTCTGCAGAAAGAGAGGCAACAACTGCAATACGCTTATTCGGCATTAGATACGCATTAGAAATTAATAATTGTGAACATTCAATTGCAACCATAACTATCGCAGCTGGACTTTCTAGAAATTATGCTGTTGAAATATCAAAAGGTATTAAATTGGCAAAATATGTTAAATGCAAATCCATTGTAGACGAGCAGTTTAACACAAAAAAAATTACCTATGAAATCAACAAACCAATCATTAAATCAAGATTTAAGAAATTACAAGAAACAGGTTTAAAGGCGGAAACTTATTTTATAAATAATTACAATGATATTGACATATTCAAAGATGGTACCCTGCAAGATGCCAGACTTTTTGGCGATGGTTATGATTTTCAAATAGACACTAATAATAATTTCTATTTAGCCGAAGTTAAGGGTATTAAAGAAAATAAAGGCAGGTTTAGACTAACCGAGAACGAATATCAAAAAGCGATAGAATATAAAAACGATTATATTGTTACATTGGTATTAAACCTAAACAAAAAACCGAGGTTTTTACAGGTAGAAAATCCAATAAAAAACCTAAAATTCAAAGAAAAGAAAATTAATACTAAAATTACAAAAGAATATCATTTAATTAGCGACATTAGTTAATAATAAATTAGATGTAATTCTCCGATCGAGTTTTAATGTACTAGAAATTAGCAATATAAATCTCAAACACTTAAAAGAATTTAACCAAGGAAAAAATAGCAATTCATAAGGCAGATTTAGAAAATGATAATTTTGTAATTTATCGACAAAAATTATGAGTTTGATTTTATTCATCTATTTGCGGATGGTAATGGCAAAATGGGGCGTTTGTGACAAACTTTGATACTGAGTCAGTGACAAGATATTTTTAGTTATCTACCTGTTGAGAGTCTAGTTTACGCACATCAGGATGACTATTATTTGACATTACAAAGCACGAAACTAACTAATTCAGCATCATTTATTAGGTTTACCCTATAGATGATTCTTGATATAGTTGCAATGAAAACACCCGCCAAATAAATCCCATTTCAATCATCAATAGTGAAATAAACAAAGAAGAATTAATGCTTGCCTTATCGTTAAAAAATTCTAGAAATTTCCGTCAACGCTATTTACCTGCAATAGCCAATAATTTAAAACTTGTTAGCAAGCACAATGTATTGATTTATTAAAAAACCGTGAACAACTACTAAAAATATGGTTAAATTCACGATATTATTATAAAAAATCGTGAACTATGAACCAAAGTCAGCAAGAAAAAATCATAGATCTAAAAAAGCGTTATCATC
>NZ_FQTR01000233.1 GCF_900128535.1 bacterium endosymbiont of Bathymodiolus sp. 5 South | reverse complement strand
GGTAACTATTATGAAATTCAACCAGCAACTAGAACAATTATTAAAAACCCTGAGTCAATTCACCGATGCAGAAGGGGAATTACTCAAGCAAAATGTTAAACACAGTGCCGAAAAATTTGACCCTGAATTAATCAAATTACTACTCAATGACCCAGACAGCAAAGCCCATTTTTTTGATGAAATAGATACTGCCACAATCTTTAATTACCGTAAGTTTATTGATTACATTGATGACAAAAACTTTTTGCTTGACAGTTATACCAAGTTTTCTAATAAAGTCGGTTTGACTATTTCCAACAAACATATGAAACAAATTAATGAGGTGGTGGTGTCTTTTCCCTTTAAAGATTGTGTGCTTGAGGGCGGGCAATCCAAAGACGACGAGAAATGCAAAGAAATATTTTTTAACGAAGTGCTTGCAAAAGATGAAATTAACCGCTTGCTAGATAAAAAAGTAATCACAAATGCAAGAAAATACACACAAGATGGTGCCAGTGATGAGGTGGATTTTAAGCGAGATGAAAACGGCTTGATTAAAGATAATCTAATTATCAAAGGCAATAATCTTTTGGCATTGCACACACTAAAAAGCAATTTTGCTGGAAAAGTAAAACTGATTTACATCGACCCGCCGTATAACACAGGCAACGACAGTTTTAATTATAACGATAATTTTAATCATTCCACTTGGCTTACTTTTATGAAAAACCGCCTTGAAGTCGCACGGGATTTGTTGAGTGAAGATGGGGTTATTTTTGTGCAGTGCGATGATAACGAACAGGCTTATTTAAAGGTGTTGATGGATGAGATTTTTGAGCGGGATAATTTTGTTAATAATATTATTTGGCATAAAAAAAATGTTGTTCAAAATGATGCCAAGTACTTTAATGAAAACCATGACCATATTTTAGTTTTTTGCAAAATTAAAACTCATTGGAAACCCAACCTACTAAAAAGAACAAAAGAAATGGATGCACGATATAGCAATCCAGATAACGACCCAAAAGGAAAGTGGACTAGTGTTGCCTTGCAAGCAAAAAGTGGAACGAAAGATAATGTATATAAAATAGAATTTCCTAATGGGGTTGAGTGGTCTCCAGTAGAAGGTACATACCCAAGATTAAATAAACAATCTTTACAATTAGCATATGATGAGAATAGATTGTGGTTTGGTAAAACTGGAACAAATATACCACGATTAAAAAAATATTTAAACGAAGTAAAGAAGGGGCTAATATCAAATACTATTTTTGCTAATGAATCTAGTGGCTCTACACAGCAAGGAAAGGAAGAATTAAAAAAAATATTAAAGCAGAATATATTTACAACCCCAAAGCCAGAAAAGTTACTAGAAAAAATTATTCAAATAGCCACAAAAAAAGGCGACCTAGTCCTTGATTACCACCTAGGCAGTGGCACGACTTGCGCCGTGGCTCATAAAATGGGACGGCAATACATTGGCATTGAACAAATGGATTATATCGAGGATATTGCCGTTAAAAGAATGCAAAAAGTCATCGGTACAACAGTCAAAAAAGACGGCGAATTATTAGAAAGTTTGGACTTTGATAGTGGCGGTATTAGTAAAAGCGTGGACTGGCAAGGGGGTGGCGAATTTATTTATTTTGAATTGGATAAATACAACCAAAAATATATTGACAAACTGAACGCCATCAAGCAAGGACACGGCACAGCAAAAACCATAGAACAGTTATACGATGAAATTACCAAACACGCTTTTTTAAATTATGATGTTGAAAGTGAAAAGCTTTTGGCCAGTAAAAAAGATTTTGAAAAATTAAGTTTAGCCAATCAATTAGAATTTTTATTTTCAATTCTTAACAAAAACCAACTGTACAAAAATCTAGCAGAAATTGACGACAAAGATTTGACTGTAGATGAAAAGACCAAGCACTTAAACAACGATTTTTACCATGAATAAGCTCACTCTACAAGATGAATTGACCGAGTTTTTGCTTTATAACGATGGCAATGGCGATATTCGGGTAGAGACTTATTTACATAATGAAACGCTATGGCTTTCGCAAGTAAAAATTGCCCAATTATTTGGGGTGCAAGTGCCTGCGATTA
>NZ_FQTR01000232.1 GCF_900128535.1 bacterium endosymbiont of Bathymodiolus sp. 5 South | reverse complement strand
AAAGGTCTCATCAAGACAGTATGCCAAAGCTCACCCAGTGGGTGGCTGAGGGTAATATCCCTGAAGGTTTAACAGTGTTTGGCTTGGATTTGTGTGAATTTAACAGGAAGAGACTAAGAACAAGCAATATGATTGAGCGACTTAATCAAAGTGTTAAACAGCGAACAAAAGTAGTTAAAATATTTGCTAATGAGGATTCTTGTTTGAGGCTGGTTACGGTCGTGGTGATGGAAGTCTCAGAGCAGTGGCAAAGCTCTAAGGCTTATTTGTCTTTAGACAATAATAACGGGTAGGTTTTTTTTAATGAACGAGAAATCGATGGAATAGATGGTAATTTACAAAAAGAAGTTTACTTGACCTCTTGTCTGTATTGATTTAGTAACATTTGTTTAAAAAGGGTTGGGAGTCTTAGAACGAAACAAAGGCTCAGGCTTGAGTTTAAGTTGAGGTTGCTTAGGTTTGGATTTTTTGTTTTTAACATAGTCAGAAAATAATCCATCATATGACCAACAGTCATTATTACTTGCATCAATAGGGAAAAACCAATATTTTCGATCACCAGTACAAGCAGCGTTTAAGGTAAACATTTCTATCTTATTGGTATAGAAATTAACATAAACAAAGATATCACCAGCCTGACCCTTGCGATCGTTTTGACCCCATAGGTTCATACTAACAATCATATCAAGTTTATTACGGGCTAGTTGTGGATCTTCGCCTAAATAAGCCCAGTAAAAAGTATGCTCTTTATTAGCAGGGAAATACCAGTATCTCATGCTAGGAGAATCAAGTCGTATAAGTCCAAAATATTCTGTTGAATGGTTGTACGTGTCGTCATAAATATACATATCACCAATATGAGCCTCTTTGTTGCTGTTGAAATCCTTCCAATGACTTAACTCAAGATAAAATTTATTCAACCATTTTCTGGTATCTAAAGCCCCCAATCGAGGATAATAATTTGGCGTACTAATAACACCAAGAATGTAATACTCGTTATCTTCTTTAAAGGTAACAGCACCACCACTGTCTCCAACTTTGGCAAGGGGTTTATACGACTTGTCTGGGGTTTGTGTGCAAAAATAACTGCCATCATTCGTCCCTTTGGGGCAATTCGTGACTGGCACAATCTTTTTGGATTCACTAGCGTGATTATCGGTATGCAAGTATTCGTTAGCATAACCAAAAATAGAGTGATGTGGGTCTCCCCAAAATCCGAATAAAGTCAAAGCAGTTTTGTTCGTAAATGCTGCTCGTTCTTGCGTTATTGTCGGTATTTTTACGAAGTTAATGTTGTCTCCAGCAACTGCATTTTGCAATTCTAAGACAGCCAAATCTTTATCGGCTGTTTTGTTTGTTCTAATTTTTTGATCTACTGCCTTTATGGCCAAATCTTCATAGGCTATTTTGTTTGTTTTAAATTTTTGATCTACTGCCTTGAATGCCCCAAACCGGTGAATTGCCTTTACTTTGTAGGGTATGTTGTTGTAATAAACCATTATAGTGGTATTAGATCCCAGACAATATTTTGAAGTTATCACAATCTTTTTAGAAAGGAGGGAGCCTGAACACAGCCCCTTGTCATGTTGAATACGAACTTGAAAATTAATACCAGAATCGCTAGATTTGTGATGAGTTTTGTCAAAGGAGAATGCGGGGTTTGCTAAGATAGCAATCAGACCAATTAATGTAAAGACTGTTAATTTGAGACCTTTGCATAACTCAACCAATTCTTGATAAAACATACTTAATGCTCCTTTAATTTTTGAATCTAAATTCAGATGCTAAACCCAACTTTCTTTTGCTCATAGTTATACCTGATTCAAACGCCGCTTGTGGTGTTTTATAATCCCCAAATCCAAAAATAGAACCATCCAAACCCCAAACCCACAATCAAAACCAAAAAAATGCACCCCATTCAAACCCTGCCTTCAGCAAAACACAGGCATTTTCTCTGAATTTGACAAAACAGGTATAAATTATCCAATATTTTGGATGATTTGGTTTTTTCAGGTGCCATAAAGCCTCCTCTAATCAGGATTTTGTAATGAACCTTAGTGTTATTTATTCTAAATCAGGATAATAACGGTTTAAACGCTTT
>NZ_FQTR01000231.1 GCF_900128535.1 bacterium endosymbiont of Bathymodiolus sp. 5 South | reverse complement strand
CAATATTGAGATATTTTTTAATAGCGATAGTGCAAAGCAATTTACTCATCAATATTTTGTAAAAACTATAGTGTCAAATGTAGGTAAATAATGAATGTGATATTAAAAAATTTAGTAGAATACAAAATAAATATTTCAAGATTTTAGGAAAGCAATTATGAAAGCAGTAATATTGGCAGGTGGTTTGGGAACGCGTCTGAGTGAAGAAACAAGTGGTAAACCGAAACCAATGGTAGAGATTGGTGGTAAGCCAATATTATGGCATATTATGAAAATGTATTCTGCACATGGTATCAATGATTTTGTGATATGTTGTGGTTATAAAGGTTATATCATCAAAGAATACTTTACTAATTATTTTTTGCACCAGTCGGATGTAACTTTTTGCATGAAAGAAAACTCTATGGAAGTACACGAAAAGAGAGCAGAGCCATGGACAATTACTTTAATTGATACAGGAGAAAACTCTATGACAGGTGGGCGATTAGGCAGAGTTTTGGAATATGTAAAGAATGAAGATGCTTTTTGTTTTACTTATGGTGATGGTGTTTCAGATGTTAATATTTCAGCATTAATTGATTTCCATAAACAGCATGGGAAAGATGCTACATTGACTGCAGTTTATCCACCTGGGAGGTTTGGTGCATTAGATATTCAAGATAATCAAATTACCCAATTTACTGAAAAGCCAAAAGGTGATGGCGCTTTAATTAACGGTGGATTTTTTGTATTATCACCTAAAGTTTTAGAGAGGATTTTTGGAGATGACTGTATATGGGAGCGAGAGCCATTAAAAGGTTTGGCAGAAGATGGTAGCCTAATGGCATTTACACATGAAGGCTTTTGGCAACCAATGGATACATTGCGTGATATGCGGTATTTACAAAGGCTTTGGGAAGAGAGTAAAGCGCCATGGAAAGTTTGGTAAATGACAGCAATTGATAAGGACTTTTGGCAAGGTAAGCGTGTTTTTTTAACAGGTCATACTGGCTTTAAAGGAAGTTGGCTTTCTTTATGGTTGTCATCACTTGGTGCACAAACAAGAGGATATGCACTTACCCCGTCAACATCACCGTCATTGTTTCACGAGGCAAAAATAGACTCAATAATTGACTCTCAAATTGGTGATATTAGAGACCAACACTCGTTACACAAGAGTATGACAACATTTAGTCCTGATATCTTAATACATATGGCAGCACAACCGTTGGTGAGGTATTCTTACGATGCGCCTATTGAAACTTATGAAGTGAATGTGATTGGTACGGTCAAGGTACTGGAGGTGGCGAGAAGTTGTCCTAATTTAAAAGCCATTGTGAATATTACCACAGATAAATGCTATGAGAATGATGGACGCACTCAAGGTTATAAGGAAGATGATACTATGGGCGGGTATGACCCTTATAGTAGCAGTAAGGGCTGTGCTGAATTAGTTACCTCATCTTATCGCCGTTCTTTTTTACAAGACCAAAGTATAGGGCTTGCTTCTGTGCGAGCAGGCAATGTGATTGGCGGTGGTGATTGGGCCGATGATAGGTTAATTCCAGATATTTTGAGGTCATTCGAGCAGAATAAATCGGTTGTTATTCGTAGTCCTAAAGCCACACGACCATGGCAACATGTTTTAGAGCCATTATCAGGATATTTGATTTTGGCACAGAAACTTTACGGGAATCAAAAAAAATACGCAGAAGGTTGGAATTTTGGACCAAACGATAACGATGCTAAACCTGTAGATTGGATTTTAGATAAAATGACTTCCAAGTGGCCTAATTCTAGTTGGGAAATTGATAAAGATTCTAATCCATATGAAGCAGGTTTTTTAAAGCTAGATATTTCAAAGGCTAAATCTAGGCTTGACTGGAAGCCTGTGTGGAAATTAAGTCACACATTAGAAAAGATTGTTGATTGGCATAGAGCTTTTCTGAATAAAGAAGATATACAAGTTGTATGCTTAGCAGAAATTGAAGAATATACAAAAGATATGGATAAATGAAAACTACTGAAGAATTAAGGTTAGAAATCGCAGAACTTGTACAGGAGTTTGCAGATTTAAAATACACGGAAAAAACTTTTAAGCCAGGTAGGAGTGTTGTTCCGCCATCGGGAAAA
>NZ_FQTR01000230.1 GCF_900128535.1 bacterium endosymbiont of Bathymodiolus sp. 5 South | reverse complement strand
GTAGGGCGGGATGGCATATGACGAAAGCAATTCGTTGTTTTAGCAATGTTACATTATTACCATTACCGCCTTATTCTCCAGAACTGAATCCAGTGGAGCAACTATGGCAACAGATTAAACAAAGATTTTTGTCTAATACTACATTCCAAAATTATGATGATATTATTGAAAGATCTTGTCAGGCTTGGAATGAAATACTAAGTGAGGATGGTTTTATTAAAAATTTGTGTAGTAGAGAGTGGAGTTTTTTGGTTTAGTTGTTTTTTGAATTTGGTATAAGAAATTTTAAAAAGTTGTCAGAGGTTTTTGGGTAATGTATGGCGCTGTGTGCGGTCATGAGAAAGTTATTGGTCATCTCTTATGGGGTATTAAAATCTGGACAGCCGTTTGATGTGAATTATGCAAAATAATAATTAAATTGGCTTGCTTTTGCATTAATGACGGGGTTTGGGGTAAAACCCCAAGGGCAACTCTGTTGCCTAAAAGTCAATGACAAATAAAAATTAAAAAAAGGTTGACTTTTAAGACAGTATCTTATTTACATATTTACTAAAATAGGAGTCCTCAAGGCACCTTTTTTTCAATTATTTTATAAATTACACACTAATCCTAATTATTCCAGCATGGGTTTGTTTTTAATTGAATAGCCAGCTTAGTTTGAAAGAAAAATATAAAATTATCAGGTTTACAATAACAAAAGACGAAAACCAAAACAACCTAAAAATTTTATTTTTAATAGAATTGTCAATAGAAAGCGATGGCAATGTGTATGCAGATTCAGAAAATTCATCAAACTCCTCTCCTTTAATAAATTTATAAATATTTAAATTGCAATAACTGAATATAATTGCAAGTAATAGAGCTTGTATCAGACATTTTTCACTACATAATCTATATGTTGGATGCATTGTAAAAAACATAATAACAAAACTAAAAACAACAATATATTTTTTATTCATTATTGCCTAATTCTTTTCCTGGCCCTATTCCAGCGCCTATTTTATCAGATGCTGTCTTTGAAACTCCTGTTCTTCTCAATCCTTTGGGGACAACTCTGTCAATAATATTATTTGCTGTTTTTTCAAAATTTCCACTTTTAAAATCATCTACTAAATCTACAGCACCTTTTCCAATTTCATAAACCCTCCCAGGAGGAGTCAAACTAAACCCAGTCTCCGCAACAGCCTTCAAATCCTCTTTCGTTTTAACCTTAGACTTCGAAACATATTCTTCTTTTCTCAACACCTCAACTCCATTTAAGTTTTGCTCTGGTATTTTTATTATTTCTTGCTTAAAAGGTCTATTATTCAATAAATTGATCGCTGATTCAAATTCTCGTTTAGTTTTATACTTGTTGCGTAAAAAAGGCGGTTTGCTTAATTCTCTTTTAATTTCTGCAAGTTTTTCTTGTCTGTTTTTATCATACAACTTTTTATATTTTATTCTAATATTATTTTTACATTTATATCCATTTTTACCACATTCTGTCATTTCTCTTGCGTAATTCATCTGCTGATTTACAAGTAAAAAATCCTCCCCCTTGCTCTTATCAATCCCAGCATAATCCTGATTGTTGTTGTTAACAAGCTTTTGGTTTCTCTGTATTTCTGCTGGTGTGTTGCCTAAGTTGTTATTGTTGGTATCTGCTAAACTGCCATCGCCATAGTTTTCTGAGGCGAACTCAACATAATCGCTAAAGTCGTCTCCATAGTTTTGGGCGTAGATTTCATTGTCTGCTTTGCTTGCGTTGTTCTGTGGGTTGGTGTTGATACTTGGGTCTTGGTTGTCTATCGCATGGCTGGTTTCATGCCCTAGGGTGGTTGCTAAATCTTTGGTGTTATTAAGGTTGACATCGTTTAGGTAGATGCCGTTGTCTTCGCCGTAATGTCCTTTTCTGTTATCTTGGCTATCTGTAACCAGTTTTATATCCACGGCTTGCGTGTAGCCCAACTCAACCATAACGCTACTCACCAGTTCTGTTGCTAATTGTTGTTTTTGTGTTGGTGTTAAGTTAGGGTCGGTTAAGGCTTTGGCTAGTTTTGGGTTATTGGCTATTTTGGCTGTAACGGCTTCATCGGTTTTGTGGAGTTTGTCTACTTCACTGAAGAAGTCTTTGAGTTCTGTTCTATCGGTATTGAC
>NZ_FQTR01000229.1 GCF_900128535.1 bacterium endosymbiont of Bathymodiolus sp. 5 South | reverse complement strand
GTATTCTTTAACTGCCTTGGATGGCTCCATGGCAATTTCAGCGTTAGCAAGGAAGGTTTTTTTTCAATTCTGTAGGTTTTGTGGAAGGATGTTATGCTTGCTAGCAATCTGCACCAAGGTGCTTTTATTTTGTAATAACTCAAGCACTAATTTTGTCTTAAATGCTGAGGTATATTTGGTTCGTTTTTTACTCATTTTTTTACTCCGATTTTTTTGTTTAGTTTAACTTGTTCGAAATAAGAAAATTTAAATTGTTGTCTTAATTTGTTGGGGTTTTATAGTTGCCTTGTCCATCGGTGATGGTGTCTATTGAGCCGAGGTTGTCGTAGTGGAGGTAGCGGGTTTTGTCAGGGATGTAAAAAAAGGGTAGCGTCCCCAATATCTCGATATACCTGTCTTGGCACAAGACATATTTTAACAAGGTTTTCAATAAAGGGTAGTACCCTTATTATTTATAAAACATAACTTTAATAATTTTCATAGTATGCTTATCTATATGATAAAACCCATAACCTCCACCCAACACGGGTCTATTCCATGGAATACTAAATTCAATAATATACAAATCTTTGGATTCAGATATGTTAACTATATAGTTCTCTACTTTACGATTTTTGTTAGAAGAAAAACCTTTATAAACAATACTAAACACTTCTAAATACTTAGCAGGTATTGTTATAGGCTTTTTATAACTTTCTATAATATCAAAATCAATGTCTTTATCCATATTAGACATAACATGAGTATTTATAAAAATAAAAATAAATAAAAACAGCGCTTTCATCATTGTAATCTAGTAATTGTATCATTAGCATAATCGTAATGCTTAATTACACCCATAGGAGTCGCTAAATATCCGTCCATTTTATTATATTTTGCAAAAGGAATGTCTCCTTGCCCATCATAGGTATTAGAAAAGTATTCACTGTTGTATTTTGGGTCATACGCTCCATGAGTGTGATAATAAGTCGTTACATTAGCTCAGAGGATTCATTGATGTCTTCTTACCTGCTATCGGTCCAGTGTATGAATAAGGCCCATCTAAATTTTCATGAATCAAGCCACTATACTCTCTATTTTTAGAAATAGAAATAGGATTGGAAATTTTTAAAGTAGAAAATAAGGAGAAGCCACCCTTTTTTAGATCTACCAACATTCTTAAATCCAAAATCTCTACCAATCATCTTACCAAGATCAGCAATAAAACAATCACTGCCACACGACAATCCTTTATAAATATTACATCTTAAAACACCTAATGCTTTTTGATTCTCACCCATCATAAAGTAATCTTCATACTCTTGCACATTAACACCAATATTATAATCAGTAATGATATTATTTGCAACCAACCTACAATGATAAGCAGCACTTGAATATTGATACTCTGTTGCTTTTTCTACCATGTTTGCACGCACTGGATTGTATCCTTTATTCTACTGGGTTTCATAATAAAGGGTAGCGCCCTTATTCTTATTATTTATAAAACATAACTTTAATAATTTTCATAGTATGCTTATCTATATGATAAAATCCAAAACCTCCGCCCAGCATGGGTTGATTCCATGGAATACTAAGTTCAACAATATACAAATCTTTGGATTCAGATATATTAGCTATATAGTGCCCCACTTCATGATCTTTGTCAGAATAAAAATCTTTATAAACAATACTAAACACTTCTAAATACTTAGCAGGTATTGTTATAGGCTTTTTATAACTTTCTATAATATCAAAATCAATATCTTTATCCATATCAGACATAACATGAGTATTTATAAAAATAAAAATAAATAAAAACAGCGCCTTCATCATTGTAATCTAGTAATTGTATCATTAACATAATTATAATATTTAATTAGTCGCTAAATATCCATCCATTTCATGAGATTTTGCAAAAGGAATGTCTCCTCGCCCATCATAGGTATCAGAAAAAATTTCGCTGTCGTATTTTGGATCATACGCTCCATGAGTGTGATAATAAGCCGTTACATTAGCGCCATTAGGTGCTGGTGCATTTAGAGGTTGCATTGATTCATTATCACCTGCTATCGGTCCAGTGAATGAATAAGACCCATCTGAATTTTCATAAATCAAGCCACCATACTCTCTATTTTCAGAAATGGAAGTAGCATTAATTTTTA
>NZ_FQTR01000228.1 GCF_900128535.1 bacterium endosymbiont of Bathymodiolus sp. 5 South | reverse complement strand
AATAAAGCAGACTTCAGCACCCACACTTATCAACAAGACTTTCATGTTGCACCCAATCCTAGAAAAATCATTCAATTAGACGCATCAGGCAAACAAGGTCGCTATGTTAGAATCCAGTTGCTTGACAGTGACTATTTGTCTTTAGCAGAAGTTCAGGTTATGGGTGTTGATCCTTTGCGTTTTCCTGAGGTGGATTATTCTAGTGCTCAGAATGATTTTGGTGGAGTTAATAATGCGCCAAATTATGCTAATATGACGGCTTTTGCCGCCTTTAAAGACGATCGCTCAATCCCAATCATGACATGGGGTAGCATAACTTCTGGAGGCAAAAAAGCACCCACTAGCATTGATCTTGGCTATACCAAGCTTTATTCAAATAAAGCTGCCTTTGCCATCCTTAAAGCCAACGGCTCAATTGAGACGTGGGGTCACTCATATTTTGGAGGCAAAGACGCACCTGCTGGTAGGGGTTATACCAAGATTTATTCAACGGATAGAGCCTTTGCCGCCCTTAAAGCTAATGGCTCAATCAAGGTGTGGGGTAATCCAAATTCTGGAGGTGTAAATGCACCTGATGGTAGGCGTTATACCAAGATTTATTCTAATAGAAGAGCTTTTGCCGCCCTTACACGCAATGGCTCAATCAAGGTGTGGGGTAATCCACATTTTGGAGGCAAAAAATCCCCCGCTGGTAGGGGTTATACCAAGATTTATTCAACGGATAGCGCCTTTGCCGCCCTTAAAGCTAATGGCTCAATCAAGGTGTGGGGTAATCCAAATTCTGGAGGTGTAAATGCACCTGATGGTAAGGGCTATACCAAGATCTATTCAACTTCTAGTGCCTTTGCCGCCCTTAAGTCCGATGGCTCAATCAAGGCGTGGGGTAACAAATATACTGGAGGCAAGGGCGCACCTGCTGACAAAGGTTATATCAAGATTTATTCAAATGACTTTGGCTTTGCCGCCCTTAAAGCCGATGGCTCAATCAAGGCGTGGACTGACTCAGGTTCTGGACGCAAAAGAGCACCCGCTGGCAAAGACTATACCGGGATTTATTCAAATCCATATGCCTTTGCTGCTCTTAAAGCTGATGGCTCAATTAAGGCGTGGGGAAACCCAAAATTTGGAGGCAGAAAAGCACCCACTGACAAAGGCTATATCAAAATTTATTCAACCGATAAAGCCTTTGCCGCCCTTAAAGACGATGGCTCGATTACATCGTGGGGTAACTTAGACGACTTAGACGACTTAAATCATAAACACAAAAATGTACCCACTGACAAAGGTTATACCAAGATTTATTCAAATGCATCTGTCTTTAGTGCTGTTAAGCCCGATGGCTCAATCAGGACATGGGGTAACCCAGATTTTGGAGGCGCATATGCCTCTGATCATAATCTAGCGCTTGGAAAACCTGCCACACAATCCAGTATATATCCACACCACATCATCGCTGTTGCTGGCTATGCAGTGGATGGCAACACTGATGGCGAATTCTTAAATAGTAGCACAACCCATACCAACGATGAACAAGGCGCTTGGTGGCAGGTTGATCTAGGTAGTCGAAAAAAGATCAGTAAAATCATTATCTACAACCGCACTGATTGTTGTGTAGACAGACTAAGCAATTACCAAGTTACTATTTCTAATAAAGCAAACTTCAGTACCCACACCTATCAACAAGATTTTCATGTCGCACCTAATCCCAAAAAAATCATTCAAATAAATGGATCAGGCAAACGAGGTCGCTATGTTAGAATCCAATTACTTGATAAGAACTATTTGTCTTTAGCAGAAGTCCAAGTTATAGGTCATGATTCTTATAAATAAAAGAAAACGCAGTAAAAGTGTTTCAGTTGCTACTTGCTTAGGTTGTGATGCGCTGGTGTTTAATTATTCAACGGGTGAATCTGTAAATGGTGTAGCGTACACTAACGGTATTTACCTTTAACAATAAGTTATGTCGTTCTAATTTGGATATTGTCAATATATAGTCTAGGTAAGACTATGAGACCTTTGAATAAATAGTCAACCCTTAAAAACCACACAACAAATTGATTTATAACAATAAAACCAACAATAACCATAGACAAATCAACCAACTTTTGCTAAAATACCTCTTATTTCTTGGTCGTTTTGCTTAAAA
>NZ_FQTR01000227.1 GCF_900128535.1 bacterium endosymbiont of Bathymodiolus sp. 5 South | reverse complement strand
GTGCTTTGATTGGCATTGCTGATTAACCGACAGAAGAGAACACGGCATGTGTGGTGAAGATAGCTTGAACTCAACTAACTGTTTGCGATTAGATAAGCCCAAGCTTTTTAGCTTTTTTGCCAGCCACTCCTTTTCTACGGTTACTTTACCTACTAGTGCAGTTAAGCGTTCATTTTGCTTTTGTGATTTAATAAGCTCTTCTTTGTATTCTTTAACTGCCTTGGATGGCTCCATGGCAATTTCAGCGTTAGCAAGGAAGGTTTTCTTCCAATTCTGTAGGTTTTGTGGAAGGATGTTATGCTTGCTAGCAATCTGCACTAGGGTGCTTTTATTTTGTAATAACTCAAGTACTAATTTTGTCTTAAATGTTGAGGTATATTTGGTTCGTTTTTTACTCATTTTTTTTACTCCGATTTTTTTTGTTTAGTTTAACTTGTTCGAAATAAGAAAATTTAAATTGTTGTCTTAATTTGTTGGGGTTTTATATTATGCAAAGGTCTCTAAGACATAAAAACCAATGGATGTGCATCAAAAAAGTATAAAATTACGATAAATTTAGAAGAAATTTTAAAAAAGTTGCTAAAGAGTATAGGGCAATGTAGATAAACTCAACGAGAAAAAATAAATGCATTTAATCATAAAACTACTTTTATTGAGCGTATTACTTTTTAGTAATGTCAGTATATTTGCTGATACTTGTTTAGATAATAATCTTTCTAACGCAGAATATCTTAAAAATGCATGTATTAAAAATATTGACGCATGGAAAGCACCTATGGTTATCAGCGGTATACTGCCTAGTTCGGTGGTTAACGACACTGTAGGCAATATTATCCATGCAGGGTATAAGTTTTACAGAAGTACAAACTATAACTTTACCACTGAAGAAACTGGCAAGAAGGTTTATATGGCAACTAACTGGAGTGTGGAGCAAACTAATCCTATTAATGTAAATATAGAAGAGGCAGTTAATACTGTACAACGTAGTAGAAATAAGATTAAAAAGTCTTTAAGTGATGAAAATAAATTTTCTAACTCAATAGATAAGGCTCCTTTTTCTTCAATAAAATACGATATAAGTCTTGAAATGTTGCAATTAAGTTTTTTAATTAACAAGAAACTAGGGAAACCAAGGAGAGGAGGTATTATTTTTGATTTTAACCATTAAAGATCTTTACATGAATATGCATAATCATCAAAAATCCACTTTTTACTTAATTAGCAATTTTTTAGACCCAGCCTTAATTCCGCTATGACAAAGTTTGAATAAATTGCCAATTGAGCATTCTGTTTACCGCCTCGTTGATGGATAAAAATTGAATTTACCGATCGCCCCTATTTATAAACAGAGATCTCAGAAAGCTTAGAAAACAGTACGGAAAATTTTTGAAAGTATGCAAATGAAAATAAATGCCCTTTTTGATTTTTTTAAAACCTTGTTATTGGCAGTCATCTTTTGTGGTGGTTTAATTTATGCCGATGGTCATATGCTTCTTACTCTTCAGAATTATCAATATACAGCCGATGATTTTCCGCCTTACTTTTTTGAAAGGGGTTTAACTAAAATAATTGATACAGAAAATAGCTTTCAATTTAAAACTTACAGATTAGGATTAAAATTTGATATGGTCGAATATAAGGCAAATATTAGACCTGTTTTGCTTAAATGGGGAGCGGCAGAATACATACCTAAAACCCAATCTTATGATTCTTCATTTCTATCAAGGGGCATGGAAGAAAATATTAAGTTAGATTCTTATACTGGATCGTTTACAAAAGAAATTCATGTTGTTACTTATCAAGGCAGAATAGAAGCTGTTTCTTATGCAGAAAATGCAGAAATGCAAGTTCCCAAAATTGAGATAATTGCAGCAAATCCTGAGGGGCTAGTAACGGGTCAAACAACTATTGTTAAAGGGGGAGGGTCGGCGCTTATGGATTATATGCTTCGGAGATTTAAATCAAAAGGCGTAAAAAGTGTTCGGATTTTTTCCACAAATGACAAGTATTACGCTGATCGAGGCTGGCAAGAGGATGAAATTGAGGATAATAACTGCACGGTTATGTTGTAATACCCCCAAAAAACCACACCATCCTAAAGTAGAAAATTCTATAATAAAAAATAAGGAGTTTTCACATGAAAAAATCAAGATACACAGACACACAAATAGT
>NZ_FQTR01000226.1 GCF_900128535.1 bacterium endosymbiont of Bathymodiolus sp. 5 South | reverse complement strand
CACCTGACCCGTTGCTTTTACCAATCACCACTTTGGCTTTCGTCCAAATATCCCAACGCTCAACCTTGCGGCTGGAGATGGGGATGACATTACTCAGCCCGTTGGCGCTGAGCACACGATTGATAAAGCTGTTGGTTTGGCTATCGGCAAAACTGACCTGAATACCACTTACAAAACCATTGGCACTAAAACTGCTCTTTTGCTGGTTTTTATGACGAATATGCGATAGGCGTGCTCTCAATGTTTTTCCAGTTTTAGCAAGTAAGGTTTTACTGGCAGTTTTGCTTTCTTTGCGCACAGCTCTGGCAGTCACTTTGGTATTATCGTCTTCGACAGAAGGTAATTTAGCCGCATTAGTATTGACCGTGTTAGGGTTGATTACGGTTACAGTGAGGGTTTTTTCAACTGCCTCTACAAAGAAGTTGATTATATTGTTTTCTACCTTGGTGGCTCTAATATTAACACGATAAGTGGCATTATTTCGGGCTTTAAAAGCCGTGGCTTTAAAAGTTAATTCATCACCTTTTAAAGTAAACTTATTGGCATCTTCACCATCTATAATCTCAAAAACATTATACATTAACGGGTCTTTGTTGTTGGTGGCAAGCGTAATCACCTTGTTTGTGTTTTCGGGCGTAGAAAAAGCATCAGCCGTGGTAATATGAAATTTCCCATCGTTATCAGGATTGTTGGTGACGGTTACAACGAGGGTTTGTTCATCCGTCGCGAAGAGGGGGAAGTGGAGATCAAACACCTTGGTGGCTTTGATGTTAATACGATAAGTGGCATCATTTCCGTCTTTAAGAGCCGTGGCTTTGAAAGTTAATTTATTACCATTCAAAGTAAACTTATCGGCATCTCCGCCTGTAATATCAAATGTTGCACTACCTGCGTTGACAGCAAGCGTTATCACCTTACTTGTATTTTCAAGCGTAGAAACATTATTCGTGGTAATAAAAAAGGCTAGCAACCTTTCGTCGAGTGTACCAGCACCCCTAGTTCTGTTTATTTGAATGATAATTTGAGCGGTTTTTGCCTCTGCATCGTCGTCAGTGATTTTGACTGTAAGGGTATAATTTTGTTTGCTTTCATAGTTTAAGCCTGCTCCTGCTACTTGAATTTTCCCTGTGGGGCTGATTTTAAAGAAATTGTTACTATTGCCAGCGGTGATCTCAAAACCTGTAACTATGCCAGTGGTGGCAACAGTACCAACAGGGGTATTAACTTGAGAGCGTTCATTAACGCTCATCGTTTGATCAGCAGCAATGCTAATGGTTTTTTCTTTGAGGTTGATAATGGTAATGGTAATGGTTTTGTCTCTGGCCAAGAATCCGTTTTTAATTTCTAGGGTTAGGCTATAACTAGGTTTGCTCTCATAATCGGGGGAATTTTTAAAGCTAACAACTCTATCCTTTAGATTGAAAAAATCTTTATCCCTGCCTGAGATGCTATACTGTATGGGTTTATCGGTTGGCCCGTGAGCAATTGTCAATAACGGTATGTCAGTACTACTATTTTCAACAACAGAGACATCAGTATTGGTAATTTCTGGCAGGAGGACGACTTGAGAACTAGCAACTACTTTGATAAAAAAGACTTTATCAATACTCCGAGTGCCGTCGCTAGCGGTGATGGCGATATGTACAGTGTTAATAGTTGTGATGGGACGCTTGGTTCTGAGTTCGTTATTATTGACGATTTTAAAATCAGCGCTGGTGGTGGTGAAAGTCATGGCAGCAGCAGCAGTATCTACATCGGTAGCACTGAGAGTGCCAATCAAAAAGTTGGCACCCTTGTCATTGGTAAAAACGACCTTATCATCGATAAAGGCGGCATCGTTGATCTGGATATCGGTCGGAGCTTCATCGTCTAGATCGGTAACTGTAACAGTAATGGTTTTGGTGGCATGTTCGTTTGCTCCACCGTTAGTGCCTGCTCTATTGGCAGTAATCTCCACCGAGTAGGTTTTATCGTCTCTGGCTTCAAAGTCAGTGGCTTTAAAGGTAAGTGTGGTGCCACTAAGGCTGAATTTATTCTCATCTGCACCACCGGCAATAAGAAAATCTGCCCCGCCTCTATTGGTAGTAAGATTAATCACTTTATCTGCATTTTCTGGCGTAGAAACATCAGCTGTAGTAATGGCAAACTTAGGAGTTGCTTTAGTTACTGTTAT
>NZ_FQTR01000225.1 GCF_900128535.1 bacterium endosymbiont of Bathymodiolus sp. 5 South | reverse complement strand
GATCTTGTCAGGCTTGGAATGAAATACTAAGTGAGGATGATTTTATTAAAAATTTGTGTAGTAGAGAGTGGAGTTTTTTAGTTTAGTTGTTTTTTGAATTTGGTATTACGCCCAATGAGTGGGATAGGACTAAAAATAGGGAAATAAAGCAATAAACAGCGGGGAAAATAAGGTTTTTTTTGACTTTATGAAAAAATACAGGTAGTTTTGAAAATATTTTTGAAAAAAACTAAAAATTGAAATTAGGGTGGAGAATTATGAGTTATGCAAAAGTCTCACGGGAAAGGGTTTGTCTCTTTTCTAGGTGGTAAAACAATAGATTCTCCAATAGGTTTTAAAACTTCTTGTGGCTGTAAAAACAGGCGAACACTGCTAAATTCCTCTTCTGGTTTGATGGCGGTTATTTCAAGACCAAAGGCATCGGCAATTCTTGTGGAAGATCTGCCGTTATCAGTCTCCCTAATAAAATCATTGAAAAATTTTAGATAGTCTCCTGTATTTTTATAGTGTTGTATTACTGATGTTGTAGAGATGTTTGCTATGGTAGATCTGAAAAAAGTTTTAGGTAATACATTTTGTACGCCAAATATTTTTGTCATTCCTAGATATTGGTAACATGTTATTTCTGTTGCATTCGTATTAATTTTGGCTTTAAAGCTGGATATTGATCTTCTATAATTTGTATAAAATGTCAATTCCCCTGTAGAAAAATCCATAGAATTTCTAAAGTGAATAGGTCCGAATCCGCGTGGCATAAAATTTGCTTCAACGGCTGTTTCACTTTTGTGTTTTGGATTGGTAATAAAATTTGTTTTGGTGTCTAATATGGTGTATTCATCAATTCTATTAATAGAATGATGCTTAACGGATTCTTCTAATCTTTGATAAGCAGCAGGGAAATGAAATAAATTATCGTTGTCATAGGGTGCACTAATGATTGGACTTAGTATATCCAATTCACGAAATTCACCTCGGTCTTCAATTTCATAAACTTTAACATGTCCTGTCGGATCGACATATTTAAGCGGATTATTCCCCACATAAACATATAAATTCAAGCCATCAGCCGCACCTACTGAATCAGGGCTTATCCACCTTGACAACCAAGGGGTTAAGTACCTGGCACCGTAGTAGCACAAACCACTACTATCGTCTCTTTCTTTACCTGTGTAGCGGTAGCGTTTTTGTTGGACTTGGGTTTTGTCTTTACCAGCGATGAGGGTAGTACTACCATAGGGGTAGTAGTGTTCGTAACTGAGGGTTTGATCTTTATCGTTCAACTCTAGGGTGTTGGATTGTAGGTGACTGATAAGTTGGTAGCGGGTTTGGCGAAAGTTTTTGGCGTTGTCTTTGCTGTTTTCGCTGAGGATGTGGGTGCCAATGTGCAAGGTATTGTCTTGTTGTTTTGCTTGGTTGATTGAGATGTCTAGTGAAGGCAGGTAGTCTCTTTGGCTTTGTGCTTGGTGATTAGACTCAACCACAGTGCGAACTCGATTGCCTTGGTAATCATAAATATAGTATTCTACGGTATTGTTTTTGTCTGCTGTGGTAAGTTGGTTAAGGGTGTTGTTGTAGTGCCAATGTAGAGTACCAATGTTGTTAAGGGTTAGTAGGTTGCCATTAGCATCAAAGTCGCTGGTGGATTGTTGGGTTTCAGTGCCACGATTGTTGTTTGGGTGGATGGTAAGGGTTTGTTGCCAAGTACTGCTGTTTGCTTGGTGTGAGAGGTTGGTTAGGTTGTTGCCTGTGTCGTAGGTGTAGGTTTGCTGATAAAATTCCAAGGTGTTCATAAAATTATTAGTGCTTTTTTAATTTGAATATCCTTATCGCTTTTACTGGGTATTAATTTTTAAAGTAATTAGTCGCCCCGTAAAAACCACTCCAAACAAACCAAACCCCATTTTGCCAACCACCTAAATCAACAAAACTGCTTTTTACCCAGTACCGCAAAAAACCTTAGGTATTTTACAAAAAATAAACCCAGTTTTTGCCAAAACAAAAAAATAGTGGCTATTGCCAGCCATTTTCTCAAATTCCAAGCACAGGCAGCCATTAATACGAGACCTTTGCATAAATAGGAATGATTAGCAAAATCCAATTTTTGCCCAATTGGTGATTTCTTTAAACCTTGTCCTAGCAGGGCTAAGGCTGGGTTTAAAAAATCGCCAAGTGGGTGAAAAGTGGG
>NZ_FQTR01000224.1 GCF_900128535.1 bacterium endosymbiont of Bathymodiolus sp. 5 South | reverse complement strand
TTTGCTTGAATATTCTTAGTAATACTACCAGTAGAAATATAATCAACCCCTGTTTTGGCAACTGCCAAAATGGTATTTTCGTCAATGTTCCCCGATGCCTCTAAGGGTAATTTTCCATTCGATAAGCGCACCGCTTGAGCCAAATCAACGATTGAAAAATTATCACACAATACCCGCTCAACGCCATCTAATGGCAATACTTGTTGCAATTGTGTTAAATTTTCTACTTCAACAATCAAAGGCAAATTAGGGTATTTTTGCATGGCAGACTTGATAGCGCAACCAATTGACCCGGCGGCAATAATGTGATTCTCCTTTAACATGACTGCATCATACAAACCCATCCGATGATTAACGCCACCGCCACATTTAACGGCATATTTCTGTGCCAGTCTGAGCCCAGGAATGGTTTTTCTGGTGTCTAATAATTGCGCATTGGTATGGGCAATTTTGTCCACCAAATAACGGGTTTTTGTTGCAACAGCGCTCAATGTCTGTAAAAAATTAAGTGCCACTCTTTCCGCACTGATGATGGCCCTAGAGGTGCCCGATATCATGCAGAGTATTTGATTTTTATCCATACGATCGCCATCATTCAGTTGCCATTCAATTTGAATGTTTTTATCTAATGACAAAAAAGCATTTTGCGCATATTCAATGCCACAAATAATTGCCGACTCCCTCACGATAATTTGCGCCGCTACTTTCTCATCCTTTAATAAGCTGGCAGACACATCCCCCGTGCCAATGTCTTCGTTTAATGCCAATGCAACCACACTTTCCACGGTTGGCTTATTCATGAATAAAATCCATAATAATGCGTGCTGATTCTTCACTGGCATTTAAATTAAGCTGCTGATGGATATTGTTAAATGCTTGGATCAATGCGGTCGTATCACTTTGTAAAATTGCGATTGCCTGTTGAGCAATATTATCTGGATTGGCATCGTCCTGAATCAACTCTGGTACTAAATATTCACCAGCAATAATATTGGGTAATGACACATAAGCAATGGTAACCAACCGCTTAGCAATCCAATAACTCATTGCAGATAATTTATAAACCACCACCATCGGCACCCCTAATAATGCCAATTCCAATGCTGCTGTGCCCGAAGCCACTAAAACCAAATCTGAGCGTGTCGCCTGTTGATGTGCATCCCCAATAGAAATAGGCACATTCACTTTATCTGCTAATACCTTTGCCCATTCAAGTAATTCATCATTTGCCAAAGCAATATGAAAATTAAGTTGAGAATCTTGTTTTTTTATAATAACTACTGCCGCTAATAACTCGGGCAATAATCGTTTAACTTCACTCTCACGAGACCCCGGCATTAACAAGACAGTCTTTGTTGACTGATAATCTTGCCTAGGGTGCAAACTCTCAGCCAATGGATGACCAACAAATACCGCTCTTTGAGCGTGTTGTTGATAAAAATCCACCTCAAATGGAAACAAACACAGCACCAAATCAGTGGATTTTTTAATTTTCTTAATCCGGTTTTTGCGCCACGCCCACACCGATGGTGAAATAAAATGCACCGTTTTAATACCCTGACGCTTCAGTTTTCGTTCAATCAGAAAATTAAAATCAGGTGCATCAACGCCAATAAAAACATCGGGCTTGCTCGTAGAAAAATAATGAATTATGACTTTTTGCAACCTCAATAGCGCAGGTAATTTTTTTAATACCTCGCTAAACCCCATCACATTTGCAAGATTTTTATCCCACAATTGCACGCATCCTGCCTCAAGCATTCTTTCGCCAGCCATACCTTCGATTTGAATATCACTATTTTGTGCCTTTAACGCACTTACCAATTTAGCGCCAATCAAATCTCCCGAAGTCTCAGCAGCACTAATGGCAATTTTCATCAAGGTATTATTTGCGTGGAAGGATAATCTGTGGCTCTTTGTCAAAGGCACGATAAATCACCATTACATTACCAATTACCTGTATTAAATGTGCCTGAGTAATATTAACAATCTCATCAATCATTTTTTGCCTATCCTCCCTATCCTCTGCACGAATTTTGATTTTTAACAACTCATGCTTAGTCATGGTTGATTCTAACTCTGCCAGCACCGCCTCACTCAAGCCGTGTTGCCCAACCATCACAATAGATTTGAGAGTATGCCCACGAGCGCGTAAGAATTTTTTTTGATTGTTGGTTAGTTTTTTCATT
>NZ_FQTR01000223.1 GCF_900128535.1 bacterium endosymbiont of Bathymodiolus sp. 5 South | reverse complement strand
GGTCAATAATCACTTGGTCCATCACACTTTCAGATTTTTTCTCTGTACTTGCTGGTGTCGCAAGATAGGCCAAAGTCAAACTGGTGATAAAAAAACCAACAGCAATACTGGCAGTTAATTTATACATAAATGAGTTTGCACCGCGTGCACCAAAAACCGAACCTGAAGCGCCAGCACCAAAAGCAGCGCCAGCATCAGCACCCTTACCATGTTGCATTAAGATAAGTGCGATTAGACCAAATGCCAACATCATATGAATAATTAAAACAATTTGAAATGACATAATAATTACCCCGCCTTGCAAATACGTAAAAAATCATTAGGCTTTAATGATGCCCCGCCAATCAAACCACCGTCAATATCTTCACAAGCAATTAACTCATCTGCATTGCTAGGATTCATACTACCGCCATAAAGAATAGGTGTTGATTGTGCTATATCTGCATCACTTTGTGCCAAAAGCTCACGAATATAAGCATGTGTATCTTGCGCCTGTTGTGGTGTTGCAGTAACGCCTGTACCAATCGCCCAAACTGGTTCGTAAGCAATAATAATGTTTTTGAAAGCCTCAATACCAACACGCTTAATCACAGCGTTAACTTGTCTCGCCACCACAGCTTCTGTGTTGCCGGCTTCTCTTTCTTCTAATAATTCACCAACACAAAATAGTGGCGTCAGCCCATTGTCCAATGCAACTTGCACTTTTTCAGCAACAATCTCATCGCTCTCGCCGTATAGGCTTCTACGCTCTGAATGCCCAACAACAACATACTCAGCACCAAAGTCTTTAAGCATGTCTGCACTCACTTCACCTGTAAAAGCACCGGAAGCGTTAACATTTAGGTTTTGTGCGCCAATCTTTAGTTGTGAGTGTGCTACTAAAGCCTCAACCTGACACAAATAAGGGTAAGGTACACAGACAATAACCTCTGATTTAACATCTGACATACCCTCAAGAACGCCTAGCACCAGTGTGTTAACTGTTTCTTTTGAGGCGTTCATTTTCCAGTTACCTGCTACGATTGTTTGGCGCATAAATACTTATCTAATTATAGAAATTGAGCAATGTTACTCTAATTGGGCACAAAAATCAATCAGTGCGTAGATTTTGAGCCAAAATAAAGCGCCAAAGAAACCATTAAAATACCCAGTGAAAAATACACCAAATCTAGCGCACTTGCAAAAGTCATTGACAAAGAAACCTCAAAAAAAGTAACCACCAAAATCATTAAAATGACTTTGGAAAGCTTTGATTTCAAATCATCAAGTGAATTAATCTCCAATACTTTTGAGCAACTACTGTTTTGAGCCTCATCAATATCACTAATAAACAACTCGTATAAACCTAGCGCAAATATTAACAAAATGGTTGCCAATAAAAATCCATCGATAGAGCCCACTGTGTGTGCAACCATTTCAATTTTTAATATTTTTCTAGCTTCAATCGTTGCGTCTAAATACTCACCTGCATGCATAAACAATGAACCAACATCAATAGCCGTAATCACAAACAACACCAGTGATAACAACAACGAGGAAAGCACGGCTGCAAGCACCATAAAACGCGAATTCCACAAAAACTTTTCAAAATACTTTTCAGTAAACTTCACTGATTAACCCCTACTCGAAAGACAAAAGCTTAGTATATCATTATTTGTTTTAACGAAACAAAAACACGACTAAAATAATCTTTTATTGTGCTCACTCAGAAACTTTATGTCAAAAACTTGGAAAAAATGTTTAGAAACCTTAAAAGATACTGTGCCAGTAGGGCAATTCAGTGTCTGGATTAAGCCGCTAAAAGCACAAGAAGAAAACGGCACTTTAACAATATTGGCGCCTAACGATTCGGCAGTAAGTTATCTTAAAAAAAACCTAAAACAAAAAATTAAAGACGTGATTGTGCAGCACGATAAAAACCTGAAGATTTTGATTGGTGTTGTGGGTCAACCACAGACAAAAAAGCAACATACAACACCCCTTCTAGATGACTATACTTTTGAAAATTTGGTTTTAGGTAACGCCAATCAAATAGCCTACGGCGCTATTCAACAAATCGCAGAAAATCTTAAAAACTCTCCTTACAATCCTTGCATTGTTTACGGTGGATCAGGGTTGGGAAAAACGCATTTAATGCAAGCTGCAGGACACCTGGTAAAAGAAAAAGACCCTAAAGCCAAAATTATTTATATGCCATT
>NZ_FQTR01000222.1 GCF_900128535.1 bacterium endosymbiont of Bathymodiolus sp. 5 South | reverse complement strand
CTCTAGAATATTACACTCTAGCAATTTGCTTTTCTAAGGCTTCATCGCTAAGCGCATACCAAGCCTGAAGAATTAGGATTTTAAACATCATTATGGGTGGATAGGCGCTTGCACCTGTTTTGGAGGTATAAAGATTGGATAGTGTTTGTTCTATCTCGCCCCAGTTAATGATGTTATGCACATCGTCTAGTTCTAATAGAGATTTATGTTCAATAACAAGAGAATCTGCAAATGAATTTTGTTGGGTGTTTTTCCAAGACATTTTGGGTATTTTATGGTTGTTTAGATGGGTGTTATTTTATCAGATTGGTGGTTTTTGGCTGGGTTATGCAAAGGTCTCAACTTGTTTGAAATAAGAAAATTTAAATTGTTGTCTTAATTTGTTGGGGTTTTATAGTTATGGTTGGGACTGTTTCTCGATCAAATCTTTTTCAGCAGCCAATATACAGTGAGTTGGTTAATGTTATTCTTCTGAGCAATATAAAGGACGGTCAAGTCTTGTATAACAAGACACCGGTTAGTAATTGGGCTGATTCTTACGCAATATCTGAATGCAATATTGGCCACAATGGCGCTCTTCATTTTGCAGCTGATCCTGTTAATGCCGCTGCACGCGTTCTTAGCCTTTCAGCTGTTAAGAGCAAGGATATTTATGATCATAATTATAGTATAATGATTGGGGCAGTGGGAGATTTTATTTCTGTTGTTGAGCAAGGCGTATATATGTATAAATTACCAGTAGTGCCTAAGGATACAGACGTATTCACCATTGAAAGGCATAATTCCGACACCATTAAATATTGTCTTAATGGCGAGGTTTTTTACACATCGACAGCTAAATCAACAGCTGATCTTTATTTTGTTGCCCTTTTTGAGCAGAAGGATTCATTTGCTACCCATATACTAATGAATTATGATATATGTGCCGATTTAACCATTAAGTTTAATAAGAATGCCACCGAAGCTGCTGTAGAAAGTGTTGCCAAGGCTGTTAGTTATCAGGGCACTGCAAGAACACTTAGTGTAAGCGTAACAAACAATACGGGTCTTAAAAGCGCAAAAACACTAGCAATAAAAGCACAGAACACACGGTCAATTCCTGTACTTAGTGGCACTATCCCTAGAGTCCATGATTCGACATTATTTGAAAAATGCTCAGATTTATCTATTAGCCATGAGGGGGTATGTAGCGGCTTAGAAGTTCTTTTTAATACACACTATCCACAGTTTACTAGCTTTGTTGTCAGGGAAATTAACAATGTGAGCTTTAAAGCTGATACCCGAAAAATATCGTATAACGGAGTCATTATTGGCACTGGGAATACAGTTGCAGAGATGGCAAAACAAGGGTTAATTATTACTTTTAATGATAATGCTATCAAGGAGAGCGTTGAAGAGGTAACTAAAGCAATTGGTGTTAATTTCCAAGTTGATGCACAAGATGTAACGCTGAGTTTGGTAAATTATAATGGCGATAAGAGCGTAAAAACCCTTACTATATCTACACCATTCGGTTAATCAAAAAAAGATAAAGGGGTATAAGCATTTAGATTATTAGTGTGGGTTGACAATTGGAAGGAATCTTTACAACAAGCAAAAGGCAATAAAATATGGGTCTTGACTAGTTAAGAAATTTTGAATTATCACAGATTGAAGTTGATGAGCGTTACTTTGGCGCTCGCAGAGTTAGCGGTAAACGCGGTCGTGGTACTAAAGGAAAAACTATTGTTTTTGGATTGTTAAAGCAAGGTAACAAGGTTTATATTGAGATTGTAGATAACTGCTCTGTAGCAACTCCACAAAGCGCTATAAAGGGAAAACAAGCATTGATAGTGTTATTCATTCTGATGGATGGCGAGGGTATAATGGTTTAGTAGATTTTGGTTATAAAAAGCATTTTAGGGTGTATCATGGTAAGAGCGAGTTTGCTAGAGGCAATTCTCATATTAACGGGATAGAATCTTTTGGAGTTATACTAAAACAAGATTGGTGAAATTTACAGGAATGAATAGAAATATATTTAAATAGTCGCCCCTTAAAAACCACTCCAAACAAACCAGCCCCCCATTTTTCCAACCATCTAATAAAAAATTCAAAAAACAACAATACTATAAATAGTGTATAATAATCATTTTTTTCACCAACAAAACAATGCCAAAAAGAATCCAACTACCTGATGATTTTTATAAACACGATTTTAA
>NZ_FQTR01000221.1 GCF_900128535.1 bacterium endosymbiont of Bathymodiolus sp. 5 South | reverse complement strand
TCCAAATACAGGCAACAATATTTTAATGAAGCTTGAAGAGCTAAGCATATTCAAAGCATCTGTTGAAAACAATTTAGGTTACAATATTGAAAACACCCCTAATCATCAAAATACAGCTATCAATGCAGCGATGGGATTGCATGATGATGGCAAAACAGGAGGGGCATTAAACTCTTGGGGGCAATACGCAAAAAGTGGCGATATTATTTTTGATGTTGCAGGTGGATTAGGTAGCGGTATTGGTGGCGGTGCAATTAAGAGTGGTATCAAAAACAGTGCTAAAACTGTTGTAAGAACAACAAAAGGCAACATCTTTAAAAAAGAAACCATTCAAGCACCAAGTGGTAAGACTTATAATTTTAATGCTACCAATAAACCTACCAAATCCAACAATAGAAAAGTCGTAGTAGGTCCAAATGGAGGTAAAGGAACTTACACAGGAAAGTATGATAAAAACAACAATCCAATTATACAAAGAGAAAGTGGCAGTTATTATATAAAAGATCCAAAAACAGGCAAACAACAAACAGTAAAATCTCCAAATGAACATGGCAACACATTAGGAAATCAGCCAGCAGAAAGGTATAAATTAGTAGATAAAAAAACAGGAAAACCTTTAAAATCAGGAGAAACAACTCATGGAGAGTCAAGATATGGACCTGGCAAGCAAAAAAGATATACTGAAAAAGAATTAAAAAACATGAATGAAAATGGAGCAAACTATAGACCAGTAGAAACAGGAACTAAAAAACAGATGTATGATAAACAAAATCAAGTTTTAAAAAGATACAAAGATATGTTTGGCAAATATCCACCTTTAAATAAAAACGGCAGATAGGAGTAAGAATGGAACTATGGATTGGAGGAGAAATTGGATTAGGATCTATTGATTATAGGCATTATAGTAAAATAGTTATCACAATCGAAGAAGACCTAAACAATTACCTAAAAAGCATTAACTACTCTAATGAAAAATTAACTGAAGTACTGCTAGTGCTAATTATCAGAAACGATGATTTTACTGTTATGAAAGGAGGAGAAGGCATTAGAAAACATAGAGGTGAAGAGAGTTACGGGTGTTCTTTAAGAATAGACTACAACGAATTTAAAAATGGCAACGAACAAACAAGAAAACTCCTTATTTACCAAGCAATTTTTACAACTTTCGACATGATAGCAAAAAAGAAAAAAATCAAAAACCTAGAAGTCGTAAAAGAATATATCAATAAAAAAATAGAAGAATTAAACAAATAAAAAAACATGACCATTTTTAACATAAAAAGGAAATAATTAGGGTCAGAGTGTAATTTAACAAAAAAATAATCGTTTTTTTGACCCTGTAAATCAGATTGCGTTAATCTTTAAAAAAACCAATCTAAAATAACACCAATGCCCACCCTTAAAAAACCCTTCTCTCTACTTTTAATACTAAGCCACTTAAACGCTTTTGTATTAAGTGGCGTGGGTAATGCGTATGCAGTTAACCAAGAAGTTAACACCGCAAATGTTAATGTCGCTACCAACGGAGTTTTAAATATCTCATCAGTACAAGACTCTAAATCTGTACAAATGAAATCTAGCGCTAAGGGCTTGTTCTCTAGCAGTGTTAGTGCCAGCACCAAAGCCACCACCACCAACATTGCCTCAAATTTAACCGCCAATAACCTCACTATAGAAACCACCAAAGAGGATATTAACATCACAGGCTCTAATATAGACGCACAACAACAACTCAGCCTAAATAGCGCCAAAGACATTAACATCAAGGCAGGCTATGATGGCAGCCTGAATGAGTCTTATCACAAAACATCAGGATTATCCCTTGGAGGTTTAGTTGGAATTGGACCACTCTACACCTCTACCGAAGACTTAGAAGGCAGAATCAAAAAAACTGCCGTTAACTCAACACTCAGTGGCAACAACATCACCCTTAATGCCAACAACAACATTAATGCAGCAGGCGTTAACATCCAAGCAGACAATAGCATCAGTGGCACCGCCAAAGACATCAACATCCAAAATGTCAACAACACCGATACTCATTATTCTAAACACAAAAAAGTAAAGGTCAGTCTTGCAGATGTGCTCGGCACTATTGCCAAAAACCCACTACTACTCAAAAAAGAAAGTGATGGCAAAGTCTCATTTACATTAGCAACAGCCACCATTGACAAAGAAGCCGAGCGTAGCACCAAGACTACAGTCC
>NZ_FQTR01000220.1 GCF_900128535.1 bacterium endosymbiont of Bathymodiolus sp. 5 South | reverse complement strand
ATTGGTTAGACCGCCAGTGTCAATTAAGGTGACATAAGTTTCGCTGTCATCGTCAAATAAAATTTCGCCGTATTGACGATCGCGTGTTAAGCCTTCAAAGTCAGACACTAACGCCTGACGCGACCTACTTAGGCGATTAAACAAGGTGGACTTGCCGACATTTGGGCGTCCAACGAGAGAGATAACAGGCATAGCAAAAGACGCTTAGAAATTAGTTTAAATCATTAAGTTTGATTTGAACTAAAGGCGCTAACCTTGAATCCTTATCTAATTGAGATATTGCTGATTGGTAATGTTCTTTTGCTGCCTTAATGTTGTTTTGTGCAAAATAAATATCACCTTTGATGTTGTCATACAAAGCACTAAATGCTTTGTTGGTGTTGTCACCTAATATATCAAGGGCTTTATCAGTATCATTGATTTCTAAATATACATTGGTCGCTTTAAATTTTGCATTTTGTGCGATAAATTCATTTGTGCTGTTGGTTAATGGTAATAAATAATTAAGCGCGTCTTGATAATTTCCTTGGTTGGCTGCTTGTTTTGCCATTATTAAATCTGCTTGCTGTGCGTAAGTACTCTGAGCATGATTTTCTTTAAGCGCCTTTAAAGCATCAGTATTGCTTGGATTAGCGACCACTGATAAGTAGTAACCTCGTGCTTGCAGATCTTGTTGATGTTGTTGTCCTTTATAATAATCAAAGCCCCAAAGCCCTCCTAAACCCAGAGATACACCCATAATAATCTGCAACGCATTTTCTTTAATCCACTTTTTGATTTGTTCGGCTTGTTCTTCGTCGGTTTTTTCTACTTCAATAAAATTTTTCATATTTGTCCTTTTAAATAATTGATTGCGTCTTCTATACGCATTGCTTGTTGTTCACCTTGACCCTTAAGCGGCTTAATTGCTACTTGGTTGTTGTTTAACTCTTCTTCTCCTAAAATAATAGCAAAATCGGCATTTGCTTTATCGGCTTTTTTAAATTGTGATTTAAAACTACCCATCGTGATATCATTATAAAGGATTAGTGTGGGTAATGCTGCATGGAGTTGCTCAGCAATTTGCAATGATTTTATTTGTGCCTCATCACCCAATGCCACGATATAGGCAGACAGTGGATCATCAGTAATTGATAAATTTTGTTCTTGAATCAATAAAATCAAACGCTCTAAACCCAATGCAAAACCAACGCTGGGGCAAGGGTTGCCGCCCATTTTTTCGACCAAACCATCGTAGCGGCCACCCGCACATATCGTGGCTTGTGCACCTAAGTCAGTGGTGGTCCATTCAAATACGGTGCGATTGTAATAATCCAATCCACGCACCAAACGCGTGTTAATAACATAAGGAATATCCATGCATTCTAAATAGGCTTTAAACGTATCAAAGTGCTTGGCGGATTCTTCGTCTAGATGTGCCATTAATTTAGGTGCAGCTTCAATTAGTGATTGCAAATCCTCATTTTTAGAATCTAGAATTCTGAGTGGATTGGTTGTTAGGCGTCTGGTAGAGTCTTCATCTAATTGGTCTTTGTGTTGCGTGAAATAGTCAACCAATACGCTGCGATAGTTAGCACGCGCCTCATTAGAGCCAAGTGTGTTGATTTCTAAAGTGATATTCTTGAGTCCTAAATTTTGCCACAATGAATGCGTAATGGCGATTAACTCAGCATCACTCTTTGCGCTATGTGCACCAAACACCTCAGCACCAATTTGATGAAACTGACGGTAACGACCTTTTTGAGGGCGCTCGTGGCGAAACATTGCGCCTTGATAAAAGACTTTTTGAATGCCTTCTCTTGGTAGATTATGCTCAATCATTGCACGCACTACACCGGCAGTATTCTCGGGTCTAAGGCTTAATAAATCGCCATTTGAATCCGTCCAAGTGTACATTTCTTTTTCAACAATATCTGTTGTTTGACCAATTGCACGACAAAAAGTATCCGTCTTTTCCACGACTGGGGTGCGGATATTCTTAAAGCCATAAGCAATAAAGGTATCAAAGATGATTTTTTCTAACGACAGCCACAAATGAGAGTCTTTGGGTAGACAATCGTTCATTCCGCGGATGGCGTTGATTTTGTTTGACATTGCTAAGTTAAATAATAAATTGGGTGTATTTTACTATGAGAGACCTTTGCATAAATATGAATAATCATCAAAACGCCATTTTTCACCAACTTGACAATTTTATGAAACACAGCCATAGCTTTGCTATGACTATATTTCATAA
>NZ_FQTR01000219.1 GCF_900128535.1 bacterium endosymbiont of Bathymodiolus sp. 5 South | reverse complement strand
AATGACTGGACTTGGTCTGGTAGTCAGTAAAAACATTAATACCGGCGATTGCCATGTCGTCCTCTACCAATAGACGATGACCAATACCTAAGTTAATCGTAGCACGACGACCGTTGCCACCGTTGCCAGAAGCGATTCCTGCTTGGATAAAAGTTAACTCTTTGCTGTTGGCATTAAGCTCAGAGAGTGGCTGAATAGTTCTCAGGCTGTAAGTCAGTTTTTTTGTACTAATCCCGCCAATACTCACCTCACTACGGCCAGCACCAAATGCATTTAAAAATTCGTTGACTGAATTATTAAGCAAACCTTCGGTTTTGTTAATGGCTTGGTTTTTAATGCTTGTGGTCACTTTATTACCCAGTTGGTCGGTATTGTCTGAGTTGGTGGAACCTAGGGCGGTGCGAGCCGCACCTGCGACTTCTTTAAGTATAGTCGTGGCTTGGTTGTCTTTTTTGGGGGCAGATTGTGGGTTGTTTTGTTGGTAAGGCTTACTAAGGTCTAGGTAGGCTTCTTTATTAGATTGCTGGGCATTATCAACAGAAAAAGCATTAAAAGAAAATGTGATTAAAAGGCTAAGCGTAAGAAAGTGCTTAAATTGATTGAATACGCTAGAAAGTGTGTTTTTAAAAAAGTGATTTAATTCAGGCTTTATTGTCTTTATCATAAATAATTAATTTAACTACATTGATATATCACAAAGATTATACCAATTACCCACTCTTTTTGCGGGTTTTTTTTACCTATTTTGAGTATTTCTAACAACCCTGATGAAATTTAATGCCAAGTTAATACACTGAGACCTTTGCATAAATAGGAACAATCATCAGAAACCCACTTGGCGATTTTTTAAACCCAGCCTTAGCCCTGCTAGGACAAGGTTTAAAGAAATCACCCATTGGGCAAAAATTGGATTTTGCTAATCATCCCTATTTATGCAAAGGTCTCACACTGTAAAGACCCACGATAAAAATTGCTGTATTAATGAATGATATTACCAACCAGTCAATTCAAAAAAAGATTCTTCACTGTTCGGTTGGTTATAACCAACACAACCTTATTCTTTCCAATGTTTAACAATCCAAGGTGCTGGCTGAATGTGACGATACCATTTGCCGCTAATGCCGTTAATCGCCTCAGGTGGGTTAGGTAAGCCATGGAAAATAATGACTTTTGCACCCTGAGGAATAAAGGGCGCTTTAAACCAAGATTTTATCCACGATGGGCAACAACGATATTTAAAACTTGGCACCCATTCATCTTGCCAATATTCAAGTTTTCCCAATTTGTGAATCTCTCGTGATAAATAAGCCTGCTCATGGCGAACTTCACTTTTTACCTGCTCTGAATTTTTCTCAAAGTGGGATAATATTTGTGGGTATTGTCCAATTTCAAAACGAAATACAGATGAATTACCTTCAATTTTTGTTGGATTTTTCTTATCATGCGCAATTAAAAAATCACCTTTGACCGTAAAAAATTCATCCATATTATCAACGATAACCACATCCAAATCCAAAAACAAAGCTTTGCCCTTCAATCCACCAAAGCCCCGCTTAAAAATAGTCAACTTGCGCCAGCCTCGCTCAGGTGCATCAGCCAAGTTGACTGGTAAGTCCAATTCTGGCAAGGGTTGCAGCTCTACTTCATTACGAATACCGCTATCATTCTCAGTAAAACACACAAACCTAAAAGGTATTGATAGATTGCGATTCACCATAGCGTACAAGCGATTGACATATTCTGATGGGAACTTATCACCCCATTTCATACAAATGATATTGACTTTATCCATTTTTTATTACACCTAACCTTTCGCCTTGATAACCACCATCTTTAACATATGCACACCAAGTGGCATTCGTTAAATACCTTTCAATGGTTTTATTAAGTTCTGTAATGCGTATTTGTTTTGAATTCATTTTGATATTTTATCAGACATAAAAAAGCCCATCTCACGAGATAGGCTTTCTAATTTACAGGGCTATGGATAGTTGTCAGGTTTCACCACGTTATTCCCTACTTTCAAAAACCACACTCCGAAACATATCAGGCTTTCTGATAAACAAATCAGGCTTCAAATTATATCAATACTAAAGCCTCATAAGGCGTCCTTACCTTAATCTCTTTTCTAAGTCCACCATGTCCACGATTAAAATTATAAAAAATCAAAAACTTGTTCAAATCTTGCTTCATTTCATCAATGTTTTGATACGTTATCACCTTAACTGTTGCATTCTTAATCG
>NZ_FQTR01000218.1 GCF_900128535.1 bacterium endosymbiont of Bathymodiolus sp. 5 South | reverse complement strand
CATAGGGGGCTCGTTTTAAGATAAGTTCCCCTTCTTGTGAGGCGACACAGCCACCGACGCCAATGATTAAGTTGGGATTTTTTTCTTTGAGTTTTCTCCACCGACCGAGCTGGTGAAACAGTTTTTCTTGTGCTTTTTCACGAATGGAGCAAGTGTTGATGAGTAATACATCTGCTTCAAGTGCATCATCGGTTAATTCTAAAGCGTGCGAATGCTTTAGCACATCGGTCATTTTTTGGCTGTCGTACTCGTTCATTTGACACCCAAAAGTGCGAATATATAGCTTTTTCATAGTGGTTACTTTTGAATGTGCAAGGTCTGAGTAGGGTAGGCGATTTCTGCCTTGTGTTTGGTAATAATATCTGCGATATTGAGTAGTATTTTTTGCTTCACTTGTTGATATTTGTCTTTACTAGTGGTCTTGGTAAAGGCAACAATGTTACAATCAAGAGAAGAGGCGTTAAAGTAATTAAAATACACTCTTAGTGCTTGAGATTGGTCGATTTCCTTGTGTGCTTTTAGCATCGCTTCTACTTCGGTGATAATAGCGGGTATTTTTGCAATATCATCATAACGAATGCCAATCACTTCATTAATACGGCGATTGGTCATACGCGATGGCGTCTCAATCGGGATTGAGGCAAAAATTGAGTTAGGAATATAAATTGGATTTTTGCTAAAAGTGCGAATACGCGTCATACGCCAGCCAATTTTTTCAACCGTGCCTTCAAACTGACTGGAGCGAATCCAATCACCGGTTGAAAAAGGTCTGTCCATTTGCAACATCAACCCACCAAAGATATTTGACAGCATATCTTTAGCAGCAAAACCCATAACAATGCCACCAACACCACCAAAAGTCAGTAGACCAGAAATTGAGAAACCAAAATATTGCGCAACACCAAGCACAATAGAGGCAATAATTAGAATTTTAATTAAGCGAGCGATTAGCCTTACAGAATCCTTATCAGCACTATCCTTGTGTTCAAGTAGATAAGATTCAATACCAGATATTATCCGTAGCACGCCCCAAGTAATGATAGAAATTGGAAGAATATCAATGTACTTAATCACTGGTACTAGTAACGCAACCTCGCCTTTGAGTGCATTAATAGAAAGATAAAACCAAGCAAACCAGATTAACGCTTTGAGTGGTGCAGAAATAGATTTAAGCAGGTAATCATCCAATTGATTTTTAGTTTTATCGGCTTGCGCGATCAGTTGTTTTAATACGATACTTGTCGCGATATGCACAATAAGGGCGGCGACGAATAAGGCACCAATAGTTTGATAAAACGTTAAGTTTTGTAAGAAGTCCATATTATTTTAGGTATTTGATTGGGTTAATAGGTGTTTCGAATTTTTTCATTTCAAAATAAAAGTTATTTTTGCCAGTAGTTGCGATAACCTGTCCTTTCTTGACTTTATCACCACTTTGCACTTGTAGGGTTTGATTTTGCATATAAGAACTGTAAAAGCCTAGTGCATGTTTAATAATGATCGTCTTACCATTTTTTTTATTTTTATTGCCACTATAAACAACCGTACCATCTTTAACAGCACGCACTGCTTGAGCAAAATTTGTCGCAAAACTCAGACCCTGATGGTTCTTAGAAAAAGTCTGAATGATTCTGCCAGCAACAGGAATTAGCGCACTGTTTGTTTTTTTATCAATCTTTCTATCAACAGTTTGACCTTCTGGTTGAGGGATGATAGAAAAGCGGTCAAAATCTATATTTTCTTGACCCGTTGACCTGTCAATAATAACCACTGGTTTTTTTGTTTTTTCGAAAAAACAGCTGGTAAGCACTAGAGAAATAAAAACAATAATCAGTTTATTTAGCATACCACAATCCTAATGCAATGATAATAATCAAAATATAACCTAGACGGTCAATGTATTTTTTTAGCCAAATATCACAGGCATCACCGAGTTTTTTAACAAAAAATGCCACTAAGAAAAATCGTGTACCTCTGGCTAGCAATGATATTAGTATAAACGGTAAAAGCGCCATATTAGCAATACCTGCCCCGAGGGTAAATATTTTATAGGGCATTGGTGAAAATCCTGCAAGTGCCACAATCCAAATGCCATATTCTGCAAACCATGTTTTTACTGTTTCAAGTTTATCAATATAATGTAGTTTGACCAACAACGGTTGAATAACATCGATCAATAATGCACCTAAAAAATAACCAACCACACCCCCTAATACCGATAGAGCTGTGCAAATTAATGTAAATTGATAGGCTTTCTCTGGTTTTTTAAGCACCATAGGCGCAAGTAAGACATCAGGTGGCGGGTAGGGCAGTATAAAAGAC
>NZ_FQTR01000217.1 GCF_900128535.1 bacterium endosymbiont of Bathymodiolus sp. 5 South | reverse complement strand
AGAGTTAGGGTTTGCAATGTTGATTAAATCAACGCCGTTGGCGGTTGTGTCTATAAAAGTTGTTGGGCTTTTGGTGGTGTCTACAACTTGATTGGCGGCGTAGACATTACTTACGCCACCTAATACAAAAGCGTTTAGGTGGCTGAGTATTAAAAGCAGGGTGAAGGGTTTTTTAAGGGTGTGCATAAATATTATTTTAGGTTGGTTTTTTAAAAATACGCTTTATTTTAACCCTAAAAAATCCCATTGGGGAGGTAAAATAATGCTTCTAAAATTGCTTGGTATGTTGAATTGTTTGCTGTAGCTTATTGGTAATCTACATCGCCCCAAAACCTCTGACAATTTTTTAAATGGAAGTGTTGCAGTTATGGGTTGAATTCGCCATGTATTAAAAGGTACAATTTTTATTTTTGAATTGAGATATAGTTGATCTTATTAAAGCACAACCCTTAAACACATGCCCTCATAAATATTAAATGAAAAAAGCTCTAGCAATTATAAACACCCTAGAACCCTACCAGCAAATCTACACCTACGACACAGGCAATAACCTAACCAATCTATCGCATCAAGCAAACAGTAGTGGTTGGCAACAAACTCTCGCCATCCACCCAAATAACAATCGTGGCACTGAAACCCAACAATCCACCAGCGACTTTGATGCCAATGGTAATCTATTAAACTTAAACAATATCGCTAACCTAGAGTGGTACCACAACAACACCTTGAATAAACTTACTAAATCAGACAAAAGCAACGCCACACAATACTATGTTTATGATTACCAAGGCAAGCGAGTCCGTGTTGTAACTGAATCCAACCACCAAGTGCAAAACCAAAGAGACTACTCGCCCTCACTAGACCTCTTAACCAGCGAAGCAAAACAACCAAGCAAAACTCTACACATTGGTACTCACATCCTCAGCGAAAGCAGCAAAGACAAGACGCAAACCCGCTACCAACTCAACAGTCATCTACAATCCAACACCTTAGAACTAGATGACAAAGCCCAAACTCTCAGTTACGAACACTACTACCCCTATGGTGGCACAGCCATTATCGCAGGTAAAGACAAAACCCAAGCCCAGCAAAAACGCTACCGCTACACGAATAAAGAAAGAGATGACAGCGGTGGTTTATGCTACTACAGTGCTAGGTACTTAGCCCCTTGGTTGGCAAGATGGATAAGCCCCGATTCAGCAGGGGCAGTTGATGGCTTGAATTTGTATGTTTATGTAAGTAACAATCCGCTTAAATACACAGACCCGACAGGGCATGGTATCAATACAATATCCAATGATGATTTTTTTCAAAGGATAAATAAAGACAAGGCTAGCGAATTAAATATTTGGATTGGAGATGAGCATGGCACACCAAATGGAAGCATGTTGCTTATAGACTTAGCGAAAAATATTGACCCAAATCATATTGGAAATCTGGTGATTGAAAATACATGTGCTCCAATTTCAGGGAATAAACGACCCACTTCAAATCCGGTGAAAAATCCGGATCTACTTGTAGCTGATATTATGAATCGAAACAATATAGATCTAGCGCAAGCTACCGTAATTTATAGTTATAAGATAGCAGCGCTAGCATTCATAGGTAGCAAATTTAAGGGCATTTATATTGGCGGAGGAGGTTGGAAAAATCCTAGGTTAGAAGTTTCAAGAATAAAAGGCAATATACTTGCACGGGTTGGCGCCGCTCATCTGTTGACAAGTGTAGTACCAAAAGAATTTTTACTTGTGCATTCAGACTCATGCCCTGTTCAGGAAAAGCTTAAACCCAATACAAGTATTGCTTTAATTCCAAAAATTGTCATTGATCTTTTTATTCAAAGTGGCTATTTAAGGTAAGGCAATTCAGAAACCGAATTTGGATTGTGGGTTAACGGCAAAGACAACAAACCAGAAAATGCATTTTTAGTTATTGGCAGAGGGGATGCTATGAGAGAAAGGTTTGGCGATATAATGGCACCAACACCAATGGATTTAAGCAAATTATCGCCTATTAAGCCGGATCCCGATCCAAACCACCCTATATAAACTAACTTTATAAAATGCAACTGTATGACAATAACATTCAATCATCTTAACAATATTCCAACAATATCGTTGATAGAACCCTATTGTCAAACCTATACCTACGATACAGGTAATAACCTAACCCACCTCTCACACCAAGCAAACAGTGGTGATTGGCAACAAGCCCTCACCATTCACCCAAATAGCAACCGTGGCACTGAAAATAACAACCAAAATAACTTTGATGCCAATGGCAATTTATTAAACTTAAACAATATCGGTAGCCTAGAGTGGCACTAC
>NZ_FQTR01000216.1 GCF_900128535.1 bacterium endosymbiont of Bathymodiolus sp. 5 South | reverse complement strand
TGATTAGCAAAATGACAAGTTTTGCCAACTTGGTGATTTTATGAAATATAGTCATAGCAAAGCGTATGGCTGTGTTTCATAAAATTGTCAAGTTGGTGAAAAATAGCGTTTTGATGTTATGCAAAGGTCTCCATTAATAAAAACTTAATTTTTTAACAATTTTTGCAGAAGGTTTTCTTTTCTTGCTTTCCCAAAATTTGGCTTACAAACAGGAGGGCGCACCGAATTTATCTTAATGTCTTTAACCGCCTTTGATGCGTTGGGAATACCAATACCAGCCAAAAGCAGGCAGCCCCCGAAGCCAAACTATACGAATATTACCTCAAATCACAGGACTGGATTAATACAAACTCATTTAGATGTTAAAAGATTGCTCTGCCCCATGCCCGTCATTCGACTATGAGAAATGATTGAGAAAATTGATATAGGTGACACCATTCAGATAATTGCCACCGATCTTGGTGTTTTGCACGATATACCTGCTTGGTGCAAGGTGCATGATTGTGATGAAAAAACTGATGAGATTGTTTTATTGGTAGAAAAAATATAATTCTTTTAGAGGGCTTTGCCCCAAACCTAAAAAAGATTATTGACACGAAAAAATAGTGGGTAAAATGCGTCCAGTCAAATAGGGGGGTCCATAGCGTTCCCTTTATGGGTTTAATTTAGTTTTTTAATATCGTGTATCAGGGCAATAATGCCTTATACTAATAGTTAAGCACCTATAAAACGAGGTAGTAAATGAAATTTGTAACACCAGAATTTAAACTTGATGCATTTAATTGTCCTTTGTGTGGTGCATATTCACATATGACATGGATGCAACTGAATGGAGATCATATTAGAACAGATTATTACCAAGCTATGTGCTCAAGATGTCGTGATCCTAGTTTGTGGCGTACAACGGAACATACTTACAATACTCTACTCGGAGGACGTATCGATAATAAGGCTGAACTAATATTTCCAGACAACGGCTTTGCCGGCTTACCTGCAGATGATATGCCGGAAGATGTTAAGAAATGTTATTTAGAAGCGTCTAGAATATTCTCTAGGTCACCTAGGGGTGCCGCTGCTTTACTAAGGTTAGGTCTTCAAAAACTATGCAAGCATCTTGGAGGGAATGGAGAAAATATAAACACTGATATTAGAAAATTAGCCGCTGATAATATAATACCTCCTTTAGTTGTTAAAGTTGCCGACACAGTGCGTATTGCAGGAAATAATGCAGTTCACCCAGGTGAGATGTCAGATGAAGATTTTGACTGTGTGGCATCTAAACTGTTTGATTTGTTAAATTTCATTGTTAAAAAGGGGATATCTGAACCAAAGGAATTAAATGCGCTATATTCATTAACACCTGAGAAACCGAGAGAAGCTGCTGAAGCTAAAGATGCAAAATCTAAATAATAAAAGTGCTTAGCTCGATAAATAGTTCTAGTGGACAATTTAAAGTGCCACTTATTTTACTTATGCAAAAATCACATAAGGAGTTCTAAATTGAAATTACATTTAAGTAACTTAGATGAATTGGTTCAAAGAGTTAGGAATCCTCATCCCAAGAATTATTTAAACGAAGCTATTGTTTCTTATAGAACTGGAGCTTATAGAGCATCTATGATTGCTACATGGATAGCTGTTTGTGTTGATATCATCGAGAAGGTAAAAGAGCTTAGTGCTACTGGTGATGGAACTGCAAAAGTAATAGAAGAAAAATTAAATAAAATAAGTCCATCTGATTCGGCGTCAATGCTAGCCTTCGAGAATGGAATTTTAGATATTGCATGCAACCAACTAGAGTTAATCTCAACGATTGAGAAAATTCATTTAGAGAGATTAAAAGAGGATCGCAATATCTGTGCGCATCCTACATTCTCAATAGATGGGAGTCATTTTCACCTTTGGCCGAAACAGCTTTGTCTTACATTGTTCAATCAGCAAATTATCTTCTTATACAACGCCCGGTGATAGGGGGGCTTTTATAATTCTCTCTTCTGATAACAACTTGGGAAGAGTTAAAGATAGTAGCGTACGCAATTTGACTGTAATCTTGCTAAAATGTTTATTTCTTGATAAAGATGATATAGATGTCGATGTACTTAGTCAACCCTTAAAAACCACACAACAAATTGATTTATAACAATAAAACCAACAATAACCATAGACAAATCAACCAACTTTTGCTAAAATACCTCTTATTTCTTGGTCGTTTTGCTTAAAAAAAATGTTAACTAAATCCAGCCCAATATCCACCCAATCAAATCTTTTTCATTCAGAGCTCTTTTCTCAATTAGATGTCAAAGACCCTTTAATACAACTAGCCAACACTATTAATTGGACAGTCT
>NZ_FQTR01000215.1 GCF_900128535.1 bacterium endosymbiont of Bathymodiolus sp. 5 South | reverse complement strand
AATTTATAATAATCTTTATTTGACGGCATCATAGATTTAATATCAGCACTACTTAAATCAATAGATACCGCTTTGTTTTCTTTAAGTGGGAATTTATGCCAAATTTTCTCTAAAATTGGATTGGCTCTGCCGTTCTTAAACATCACAGCAACAACTGCTAATTTCCCATCTTTTGTAGCATGAACAAAATGAGTTTCAAGAGGGTATGAGGTGCCATTTATATTATTTTCACTTGGCGTGTGAAAATGAAATTGTTTTAATTCATATGTTTCCCCCTCAATTGTTAAGGTACTTCCACTTTGAATGTTTACTTGAACTGTATGACCATTATTAATGACATTTTTTGATGATGTTGTATAGTTAATATCCAATGGCGTTAGACTGATGTCTTTTGTAGCAACAATATTAATTGGTGTTTGCATTTTACCTTTGCCACACATAGAGAATTTTTCATCCATATCTCCCCAATGACTTGGACCTATCGCTCCTTTGTACCCCCAATGTATTTTGTGGTGAGGGCTTTGATGTTCTATATTTTGTGAGTGACTGGCATAACTTGTAGCTAAAAATATTGTAGCAATCGATAATGTAATAATTTTATTCATAATGTTGTATTTTTGTTTGTAATTTAATAGTTTGTTATAGTTATATATTTTATCATCTTTAACAACACAAGGTATAACGACTTAGTTCAGTGGTAGGCAAAAATCGCGACGCTTTTCGCATTGTTAGTGGTTTTATATAAGTTCATTTTTTACCAAATACCCGCGACCACCCTGTGCTAGGTAGTATAGGGCTGGCTGGTTCACATACACTGAAAGTGACAGCATATCATCTTCTACTAGCTTTGTTAACCAATATTTTGTTTTAGTAAGATCAATTGATAACTGGCATGCAATTTGTTGTGCTGATGTCTTATCTGTTTCTGTTTCTGATAATAGAAGAAGAATTTTCTCCTCCTCATTGGTTGTTTTACTTATGCTTTGATTGTTGCTGGCAGTAATACCTTGTTTGATATCTAGTATTTCCTGTTCTAAAGAAATTATTTTTTGCTTAAGTTCTGCATTTTCAGTCATCAATTTGATGCGCTGCTCATGCATTTGAGCATGTTCTGATTGTATTGAGCCAATCATGCTTTGAATATTTCGAAGTTCACTGGCAAACTTCCTATCTTTCACGCTATCTGTTAACTGCGTAACTAAACCAACTAAATCTTTAATTGCACCCATATCTATTCCTATTTTTATTGCCACTAACGCCCCTTATTTCTTTGATGTGTAACGTTTGAATTCAGCCGACGCGTTAGCGGTCGGTTTAGGTGGTTGATAATTTATGGATATTGTATTGCAAATTAGAGTTTGTTTTATACACTAACTGCTCCAATAAAACGGTAACCAGCATAAAACTCCCTTGTAGGGTAATGTGGCTTAAGGCATCAATAATATCAATATAGGAATGTTTTGATAATTCAATAGAATTTTGTATGCTTTTTTCTCCATCTTGCACTGTTGCTTTGTTCAACATTGTGGTAACAATATAAAAAGCAATAATTGCACTTCCGTTATTTGTTATTTTCTTAAGTTTGTCCGACATTTGACATTCAAAACTTTCTACTACTTGTTCGCCAACAAATTCACATAAAAAAGCGGCTGATTTTTTAAAAACATTTGCATTATTCGCACCGTTAATACATGGAAATTCAGCATGAATTCTTTTTATCATGTGGAATAATTTGTCTTCATTAACGACAATTATTGCAGCATTTGCCTCAACAAAACCATCAATTAATATCATGATTTCAGAATAATCTACAGTTTCATCGTTTGAAAATATCATTTTTTTACCTCAAAAAAAAACACCTAAAAAAGGTGCTTTTTATAATTTTAGTGTGAATTAATCATTCATTATTGCAAAAACTTTTTTTGCAGATTCAATGCCAATATTATGTAATTCTTTTAAATCACTGGTGCTATTAATTTCCTTAAAACCACCCTTAGAATTTGAGTTAGTAAAAGAATAATTGTCAATTTTAACAGTTTTAACAGTCCGTTCAGTGTCATTAATGCTAGTTTTTGCACGCATAACATTATTAAATTCTATACTAGATTGAGTTATTTTCATTAGTTTTTCTCCAACAATTATTAATGCACATTAGTTACTTAGGTGCAACATTAATATGAATTATATACTATACAACGGAATTATACAAATATGTATTTGAGACCTTTGCATAAATAGGAACAATCATCAGAAACCCACTTTTCACCCACTTGGCGATTTTTTAAACCCAGCCTTAGTCCTGCTAGGACAAGGTTTAAAGAAATCACCAAGTGGGCAAAAAATTGG
>NZ_FQTR01000214.1 GCF_900128535.1 bacterium endosymbiont of Bathymodiolus sp. 5 South | reverse complement strand
CTAAAGTTAGTGCGCTGGTATTCCAAACCAAGACTTAGGCGCCTGTGTCTGGATTTGGTCTCATAATCAGTAAAAACATTAATACCGACGATTGCCATGTCATCCTCTACCAATAGACGATGACCAATGCCTAAGTTAATCGTAGTGCGACGACTGTCGTTACTTTCACTCCTTCTGTTAGAAGCGATGCCACCTTGAAAGAAAGTTAACTCTTTGCTGTTGGTATTAAGCTCAGAAAGGGGTTGAATGGTTTTAATACTATAGTTCAGTATGTTTGCTTTCATCCCATCAATACTCACCTCACTACGACCCGCACCAAATGCATTTAAAAATGCGTTGGCTTTATCATTAACCAAGCCTTCGGTTTTGTTAATGGCTTGGTTTTTAATGTCTGTAGCAACCTTTTTACCCAGTTGGTCGGTATTGCCTGAGTTGGTAGAGCCTAGAGCAGTGCGAGCCGCACCTGCGACTTCTTTAAGTATAGTCGTGGCTTGGTTGTCTTGCTTGGCAGACTGTGGATTGTTTTGCTGGTAAGGCTTACTGAGGTCTAAGTAGGCTTCTTTGTTAAATTCTTCTTTGTTAAGCGCCTCTTTGTTAAGTTGCTGAGGATCATCAACAGAAAAAGCATTCAAAGAAAATGTGATTAAAAGGCTAAGCGCAAAAAAGTGTTTGAATTGCTTGAACGCACTAGAAAGCAAGATATGGGATTTTGTTATGTTTGACATGATGAGCATGGGGAGTTGTAAAAAAATTAACGAGAATTATATCATTATCCTTCTTTATATAAAGTTTTTTATACTATTTTAAATACCTCTAAAAAACTCTGATGAGATTTTTTGTCTCGCTAAATACTTTAAACAAATAACAAACCAGTACTTGAATGTTGTATTCTTAGTGCTGGTTATGGCTATTTATGCAAAATATTTATCAGAGAGGTTTATCTTTGAATCCGGTGATTTTTACTGCGTCAACTCCGTCAAATCCGCCAGCACTTTGAACGCCAACTAGTACCTTTATTTTGTAAAACGGACCTAGTCTCATTGCTTTGGAGTTTAGAGCTATCGTTCTGTCGTTTACTTGCATACCCCAGCTAGAATTTGTACAATCGGCACCCGAGAACTCACTAAGTTCGTCATTAAATGAATTATAAAGAGGAGTCTCCTTACCATCCGAGTCAATCCCAGAGATCATATCAACACCTCCTCCAGTGTTAAAAGTCTGACGAATAACAACAGATTGAATGTATAGTGGTTCGTCTTTATCATATGTAAGCGTGAGATTGGTCAGACCCTTATTTCCTTTTCCTTCTAACCAAGACTTCGGGTGATTCTTCACCGCCGGATCGCCAAGATTCAGCCCCAGGTCTGGCTTGCCAATAAGCTGCTTGGCGCCGGAACCCTTATCCGCGCTTGCGTCCGTAGCCCATTTTTCTATAACTATAGCTTTTGGTGGTTCTGTATTTAAGCTAACACTACGACTCGCTATAACATTCCCATTAGCATTACGATCGAGCGCAGAATTTGCAGGAATTGTAACTACCAAGGAGTTGCTGCTCATTCCTTGTGTTGGGAACGCAGTTAATGTCCAACGAGTATTTGCTGGAGCTTCGCTAACTGGAATGATTGCACCTGCAACGATCTTGCCATTTTCAATTTTCACATCTGAGACTGTAAAACCAACAACAGGCTCTGAAAAATCAAAAGTAAAAGTAACGGTTTTAGCAGCCCCAATTATGCCTTTTCCGCTCCCATTGGGCTTGGGGGAATTATCTGTGATTGTTAGTGTTACTAATTCGGTTGACGCATCAGAACCTATAGAACTAGTTTCTTTAATACAACGAACAGGTATACCGTCATTATTCTCAGCCTTATCCTCGTAGAAGCGCCCATTGCCCCTTTCGCTGTTAATCAAAACTACCTGATTTCCAGCACCCCTCAGATAGATGCTGGATCCCACAGTTCTGTCATCTTTTTCATGGCCAGCAGCCGGCAACGCCATCGCACTAAAGAAGGCATTTTGGACAATATATCTACCCTCACCAAGCTCGGCAATAAGCACCTTGAGATCTTTCTCAGATGGCAGGGTAAAGTTCGTTGGGCATGTAGCCTTACCAAGCTTGTAATAAGTTCCGTAAGCATTAGAGTCAGTGCCTGAGGTGGCTTTTTGTGTTGCACCTAAGTTTCTATCAAGCCAAACATTGCGTAGCAGTGTACCTGAGACGACCGCTTGGTACTCTCCTGTTGTATCAGTGTCAGGCTTCGATTTAATACAACGAACACTCATGCCGTAAGCACGATCAAGGCTATTGTAGTTCGCACCAGTACGGTCAATACTCAAATATTTAGCTTGTTGTACCCCAGTAGAAACAGAAGC
>NZ_FQTR01000213.1 GCF_900128535.1 bacterium endosymbiont of Bathymodiolus sp. 5 South | reverse complement strand
GCCTTATGAGGCTTTAGAGTATTGGTATAATTTGAAGCCTGATTTGTTTATCAGAAAGCCTGATATGTTTCGGAGTGTGGTTTTTGAAAGTAGGGAATAACGTGGTGAAACCTGACATATCCAATATCTTATTTTTATTTTTCCTTATTTTCACTGACCCTAATAATTACTATTATCATTACCTTTCAACCATCCTTTATATCTAAAAAAATTCAGAAACATTTTTATAAAAAAATAAAGAAAAATCACTGTTCCAATGTCACTTATAACTTTTCCTATAAATAATCCTAGCCATAAATGAAGTATTAAAAGCGAACTCATCATAGGTAAAAATCCAAACAAAAAAGCCTTCTTTAATAAAAGAAAGTGTTGTTTTTCCATTTCCTTTTTATTCATTTAATTATTACAATTAGCATAACTTTCACAAAATTGAACGCCTCCTGAAGCGCCAAAACCACCTCCAACAAATCCTTTGCCTCCACTAACTCCGCCCTTGTCAAAATTAACATTTGCTCCACTAGCAGGACCGCTCCCGCCATTAAAAAAGAAACCCCAACTTTGACTACTCCCCGTTGTTAATGGTTTACTGTATCCGCCTTCAATTGAAGCGCCAGCACCGCCAAAAACTCCCAATCCAAATTGCATGCAACCAGTTCCGACAAAGCATCTGTTTCCATTTGAATCACCTCCTTTACCAATAAAACCAGATACACCAAAAACACCTAAAAACAAACTGCCACTACCCCCAATATTTCCATTCACTATATTGTTTGTCTTTAAAACCTTACCATAATCATTTCCATGACAACGACCCATACACTCATATGCTGAACTTAGGTCATTAAACATCCTACTAAACGCCGCACTCATCCCGCCATTAGCAAACTTACCGCCACCCAACTCAGCAGCAATCCCACCAACCACATAAGAGGCGACAGCATTTTGTGCTCTTTGTGCCCATGTGTTGGCTTGGCTACTAACGCCTGCCGCCTCATATGCACCTGACCAGCTGGCGCCATAACTTACAGAGGAGCCTAAAAATCCGCTTTTGAAACTACCGCCAGATAATCGACTTCGTACACCACCAGTTACGCCATGGGCTATAAGTTTATTAAAACCTGCTTTCATTGGATGCATAAATCCTGCTGTTAATGCACCTAATATTCCTTGTTTTAAATCACCTTTGCTTCCTATCATGCCTAACAAAAATCCTGCTGCATAAACATTTAATCTTGGGATGAATAAAATACCAATTAAAAAAGGGTAGCGTCCCCAATATCTCCAATATCTGTTGGGGTTTTATACTCATAATTAACACTTGTGTCTCTTTATTTTTACTCCCTTCTTAATTTTTCACTATCTGGGTTTTTTTTTACTTCACTTAAAATTTTTGGTATAACTTTTAAACACATTTTTACACCCTTAAGCCAATTTTTATGTTTACGATAAACTCTACTCATTGCCATAGTGGCTGCTAGATTGCCTGCTTCTGCCGCTTGCTTGTAATATTCGAATGATTTATCTATATTTTTCTCAACACCGCGCCCTATTTCGTAACATCCACCTAGTGCAGTAAGAGCAATATGATTGTTGATGGTAGCAATTTTTTGGTAAACTTCAATTGATTTTTTATGCAGTGCATTATCTTTATTTTTAGTTGCTAAATTTTTATAAAAAATAGCTAAATCTAACCCAGCATCTATATCTTCATTTTCAAAAAATGCCTTTCGATGCCAATAAATAGTCTCGTTAACATCTTTTTTAACACCGTATTTTCCATTTAAATAAAGATTACCAATAAGACTTGCGGCAATTCTGCAATTATTTTTATCAGCTTTTAACAAAATATTAATTATATTCTTACAATTTCCATTTACAAAACAATCCTCTAAACTATCAGATAATTTTTTATTGTTCTTATCAGATTCGGCTTCATACCAAAGAACACTATATCTTTTCAACATTATTTTTTACTCCTATTGTGAGCATTAATAGAATCCTTTACTTTTCTAGAAATATTTTTTAATCTAATACTGTCTTCTAAACCATCTCTAATAGTGTTAGAAATAGTGTTAGGAGGAGCGCAAAGAATTGCAAAAATACACAAACTTCTACCAACACGAGTCTTAACCGCAAAACCAATAGTTTTTCTACTGAAAAATATGTCTAAAAGAGGTGTAACAGATTCAAGTGGAGCATCATGAAAATGACTATTTTTACCGTTTGAATGAGAGAAGTCCTTGCCAATTGGATGCCCTAAATCATTAAACATCCTACTAAACGCCGCACTCATGCCACCATTAGCAAACTTACCGCCACCCAACTCAGCGGCAACCCCGCCGACCACATAAGAAGCGATAACATTTTGTGCTCTTTGTG
>NZ_FQTR01000212.1 GCF_900128535.1 bacterium endosymbiont of Bathymodiolus sp. 5 South | reverse complement strand
TAAAACCAAAGTCCTAGCCACCCTAGGCAGTGGCAATATCCAAATAGCCGACATCGACCAAAACAATTCCAATTCTAAATCCAAGTCTAAATCCAAATCCAGCACCAAACTCCTCAACAGAGACATCAAAGACACAGAAGTAAACATCTACAACATAGCCTCTCACAAAGGCTTAAAAGGCGAAATAGACACAAGACTACTAACCAAAAACGGCAGAATACAAATCGCCAAAGATATTAAAAAATCAGGCATGATAACCTCTGCCATCCAGCAAATAGTCAATACCGATAGAACAGAACTCAAAGACTTCTTCAGTGAAGTAGACAAACTCCACAAAACCGATGAAGCCGTTACAGCCAAAATAGCCAATAACCCAGCCCTAGCCAAAGCCTTAACCGACCCTAACTTAACACCAACACAAAAACAACAATTAGCAACAGAACTGGTGAGTAGCGTTATGGTTGAGTTGGGCTACACACAAGCCGTAGATGTAAAACTAGTCGCAGATAGCCAAGACAACAGAAAAGGACATTACGGCGAAGACAACGGCATCTACCTAAATGATGCCAACCTTAACAACACCAAAGATTTAGCAACCACCCTAGGACATGAAACTAGCCATGCGATAGACAACCAAGACCCAAGTATCAACACCAACCCACAAAACAACGCAAGCAAAGCAGACAATGAAATCTACGCCCAAAACTATGGAGACGACTTTAGCGATTATGTTGAGTTCGCCTCAAAAAACTATGGCGATGGCAACTTAGCAGACAGCAACAACAAAAACCTAGGCAACACACCAGCAGAAATACAGAGAAACACAAACCTTGTTAACAACAACAATCAGGATTATGCTGGGATTGATAAGAGCAAGGGGAAGGATTTTGTAGTAACAGGCACATTAACCGCTGCTGCAATTTATGCTGCTATTGTTGGCGATGGTGACCCAGTAGATGGTTTAGAAACTATTGGACAAGGTAACGACCCACTGACTAAAGTCATTGCACAAGGATCTCAAGCAGCAATTGAGTTATCTTATGAACATTTCCCCAAAGCCACAGAAAAGACCCTAGACCTTATTGCCAAAGTGGGCACCCAAGTAGGCAATGGTTTAGATGTAACTGTTAAGTATATTGATGATAAGACCGGCAATGTTGCTAGTGCGAAATGGAATAAGTTGGACAAAGCCACGCAAGATCAAATCAGAGGTGGAGGCAGAATATTATCGGTGATTGTGCCTGCTGGGACTGCTGGTAAGATTGTAAAGGGCATTAAAGAAGCTAAGGCACTTAAAAATAAAACAGTTAGTAAATCGGTTAATACGAAAATTGCAAACTCTGGTTATGTCAATCCACCATATAATCTGAGTAAACCAATTGTTGATTTTACGGCTAATGGTAAAGATAAATATGTTAGAGTTTTTACCAAAGGAGAAACGAAACATGCAGGACGATGGATGATGAAAGATTCTGACATTAAAGGATTGACACCTAAAGAAATCCAAGATAAATTTGCTCTACCATATTTACCAGATCATGTTGTTGATGTGAAACCACCAAAAGGAATAAAAATGAGAACAGGTGTTGCCAAAGAAAACTTTAATGGCAATGGTGGTGGAACGCAATATGAGTTGTTAGAGAATATAAATATAAATGTATTTAATAATTCTAGACCTTTGTAGAAGTAGATAATGAAAACTAAGCTAGTTGTAGAAACAATTTTATGTTTAAAAAATAACAAAAAAGTTTTTCTTAACGGATATGATATAAATACACATACTTATCCTGATGACTGTCCAAAAAACGCTATTTATGATAAAAAAATTATTGCTTATGAAAAAAGATATTTGAATGAAACAAGCACCCCACCAGTATCTAGCAATATTATTTGTTATGATAATAAAGATAATATTATATGGATATTAAAGCCAGATTTATCACAAAGTTTTGGCTGTTGGGATTATAAAGAAGGTTTTGCATTGTATTGTTACGATGGAAAATTGGAAATTGATAATTGGAAAGGGGCTAGATATTCAGTAGATTTTAATACTGGGCAAGCAAGTTTTATGTTTTCAGGAAAGAATTAAAAAAACACTATAACAAATAAAAAAACTGGCAAGGGGAAAAGAGGGGAAAAGGGGACGCTACCCTTTTATCGTAAAAATATAACCCCACCCTCTCATTAAAAACAAAACCACTATTTTTAAAACAAAAAAAACCACCAAAACCCATTAAAATAACCAAATGCCAAACCCATTTGTAATATCAATTTTAACCTTAATCACAACCCTGGCAATAACCCCAACCATTGCTAATACAAACCTTAATACTCCAAACAAAACCACCACTATTATTGGCTCAAACCTCCAAGCCAATGCAGTCAAC
>NZ_FQTR01000211.1 GCF_900128535.1 bacterium endosymbiont of Bathymodiolus sp. 5 South | reverse complement strand
ATAGTTGTTGTAATTGCCAAGAGGATTGGGCAGGTGATAATTGCCAAATACAAATTTCCATTGAAGCAGAGACAATCTGTTTGCCATCTGGGCTGAAATTTGCACTTGAAACCAAGGTCGTATGCCCAATAAAAGTTTGTAGACAATTGCCTGCTAAATCCCAAAGTTTGAGGCTCTTATCCGCTGAGGCAGAGACAATCTGTTTGCCATCTGGGCTGAAATTTGCACTTACAACCCCAGCCGTATGCCCAATAAAAGTTTGCAGACAATTACCCGCTAAATCCCAAAGTTTGAGGTTGTTATCCCATGAGGCAGAGACAATCTGTTTACCATCTGGGCTAAAATTTACACTCGAAACCGCATCCGTATGTCCAACAAAAGTTTGCCGACAATTGCCTGCTAAATCCCAAAGTTTGAGGCTCTTATCCCATGAGGCAGAGACAATCTGCTTGCCATCTGGGCTGAAATTTGCACTTAAAACCACAGCCGTATGCCCAACAAAAGTTTGTAGACAATTGCCTGCTAAATCCCAAAGTTTGAGGCTCTTATCCCATGAGGCAGAGACAATCTGTTTTCCATCTGGGCTAAAATTTGTACTTGAAGCCCTAGCCGTATGCCCAACAAAAGTTTGCAGACAATTACCTGCTAAATCCCAAAGTTTGAGGTTATTATCCATTGAGGCAGAGACAATCTGTTTGCCATCTGGGCTGAAATTTGCACTTGAAACCTCAGCTGTATGCCCAACAAAAGTTTGTAGACAATTGCCTGCTAAATCCCAAAGTTTGAGGTTATTATTCACTGAAGCAGAGACAATCTGTTTGCCATCTGGGCTGAAATTTGCACTCGAAACCTCAGCTGTATGTCCAACAAAAGTTTGCAGACAATTGCCTGCTAAATCCCAAAGTTTGAGGCTCTTATCCCATGAGGCAGAGACAATCTGTTTTCCATCTGGGCTGAAATTTGCACTCGAAACCTCAGCTGTATGTCCAACAAAAGTTTGCAGACAATTGCCTGCTAAATCCCAAAGTTTGAGGCTCTTATCCCATGAGGCAGAGACAATCTGTTTTCCATCTGGGCTGAAATTTGCACTCGAAACCTCAGCCGTATGCCCAACAAAAGTTTGTAGACAATTGCCTGCTAAATCCCAAAGTTTGAGGTTTTTATCCGCTGAGGCAGAGACAATCTGTTTGCCATCTGGGCTGAAATTTGCACTCAAAACTTTATCCGTATGCCCAGTTTGCATAAAACCCAATACTTTAAGTTCAGCGATTGACTTTACAGCATTAACTTTGCACTGTGCCTCATAAATATGCCAATCCAACTGTGCAGACAGTTCTGTATATTGAAATAGAAATTGGCACTGCGTTAATGTCCATTGATACAAGCCTGAGGTTAACACCGAGTCGGGCTTTGCTTTAAAATCACTGTGTAGCGTTTGTATCTGACTATGACGCCAAATAGATTTGTTTAAATTACTTGCTGTTAACTGTAATTCGCCAATAGTTACTGCCGTCCATTCACTGGCAAATAATTCTGTGGCATTAATCACAAGGCGTTGGCAGTTTAAGCCAAAAACGGTTATTTCTTGCAGTTTTAACTGGCTTAATTGCACCACTTCAAACACTGGCACAGATATTTGATGCTTGTGCATTGTGCTAACAATGTCTAATGCCAAGCGAGCAACAGGCGTTGTGCTTGCCTGCTCCAAGGTGTGGATTAACACCTGATGCAAGCGGGTTATTTCTTTGCTAGACAACAAAACAATGCCATCCAAAATAAATTGCCGAGTCAAAGTTGAAATATTTTCCTCTAAAGTCATTAAACCTGTTGTTTGCCATTCTTTGGTTAATTTTTGAGCAATAAAAAATTCCTGCATTGAAGTGTGAGTAAAGCCAAAATCCGCTTCTGCAAAACGCACTAATAAAGTGGAATTGCGTAAATCTTGCTCTAATTCTGCATTACTAATGTTCTTGTATTGTGCGTATAAATCTGCATCTTGGTGTAACCAGTGCTGATACCAATCATTTAAGTCATCAATGGGCAAAACCTGTTCTTTGTTTTGCCATAAATAATAAGCCAAATCTTGCAATAGTGTCTTTTTATGGCGTAGGCTCAATACATGTTTCTCATCATCTCTTCTGAGTGTATCCTCAATCAGTGCTTGATAGAAACTGGTTGAATTAATGTGTTTGAGTTGCTTTAATGCTGATAAAATTTCAGCGATTTTATTTAGCAGAAAAGGGCGACTTGCCAAGCCTGATAAATAATGATTGTTGCTAATAAATTTAAAAACAAGTGCGCTATCCTGCTCACCCAGTTGTTTTTTTAACATTGATTGAATTTGCGTTGAATTAAAAGGGAGAATTTCCATAGCACGATAATCCTGTTGTGCGGAATTGTCCCTACCTAAGCCAC